>JAEUII010000035.1 GCA_016795145.1 Planctomycetaceae bacterium
GTGGCTTTTACAAAACTCGGAGATCGCCGCGAGCTCGACATTGCTTATCTTTTTACTTCCATGGGACAGTTTGGGATTGGAGACCTGGCTGAAGCGTTCAGGGATTCAAGATGGCTGTTCGATTCGTGTGTCCGACGTGGAGATCAGCTCTACGCGGCATGGGCAGTATGTTCACTAGCCCGATGTGCGCGAGGTCGCATTGCTTTTGACGAGCTTCTGAATTGCGTCAGCATTCTTCCGGGGAATCATCTTGCTGCCACCGCTGCATTTATGGCGGAAGCTCATTGGCATACCTTTCATAAGCGTTCTGCTTTGGCGCTGGAGGCCATGGAGCAAGCGTGGGCGATCTGCGTCAAAAACTATTACATAGTAACCACCAACACGAACGTGTTGTGCCAGCTCGTCACTTGTCTGCGTTTGCATGCGGAGGCTCTTGAGAAAAATGGCGATGCCGGCGCGGTTGCTGTCCGACGGCGATTTGACAAGATGGCGCGGTGGGCAAAGCGACTGTCCTGGCTGTTGCCACCAGAGCGACCGCATGCACTGCGGGAACTGAGTCTGCGGTATGCTCATCGTGGCAAACTGGCGACCGCACATCGCCTTGCCGCTTCCAGCTGCACAGCCGCTGAAGCCATGGACGCCCGTTACGAATACGCTCAGTCCCTGCTTGTCATGGGCCAGATCGGTAAGCAGCTGAACCTGCCTGAGGCTGAGAGCCAGATCAGCAAGGCACAGTCCACGATTCAGGAGATCGAAGCGGCGGTTGATGCGGAACTGAATGCACCATTGAACCAAAGCCTGTCAGTACAAGACTGAGAGCTTTTCGTCTATGGGCAAGCTGCTCATCATTCTGATTCTGATTGTGGCAGTTCCTGCTCTTCTCATTGGACTCCTCGTGGGCAGTCGAACCGGGCGAGTCTGGCCTGTTGTTTTTTCTGCACTGTTTTGGGCTTCCATCGGAACAATTGGAGGCATCGTCCTTGGCTGGCAGTTGCTCCCATTCAGCCTGGCAGGTGGGCCACATGGAGGCGCTGCGGCTGCACACCTTGGGAAATCAATCCTTTGCGGGCTTGCTGGATCGGTGATCTGCGCTCTCGTGGGGGTGGCGACTGCCGCGAAGTCCAGAGGGCAGTAGCGAGAGGTTTCGATTTCAGACGATCAGGTTGACCTACGCGTTTGAGGATGCGGGGAACAACACTTTGGAGTCAGCAATCATCACATCGCGGTATCACATCCCAGTCGAAGCGGGTATCGACGGCGGTTGGTTTGATGTCGCCGCGACGCATTCCGATCTGCATGCACTTCTCTTCATAGGTTTCCCACAGAATTCCCGTCCCTCGATCATCGATGGTGGCTTCAAGGCGCTGGAGCTGGCCGACGCGAATGGCGTGGTCGTACCAGGGATTCTCCGACAGGAATCTCTCCATGGTCTTAGCGACAATTTCATTCGACGGGTTCGGATTTTCATGGTCCGCGATGCAGTATGTGCATCACTTTGGAACCGAACGGCACGTGTTACGCGGGACTCGCAACGTGTGGCTGTTTGGCCCAATTGATCTTCTCTGGCTCAATCACAACTGGCATCTTGCCCATCACGAGGAACCAACAGTCCCGTGGATCTACCTTCCGCAGCTGAGCGCAGAGAGGAATGAAACCGAAAGAACATTCCTGGTCGGCCAGTACCTGAAGATGTGGCGAGGACCGCGGAAGACCGATGAACATGTCGAGAACAAGTTTGCCGGAAAGATCATTCAGTGACGGATCTGTCGCCAGCGTCATCAGAAGATACACGTCTGTTTGCTTTTCCGTCAGCGAGACTCGCGCTGGGCTCATTCGTTTCAGCGCTGTTTCTGTCTTCTCTGTTTGGTGTTGTCTACGGAGGTGCCGACTATCTGACGGCGATGCGCACGAAGCATGTCCGCATCGACTTTTCCTTTGAACAGAACATTCCGTTTATTCCGGAACTAAGTCCAGTTTACTCCTCACTGTATGTGCTGTTTCTGTTTGTCCCGTTCGTGCTGCGGAGTACCCAACAGCTAAGGTCGTACGTTTTTGCGATGACAGCGATGACTCTAGTTGCAGGAGTTTGTTTTCTCCTGATCTCGGCGCGGCTTGGATTTGTCTCGCCACCAGTCGATCAAGTGCTGCCGTTTTCATTCCGGATCGCTGATCAGCTGAACCTGACCTACAACCCATGTCCGTCACTTCATGCAGCGTACGCCGTTTTTCATGCACAGATTTTTGGCTGTCGCGCCAGGCAGCCCTGGCTGTTTCACCTTTGGGCGTTCGCGATTGCTGCAGCAGCATGGTTCACACATCAACATCATCTGGTTGATCTGCTGGCTGGAGCACTGCTTGGGATCAGTGGAGGAGCCGTTTACAACTCACTCTGCCGCCGCACCGCGCCGCATCGGTAACGCTGCTTTGTTGTCCAGGGTCTCTGGCGGCCGTCGATAACGCTGATTATTCTACCAGACTTCTACCACACTGACACGCACTGAGGTTCACAATGGGATATCGTTTCTTTGCCCTGCTGTTGATTCTCAACGCCGTCACCGCTTCTGAACTTCTCGCACAGACGCCAACGCGAGGGGCCATTGCGAGGCAGCAATTCAACCAGGTCTTCGTGAAGGTGATTGTGCCCGTCACTGAGCGTACGCCAAAACAGGATGGACCAGTCGTTGAGTCGTGGGTTTCGAAGCAACTCAAGGAGGCGGGGCAGTCAGAGTATTTCGCTGTCACGAACTGGGTACCTGTCTGTGACGGGCTGCTTGCGGATGATGATGTCAACAACGACATCTGGAATGGTAAACTTTTCGGCAGGAGAACGGGAAACTTCTGCCCTGTTGGTGGCGACCTGCCCGAGCGCAAAGATGGTCGCGTGGTGGTTCTCGCTAATGGCTGGGATCCAGGCGGTGGACACGAAGCGAGAGTGGAACTGTTGGACGAACCGGGGACTCGAACCGTCGAACCGGTGCTGCCATCTAATGCCAGAAAAGACAGAACGCGGACTGAAGGCGTGAAGCCGATTGCCTATGTGGCCATCCTGATAGGTCCACCACCTTCGGCATCTATCGCATCACAAATCAACGTCAAATCGACCGAACAAAAAGGGCACTGAATTTGACGGCGGCGAACAAGGTCGATGGCTTTCGCATCTCTTGTTTCCAAGCAAATGTAGGATGGCTGCCCTCAGCCGTCCCGCCCTGGGTAACACAGGCAAAGCCTGAGACGCGCAGCGGCCGGAAGCCAAAGGGACAGCGAACAAATCACAGTTGACCCACATCCCGTAATACCACGCCCACACTTCGGCTTCCGGCGCCTGCGGCACACGCACTGCGTACGTGCTACCCCGGGTGCGACGCTAATGCTCAAGCGGGCCCGGAAACGCGCGAGATCATTTGCCCCGATTTGCTCTGCCTTATTCGCGTGTATTCGCGTCCATTCGCGGTTTCAAAATCACCTTGCCAGGTTCTGGCGGTTCCAACCCGCGCTGGAATGGCGGACCAAAGGGCGATAATCGGGAACGAGGGAGTTGGCCGAAAGAAACGAAAGAAGAAAGGGCAAAAGGAGGACGGGATTTTTTCGTTCCTTTCGGCCGCGTTAGTACTCAATGAGAATCAAGGAGCGACGGAAAATCGCAATCAGGGGACTGACGTCACCCCGCTCGCCTTTTTTCTTGACACTCATTTTTTGTCTGACGCATCTTCCATCCGCGTCAATCTGCGTTCATCCGCGGTTACGAAATCATGGCAGGCTGATACCAGTGTGGAACGACACTCCTTGGCGGCATCTCGCGTCGGAGACACGAGCCACATTGCGTTGCGAATTGGTGCTTCCGCCGGTGCGGGACCGACGGAAGCGTGAACGAGTTTGTTTTGCCCTATTCGCGTGCATTCGCGTCCATTCGCGGTTTCAAAATCACGTTGCTGGGTTCCCGCAGTTCCCGCATGCGCGGGAATGGTGGGCCAAGGGGCGAAGATGGCGAACGAGGTGGGTGGCCGGAAGAGATGGCGAGTAACGGATGCAGAAGGAATCGCATGGGTACCGGTGGGTTGACACCGCACCGCTCGCCATATTTTTGCCCAACATTTTTTTGTCCGAACAACAAATCGCACTAAGGGGACTGACGTCGCCCTGCTGGCTTTGGCTTTTGTTGCTCCACTTTTCTTGAGGAGGCGCGGAACTTGGGATGTGGCGCGGCCCTCCCCCGAACTTGCTGGCGCTCGTTCGACCCCTCCCAAACTTCGTTTGGGAGGGGAGTTATGAGAGGATTAGGATTAAGGTTAAGATTAGGATTAAGATCGTGAGAATTAGGAGCTGCAGGAGAGCATGGAGCAGCCGGCGCGGTGGCGGGCCCAGTCGGGGCGTTTTTGTGCGAGATGGTCTTTTTCGGGCTGGTCGTCATAAGGACGCTGCAGAACCTGAAGCAACTCTTCGATCAGTCCGTTGTCGCCCTGTTCGGCTCGATCAATGGCCAGCTGTGCCAGATAGTTTCGAAGCACGAACTTCGGATTGACTCGCGCCATTGACGCTCGGCGATGGTCGTCAGTGATTGCCAACGATTGAAGTGCGGTGCGGTACTCCAGGAGCCACGCTTTCAGTGTTTGTCGATAAGTGTCCGTTGCCTGGTCCGGGCGATACCACGACGACCCAAGTTCGTCGATCACAGCTTCCCATTCGTTCGATGAAGACTCGGCAGTGAGAGTATCCAGCCGAACATTCCCCAACGTTCGATAGAAGATGGTCATATCAGTTTCGATGGTGCTCAGGATCTCCAGCAGTTTCCCGGACAACTCAGAAACTTCTTCCGGGACATTGTTTGGAAGTCCCAGCTTGGCGTTCATCATCGCAGAAACTTCGGCATTGAAGTGCGACGTGTAAAGATCGATCCCGGCCTGCAGAGGCTCAACGCCGGGAAACACGGTTGCGAGCGAGTTGGCCAGTTGAATCAAATTCCACAGGGCGATCTGCGGCTGCTGGGCGAAGGCATAACGACGACCGGAAGCGTCAGTTGTGTTGGGAGTCCAGTCAGGATCGTAATTCTCCAGCCAACCATACGGGCCGTAATCAATCGTGAGCCCCAGAATCGACATGTTGTCCGTGTTCATAACGCCGTGAACAAATCCAACTCGCATCCAGTGAACGATCATGTCGGCCGTACGGCGGCACACTTCATGAAACCAGCGCGTCCGAGTTTCCGCAGACGCGGGATCAGTCCACTGAAAGTCATGCACAATCGTGTGATCAATCAGCTTGTTCAGGATTTCCCGTTCACTGCGAGCCGCAAGAATCTGAAAGTTGCCAAACCGAGTGAACGACGGAGCGACTCGACAGACTACAGCACCGGGTTCCCGCTGAGGATTCCCGTCGTAGAACATATCACGAACAACCTGTTCGCCGGTCGTCACCAGACTGAGTGCTCGTGTCGTTGGGACACCAAGCCAGTGCATCGCTTCGCTGCAAAGAAACTCGCGTACGGAAGATCGAAGAACGGCGAGCCCGTCGGCGGTTCGAGAATACGGAGTGGGGCCGGCTCCCTTAAGCTGCAGCGTCCAATATTCACCTGCAGCGTTCTTAACCTCCCCGAGATTGATGGCTCGCCCGTCACCTAACTGACCGGCCCAGTTTCCAAACTGATGGCCCCCGTAGCACATCGCGAATGGATCCATTCCATCAACGACCACGTTGCCTCCCAGCACGCGTGCGAGTTCGTCGGCGTGACTTCCGGGAATCGCCGGCAGTCCCAGCCGGATCGCCATATCCGACGACCATCCGATCAACTTCGGCGATGCCACAGGAGTCGGCTTCACTCGCGAATAGCACGCACCACGAACGGGCCGACGACGATTGGACGAATCCGGATCGGCAGGCAGCTCGCGAGTAAATCGGTTGTCAAACACGAGTCCCGAGAAAACGGACATCACAGACACTCCTTTTGCAACCCGACATGTCAGCGAGGGGGGGGACTCGCGACGTTATGGCAGTCATCCCTTGCTGAAAATCATCCCTCGCTGACGCAGCGGGTTGAGATGGCGCGACACGCATTGAACACGTGTGCTGACAGTCATCCCTCGCTGACGCAACGGGTTGGGATGGCGCAGCACGAAGCTACGTTGCATCGGCGGTCGCTTGAGCAATCACATCCGGCAGCACCGCGAGCACTCGATCGATTTCAGCGTCCGTCCCGATCGTAATTCGCAGCCCGTCGAGCATCGAGCCGTCCGGATTGCCATCCGGGAATCGCATGTAGCGAACCAGGATCCGGCGCTCTTTTAGTTGCTCATAGATTTCACGATGGTGGCCGGTGGGATGAGTCACCCAGATAAAATTGGCTTCGCTCGGATGGACACAAAATCCCATTCCGGCCAAGGCTGTCGCCAGCCGGCCGCGTGTCGCAATGATCTTCTGGCGATTTGCTTCCATCCATGCCTGGTCTTCCAGTGCCGCGGTGGCAGCGGCGATGGAGATGGCGTCACAGTTGTAGCTGTCCTTCACTTTTCGCATTCCGTCGATCAGTGACGGATGCGCGATGGCGAATCCAAAGCGAATGCCAGCGAGGCTGTAGGACTTGCTGAAGGTTCGCGTCACCACCAGACGATTTTCGAAGCGAGCATCCTTCAGCAGCTCACCCCGATGAGGCTTTGAACAGAAGTCGCCATACGCTTCATCAAGAACCAGAACGCCTTTTTCCGGAAGCAGCTCGGTCAACTGGTCGGCGGACCAGAGCGTACCCGTTGGCGAATTCGGATTAGGAACGTAGAAGACTCGAAGTGAGCGTCGGAGTTCTGCGGCCTTGGCCTTGTCCCATTGCCATTGAGAGTTCAACCGCAGTCGAACAACTCCGCAGTCCTGAATCTGAGCGAGCGATTCATACAGCACATAGCTCGGGTACGGATACCCGATCGACTGCCCCGCATCGCAGAATGATCGAGTGATGATCGTGAGGTTTTCATCACTGCCGTTCGCGGGAAGAATCCACTCCGGATCCACGTTGAACAGAGCGGCTGCCGTGCGTCGAAACGCTGTCGCGTGTGGATCGGGATAGATGTTCAGTCGCCCTTCTGCGGTACGGCGAATCGCATCAATCACGCGAGGCGACGGCGGATATGGATTCTCATTGGTGTTCAGCTTGACCCAGCCGGTGTCCTGAGGCTGTTCACCGGGCGCATAGCCGGCCATCCGATCAATGGCAGGTCGAAACACAGACATACGTGGCTCAGATTTCAGTGGAACGATGGAAGCACGAGATGTGTCAAAGACACCGGGTGCGGAGTTTGAGTTCTGCCCGATGCCGCGACAAATGCAACTTCACCGAATCCCTGAATCCGCCGGATTTTCCTGAGTCCACCAAAGAATCGAAGCAGGCGTACGGTGGTTTGAACGATTTGCCTCGTTGGGACCACCAATGAAAAACGCCCGACAGAGCGTCGGGCGTTATAGGGTCTCACATTCGGCTTCGGCCAGAGGCTCGCAGATTACTTCAGATTAGCCCCGGCATCTGGCTGAGGAACAACGGGCTTCGCAGCGTCAACAGTCGTTCCAGCACAGTCGCCGGACGCACAGCTTGAGCCACCGATGCCTGGGGCACAAAGAGACGAACAGCAAGTCGTTTCCGGAACCAGAATGCAGCGGGTGTAAGGGACCTGCTTCATGACCTGGCGAGCCACCATGCGAGTACAGGTCTGCTGAACTTCACGAGGAACCAGCTTGCAGACTCGGCGAGTCGACGTATACGGAACCTGTCGCGTCGTACAGAATGGAACCTTGCGAGTACAGGTTTCGCTGACCATCTTGCAGACAGAGTATGGAATGTCTCGAGTCTTCTGCTCGGTCACCATGCGGCAAACCTGATAAGGAATCTGCTGCGTGCGAGTTTCACACTCCATGCGGCAAACCTTGTAAGGAACCTGCTGTACGACTTCCTTGCAAACCATGCGAGTGACGTTGACCGGGATGTTCTTCACGACCACTTCGGGAACGTAGCGAGTGACCTGTACCGGACAGCTCTGCTTCACAACCTGTGGAACCATCACGGTGTAAGGAATCTGCTCCTGAACAACCTGAGGGCACCATACTCGTCGGCATACCTGGCGAGGAGGACACTGAACGTTGCAAACCTGAGGACCGCATGGCCCCGGAACGACTCGTCGCATCACTGGACCAGGAATGCACTGCGTTTGAGTGACCCATCGACCCACATTGCGCTGAACGCAGCGGGTGCGAGTCTCCGGACGCATAACAGTGTAGCAGCGTTCCTGATTAACGGTTTCCGTCACGCACTTCATCACTGTCTGGCGGCATTCACGCTGGATGGTTTCGCAAACAGGCTGCTGAACGGTGTAGCGGCATTCGCGAACTCGGTCTTCCCAAACAGGTCGCTGGACCGTGTAGTTGCAGCTTTGATAGCGAGTTTCAACAACCGGCTTCTGAACGCAATACACTTCCTGACGAACGGCCGTCTCGGTGACAGGCTTTGACACAGTGTACTGCTCTTCGCGATACGCTGTTTCTGTTACGGTGCGGTAACAGGTCTCTTCGACATTCTCGTAGACGTTTTCGTACACCGTCCGAGACGACGTGTATTCCTGCGGTTCGTAAACGGTTTCACAAACCGTGCGGTAACAGGTTTCGGTTGCGACCTTGCAAGTCGTGTAGCACGTCTGCTGAGGACATGCGACAGCCGGATAGCAAGGATAGGACGCGATACCACACAAACCCGCCTGGACGGTGCCTCCCGTCACAGTGAGCACTGCCACTGCTGCCAGCCAAGTTCGCCAACGCATTTCTTTGCTCCAAATGCAGACTGTTCAACGCCTCGTCAGTGTCCAAACCGAATGAGGCTGCCACGAAATCGTGTTCGATTCACCTTACCCACACCGAACAACCGGACTCAAAGGGAAAGGTTCTCCATTCCTGTTTTCTGTCCTGAAACCAGACAGAGATCCGGCTGGATAAGAAACATATCCCGCGGCAAACACGAGTCCCGGGAAGAATGCGTCGACTGCGGAGTTTGCTCGATGACGAACCGCAACACTTCGCGCAGGTCGCTATCTTTTGCTTGTTACCCAGTTTCGCGTTGCGGCAGGTCAACAGACGCTGCCAATCGGCAACGCGACCAGACGACAAGTGAGCTGCATGTCCAGCGTTCTTACTGAGCATCAAACAGAAAAGGCCGACAGAAACCTGAGTTCCTGTCGGCCTTTGCAGTGATCCAAAATGATCCCTCGCTCACGCAGCGGGTTGGGATAGGACGTCAGCAGTGTTAGTTCTGAGTTGCTTCCGTCGCTGGTGGGGCTGCATCCTTCTTGGGCACATCGATCACGATGGGTTGTTCGCCCGGATTTCGGTGGAACTGAGCAAACTCCGGCTCCAGTTCAACCTTTGGATAAGTGGCCCAGTAGATTCCGTTTGCGAGTGGCAGCGGCAGAACTCCAAGCTCGATACGGCGTTCAGCAAACAGGGAAACTGATCCACCCACAGAGCTCACAACCACTCGGTCCGTTCGATCGTTGAACTGGTGGACGTTGTATTCGTTGCCTGAAATTGAAACTGGCTGATCGGCTGAGTGACGTGTCACAGCGACGATCTGATGATTCTTGTCGAGGTAGTAAACTGAAGAATCAGAGACGGCCAACAGCTTCTTCACACCACCGACCTTCCACTCAACATTCTGTCGCTGCAGGCTTCCCTTCAACGTTCGTGGTGGAAATGCCTGAGACTCACCATCAAGGGATGCAGCAGACGCCACAACAGCTCGTTCAGGAGCGACCATGACCTTGATGTCAGCGCCTTCCAGCATTTCTGCGGTCAGCTTGATGTCGGAAAGTTCCGCGTGACCAACATCCGGTCGGAAATAGAACAGGTCATTCGGCTGAAAACTGTTGAACTCAAGGGTCAGCACTTTTCCGTCGGCACTCAACGCAGACGCTCTCAGTCCGGTTACGGCTCCGCAATCACCGTCGACGGTCAGCGAAGGAACTGCCGGATCATCCGCGGTTCCTCGAAACATCAACGGCGTCTTCGTCAGATCAATGGTCATCGAACGAACGACCTGGCCCGTTGAGCGGTTCGCCACACGAATCGGTGAAAACTCCAGAAGGCCGTCGGCCTGAAATTCGACGGATGCACCGTACGGACGCAGGCTGCCCTTGAGAGATTCGGCTTCACTGACAACCGCACTAACACCTTTGCTGATCAGTGCTGCGTCACCATTGACCAGAGCATGCTTCTGAAGCACCCCATCGTCGGTCACAAAGAACAAGTCAGAACCAACAACCATCATCGGCTGCGAAATGTTACGGCTGAGTGGAATCGTCCACAGAACTGTGCCGCTTGGGGTCGTGACAAAGCCGTCCTTCACAGCTTCCTGGAACTGCTTCAGCACTGCGCAGAACAGTCGGCCATCAGTCGATGCCGCAAGAAAGTACTCGTGATTATTCAGGCGAGTCGAAAGGGGAGGAGCACTGGTGCCATCACGAAGAATAAACTGGAACCGGCTCTTGCCCGCATCAGCTCCCATCATGTCAACACAGTGTACGTCGCCGAACTGAGTCGCAAAGATGAATCGATCTTCACCCGCAACAATCGGAAACGGGATGACTTCGCTGGTCGCGAATCGCCACGCCATTGCTCGTGGAACCTTTGGCGGCAGTGCACCCAGCTTTCCGGTTCTTTCGAGAATGTCGACGTCGTAGGTCACAACGGACCCATCAGACACAGGAATCGTCAGCCATCGGGCGATGCGGACATTGTCGCCTTCAGTCACTTCACGGCGAGCAATCGTTGGAGCTGCCGTGGCAACATGTGGCAACGAATACGAAAACAGGCGAAGGCCGGAGAACTTGTCGAAACCGTGAATCGACATGCCAGTGGAGATAATCACCATCTGGCTGTCAGTCGCGGCTGGAACGCTGACTTCATCATTGCGGCCGACCTGAGACGACCAGTACTTGCGACCATTTTCTGCGTTGAAGACAGTGACCAGCCCCGTGTTTGACTGGACGATGATCACATCCTCATCAATCACCAGGTGGGCGATCTTGTCGCGGCTGGAATTGATGACGGCCTGTGATTCCCACTTCTTTTCCAGACTGGGAATAGAAAACACCATTTTCCCGTCCAGCGACACATTCGATGTATCAACCGCTGGCGGCTTTTGGGGAGCGGCATCCACTGGGGCAGTGTCGGTGTCTTCCTGAGCCAACGCGAAGTGCGATCCGCTGCCCAGTGCTGTCAGCATCATTCCCGTTCGGAGCAAACGTTTCATGTTCTGCATTTCCGCCGAAGTTTCCAAATGGCTCTTGATCAGCACTCTGCATCCAAATGCCCTCGCTCGAAACGCGCTTTTTTCAAGCGCAATATCAGCGCAGGTGCCGACACAGAATCACTGACGTTCACATCGACATGGTAACCGAGGCGGAAAAGCGAACTCCAGAAGCGAAATCCACGAATATCGCGGGTTCCGCAAAACTCCCGGTTTCACAGGCAGGTTCGCTACATCCAAACCACCCGGAGGGGTTCTCCCGACCTGTTTCTTGAGCCCTCAAGGCTTTCTACTGGAATCCTAACCCAGGTCCGCCAAGTCGGCTTGTGTCGATTTTTCCGTCGGTAACGGTGAAAACCGACGGCAGTTTTCGAGCCCATTTTGCGTTTGCCGACGGGCAGTATTGCCGTGCATTGCCTTCGATCGCGGCGACCCCGGGAATTCGAGCCGCCAGGCTGACTGAATGCAGGAACGAGGCTCCTGGACACGTCAGGTCCTGAACACACAGAAACATCCCGAATTTCTGAGCTGCAGCGGCCATCAGAACAGATTCCGTCTGGCCTTTGCACGCTTTCAACGCAACGCCCGAATAACCCTGATCCCGAGCCATCAGCAAAGACTCATACGACGTCAGGGCTTCGTCAATGACGACCGGCTTGATGGCCGCGGCCTCATGCATTTTGGGGGCATTTGCCGCTTCCAGGTTTCGGCTGGTTGGCTGTTCGATGTACTGGATGCGATCGAACGCAGCCGGATTCGAAGCCTGGATCCTTCGCAGGAAGTCGACGACATACGCAGCCGAATCGCACTTCTCGTTGAAATCGCAGGAATAACACCACTTCTGGCATCCTCGCTCCGCCTGCGCCACAGTGGCAATTCGATCGATCGCGAGGACACGTTCGACATCCCAGTCGAGATTGTCACCGGCGAGTTTGATCTTCAGATGCGTCAAAGTATCGGCGTGAATCCACTCACCAAGCGTGACAGGCAATTTGTCATCTGGACGCTCTTTCACATCCTCAGGTGTCAGCGGATCCAAAGCCCCGACCAGGTGGTACAAAGGCAGCGAGGGAACGGGCTCGCGCAGGGTGTATCGATCCGCGAACTCACCTCGGAAGTTGTCGTCCAGATACCGCGACAGATCGTGAGTACAAAATTCCTTTGAGAGAGTGTTGAAACTGTTCAGTTTCAGCATGCGCCCAAACGCATCATGAATCGCCGCATCGACGGGACTTGCCGCGACCATTTGAGCGAGCGCGGGCAATGGTTCAGACATTCCCAGAGAATCCGCGACTCGGCGGCCCAGATGGTCATACTCCGCACTGACTTCGAACTCAATTTCCATCGGATGAGCGTAGCCAGGGAAGCTGGCAAACAGCTCACCGACCGCTTTGGCATATTTCATCATCGCCTGCTCAGTCTGAGCAGGCTCCAGAGTATTCGATGGCCAGGCCCAGACGTTTCCGACGGGCATACTGCCATGGCCCGTCGCGTGTTTTCCACTGTGGGTTTCCACGGTAACTTGAGCATTCATCAGCCAGCCAGAGCTGACGATTCGACCGCCAAACTTGAGCGGTGCTCGATACGGTACCGGTTCAAACGACACACTTACGTCTTTGACTGTGACGTCTGTCAGCTTGGCCTGACCCATTCCGTGCATTCTCCCCACTAATTCGTTGTTCTGGCGCCGTCCTGATCCAACGGCTTTGGTCCGAAGTATGACGATGCAAAACGCGTCTGAAAAGACACCCGCACGGGGAACTGGATGACTGAATGAAACGCCTCCCATTCGCGACATCCGACCCAAAACTCCCAAAGCGACTGCAGCCCCTCAGCAGGTCCATTCTCCGCGCTCAAAAACTGGAATGGAACTGAATGCAGCCCCTCAGAATTGGCAAAAATCGCTGAGGTTGTGACGATTGGGAAGGACAGGGGTATTCAGGAGGGTTTTAGGACTGAAAATCTGCCGTCAAAGTCCGCGCAGACTGCGTGGATTTCACCTCGTCACTGACCTCGCAAAGGCAGGAAACGGTCGAGGAAAAAGCGGACGTTGACACCCCTGGTGAGGCCATGTAGAGTCGATCACGCACATCCGCTGGATGCCGACGGATCAAAGATCAATGTCAGGAGGCGTAGGCCTTCACCTGGGACCAACTGTGAATCTCTTGCAGGACGAACAGCGACGGTCTCTCTTTCTTCTTTCGGCGATTGTCCTGTGCGGGCTTCAGTTCAATGTGGCATCGGCCTTCGGACAGGATCCTGGTCGTGGATCCTGGATGATTTCGGCTCGAACGGCACAAGGACTTTCCGGAGCCCGCGAACCTGGTTCTCAACCAGAGTCTGGTTCAGATCGATGGCTGGCGGATGTTCCGGAAATTGGATGGCAATACCTGGTCATTCACCATTCCGGAACAGCAACGGGAAGTGTTGCATCAATTCACGCGGAACACCGTCGTCGAGTTGATGCAGCGGGTAATCCGTGGCTGGGTATTGGGTATCACTTTGTCATCGGCAATGGTCAGGGAATGCCGGATGGCCATGTGGAGGCGACCTTTCGCTGGAAGGATCAAATCCACGGTGCTCATTCGGGAAATGCCGCAGTGAATGCTCGCGGCGTTGGAATCTGTCTTATCGGGAACTTTGAAAACTCAAGCCCGACCGAGAAGCAGCTTCAGTCTCTGAAACAACTGGTGGCGGAGTTGTCTCGACGGCACCAGGTTCCTGAAGAACGGCTCCTTGGGCATTCGGACGTGAAATCAACGTCCTGCCCTGGGAAGAACTTCGACTTTCAGGAGATTCGTCGAGTCATGATGAAACGTAGTTCCCGGTAATTCCCGACAGACAGTCTCCCCCTGACTGTTTGCCAGCTTCCTGCAAAACAGGATCTGGACCGAAGTTCCCTTACCGATCGACGTCCGCCCGGTCCCGCGCCAGGCATCGATCACTTGTCAAACTCTGGTCATGGAAGCAAATGGAAATGTTTAATCGAGTTCGAAGCATGTCGTTTTCGTCCGGCGAGATGGATTCGCTGGTTCCGAAGATTGCCGTCGAGATGCTTCCAGTGGAACTTCGCGAGCTGTACGAGAACTGGCGTACGTCCGACGCGTCTCCCGATCAGTATTCCGGAAGCGTGGCAGAATCGGACTGGCCCGTTTCGATTTACGTGCCAGAACGCTACGAGGAAAGCTACGCCTATCCATTGATCCTTTGGTTCCACAGCGATTCGAATGATGAGGATCAGCTGGAACAGGTCATGAATGCAGTCAGTTCCCAGAACTACATGGGGCTCGCGCTGCGAGGAAATCATGAAGACATGGTCAGCGGAGGATTTCGCTGGAATCCGTCCTCGGTTCAGTTTGGCTCAGTGCCGTTGACCGACCTGCTTCACCTGACCACATGCCGCCTTCGTCGAGCATTCCATATTCACAGCGAACGAATCTTCCTTGCAGGTTCCGGCCATGGGGCCGACATCGCTATGCAGGTTCTTGTGCAGAAGCCCGACTGGTTCGCCGGTGCAGTTCTGCTGGATCCATTCTGTGATTCCGGATGCCTGAAGTCTGATCGAGTCACAGGGCTCCGAAACAAGCCCGTTCTGATGTCGGTGGCTCGCAGCTGCCAGCGAGAAACTCTGGCCCGCTGCGTTGAATCGGTTCGAACGCTGCGTTCCGCAGGTGCTTCCGTCGACGTGGAACTGACCGCCCTGCCCGTTGATCCCGTGAGCAACGAAGCCCGCATGATTGACCACTGGGTCATGGGCTGCATCAACCGTGAAGCATTGGTCTAACAGAACAACGCAGACTTTGACTGTGCAACTCGCAAAGCGGCCCGATTTGATCGGGCCGTTTTCGTTTGCAGGCTGATAGTCTGTGGCCAGTGCGCGGCTATCGACCGCCCTGCCCTGAAATCGGATTCTCAGCAATCTGAGGCCTGCACGATGCAATTGTGCACTGCGGAGTCACGACGGTAGACTCCTTGGACATTCTGCAGCTGACTGGGTGTCACCAAAACCGACCACACTGACGCTGCAGAAACAGACATCGTCCTTCTTGCGTGTTCAACGAAGTTCACTTCGCATGATTTCGCTGCAGGTGCCTTCCGACTTATTGGGGGGCTGCATCTCCATTGGAAACTTTGATGGCGTTCATACCGGACACGCCACCATGCTTCGCGCGCTGAAGGAACTGGCGACATCACTGAGCAAACCTGCTGTCGCGGTCACCTTTGATCCTCATCCCATCGTACTGCTTCGCCCGGAGTTTGCTCCCCCGGTTCTGACCACTCCCGAAGAGCGAATTCGTCTGCTGAAGCAGTGCGGGATGGATGGCGTTGTGGTCCTGCCGGTGACCTGGGAACTGCTGGAAATGTCTCCACTGCTGTTCTTCAACGATGTGATTCAACATTGCTTTCAGGCCACTGGAATCGTCGAAGGTCCGAACTTCCAGTTTGGTAAGGACCGCGCAGGAACCGTCGCAACATTGAAAGATCTTTGCACTTCTGCAGACATTACTTTTCGAGTTGCTGAAGCGGTTGAAGATGCCAGCCAGATGGTCTCATCCAGCCGCATTCGGACTCTGCTGACAGAGCGTTCCCTCAGCCAGGCGGTGAAGCTGCTCGGGCATCCTTATCGACTGACAGGCTATGTCGAACAGGGCGCGCAGCGGGGGCGCACGATTGGCTTCCCAACAGCAAATCTGACGGGCATCGGTTCGCTCATCCCAGCAAACGGTGTTTACGCTGGTCGAACGGAGATCGACTCAAAGTACTATGCCGTGGCGGTCAGCATTGGTCCAAATCCAACGTTTGCCGATCAGCGTCAAAAGATCGAATGTCACATCGTGGGTTACTCCGGGGATCTTTATTCGAAGCGCCTGGCTGTCGATCTGCTTCATGACATCCGCCCGCTCTGCTCTTTCCCGTCTGTCGATGCGCTCGTTCAGCAAATTCAAACTGACGTCTCTGAGTGTGTTCGGTTGGTGCACGTTTAGCAGGACTGGGCCAGAGCATGACAAAAGCCGTCTCGCCAAAATCCCGTGCGGCACTTCGTGAATCACTTCGGCTGAAGATTGATTCGGTGGTTGAAAGCAGTGAACACGTTCTTTCGCACGTCCGCGACGGTCTCTCGAAGCATACCGAACTGGAAGCCATCGCCGAGTCTGTCGTGAATGCCGCGAAAGGTGCCAAGCAGGTCGCGAAGAAGAACAATCGACTGCTGGGCTGGCACCGAATTCCGGCAGTCTTCCTGATGCTGTCTCTCGCACTGTTTGGGATCTGGCTGTATCGGCAGTTCTTTTCGTCGGCTCGGATCGTTGTCGCTGTCTCAGCTCGGGATGCGGTGAAACTGAAGACGTCCCTGTCGCGGCGTTCACAGATCACTCTGAGGGAAACCGAGGGGTCGACTGAGAGCATCGGGCTCCTCAACAGCGGAAAGGCGCAACTGGCGTTCGTCCAGGGAGGAATCGAGATCCCCGAGGAGATGCTGCGGACAGAACTGGAGTCGAGCGAGGTTGTTCTTTTGTTCCTGAAAGATGGCATTACTGAGCCTTCGAAGTGTCAACACATTTTGACGTCGAGCAAAGGGCAAGGCAGCCACACCGTTGCAAAGATCTTTGCGAAGGCCTGGGGAATTGAAGACTCTGTCAAGTACACCTTCGAATGGCGAAAATTCACCGGTGGTGATCGTGCGGCGACGGAACAGGATTTGTGGACGATGGACCCCGGGATTGATGCGGTGTTCGTCGTGGTGGATCCGATGAGCACCAGTCTGGATGGCGTCGCGTTGCGACTGAAAGACCTGGGCTTCCGACTGGTGGAACCTTCGATTGGCGCGATGAGTCTTCGGCTTCCGTTTCTGAAGCCCGCTCATGTTCCTCAGGGATTTCTCGATCCTGTTTCACACCTGCCGCAAAACGACGTCGCGACATATTCCGTCGCAACGTATCTGGTCGGACGTCCGGATCTCACCCCCGCGCAACTTGGACTGGCGGATGAGATTCAGGAAGCGTCCAATCGATCACTGAACGGAACGTCGCCGTCGCTGAGCACGGCTACGGAAGTGGTTCAGGGAGTCGAAGCGACCTTTGGAATCGTAGTCTACATCGGCCTCGCATTCCTCGCACTTCTGGGACTGGATGTCGTTGCCTATCGACGACACTTCAACGAACTGAACACGATGGTGAGCTTGATCAGTATGCACCAGAGTTCTCGGGATGTAATCCATGGGACTCCGGAAGAACGATCACAAAACGTGGCCTACCTTGGTGTGTGCAGCGACCTGCTGGGACTCATCGCTGTGATCACGGGCTACTATGCTCAGGAGAATTCTTCGCTGCTCTACAATCGCATGGTGGAGATCATTCAGGATCGATGTAACGGCCTGAAGATTAACATTCAGCTTAAGGTCCTTCAGGCCGCCATCAGCCTTCCGCAGCCGCGCAAGGTGTGAGGTGTTTTCTGTTCGTGGTCTGCCCGATCACGTGCACTGGTTTAGCGACGATCATGACAACCGTTCAAAACAATGAGGCTGCTTCTCCTTCGTGTGATGAACACGAAGAGCGTTGGCGCACGCCCATTTGTCTTGGCGGTCGCCAATTGCAGTCTCGTTTCTTTCTCGCTCCTTTGGCGGGTTACACGCATCTTGCTTTTCGAGTGGCTCTTCGGAGACTTCAGGGGCTGGGACTTGCGACCACCGATCTGGTTCAGGCAACGATGCTGTGGTCAGAGCGGCCAAAGTCTCTGGAGCTTGTTGCAACAACTCCGGAAGACCGGCCGCTAACGGTCCAGCTTTTCAGTGGGAACACGAACGACATTATTCGAGCCGCCAAATGGCTCGAAGACCGCGGCTACGAAGCCATTGATCTCAACATGGGCTGTCCGATGGCTAAGGTCAACGGCGCTGGCGGTGGTGCTCGGCTGATGTGTGACACCGACGGAGCCGTCCAGATGGCGGAACACGTCGTGAAGTCCGTGCGTCTTCCCGTCAGCGTCAAGATGCGGCTCGGCTGGGATTCCGCCCGACTGACTGCTCCCGCAATCGCCGCGGCGATGGAAGACGTCGGCGTGGTCGCCGTGACCATTCATGGACGAACTCGCGCTCAGGGTTTTCATGGCGGCGTCAACCGCGAAGGGATCCGAGCCGTCGTTGATGCCGTTCGACAGATGCCGATCATTGCAAACGGAGATGTCCGAACGGTTGATGATGCGATCAGCATGTTCCATGACACTGGATGCTCTGCCGTGGCGATTGGTCGAGGAGCGATGCTGGATCCCTGGATCTTTCGTCGTCTGCAGTATTTCGCTGCCAACAATCAGGCAATGCCCGAACCGAGCCCCGACGAACAGATCGATTTTCTGTCACAGCACTTCTATCTGATGACAGAACAGCACGACGACCACGCATGCTTTCAGTTTCGTAAGTTCGCCGCCTGGTACGGAGCCAGACTCGGCATCCCGGAAGACCTCGAAGACCGGCTCCGTCGCTTCGAAAACTATCAGGAATTCGACCAGATCGTCACCGAGATCCGCCAGCGTCACGGCGAGCGTCAATGCGCTATTCCCACCGCCCTCATCAAAGTCCCCAACGGCCCCGTTGAGCACTGGTAAACCGTCCTGAGCCCGAGGCGCCAGCCGAATCCCAGGCGTTGTAGCGGAACGGCGCAAGCCGTCCGGTGTCGATGAAGTAGTCTCCCACATTTCGCTGGAGGGCTTGCAACAACACTCGGGCCATTGGGCGTCAGCCGGACCAATGGATTGGAATGCGAATCGGTATTCAGCATTAACGATATGCAACCAATATTGGTTGAACGATTCCGGTCAAGCAGCCTTTGGCCGCCGTTCGCTCTCCGCCGTTGTTCCGGATTGTTGCTGGCGGTAATTCTCCCACCAACTTCCGAATCGCTTCATTGCAGCGAAGTCCGGTGGGGGTGAAGATCTGACACTAGGTTTCTTTTGCATACCTAATTCTCATCCTTGAGCACGAATTCATGGGGACCATATCCCCGATTGCTGATTAACGTCAATGTCTTTCCGGGGGCCTCTGAGTTCAATCAACAGGGCGAGTTCCAGTAGTGATTTCACGGCTCGGATATCGGCCTGAACTTTGGGGCTGCTGAGATCCAACTGGCTGCTTCGATTTCCAGACAACAAGACAGCCTGATGTCCATGTTTGGGCTGAACGACATCGAATTGGATTTCCTTGATTCCAATTCTCTTGAGAAGCTGACGAAGGATTGGTTCCAAAGTTTCACTATCCGCTGCGACCGGGCCTATTCCGAGACAACACTGAGACAATTCGAGAGCTTCAGCTGTCGCGCCAGGCCCAATCTCGGCCAGCATCGGCTTTCCGACACTGACGAGCGAAGACAACACGTCGGTGTCGCTGAGGTATGCCAGTTCAAAGCTGAACTCTTCGCCTCCACGCGAATGCGCTGCGACAACCCGAAGAATGCCTTCAAGCATCACTTCAAGTTGCAGTCCTTCCTGTATCCCGTGCTTGAGGACCGTCACACCAACTGATGACACCGACGTATCTGGAGAATGAGCGACGATCAGGGTGCGAACTGTGGATCTCCAGACTTCTGAGATCCATGTTTCACCGCCATAGGGAACGACACGAGAATATGTCCAGCCGTTTGATCCCAACAGTTCCTCAATTTTGTGCCCGGCTTCTGAGTTTGTTGTGTGTACAAGGACCGGTACGACCGCAGGCCTGGTGACCAGCCATTCTGCTACCTCGATCCCGTCACCCGCATCAGCCATGCGACCGTCATGCGAAGCTACCATATCGAGATCATTGTCGAGCGAAATCAGCGCGATGTCAAAAAGCCCGGTCGAATCAAGGTGTTCAATCATCGTCCGTGCGACCGCGAAGTACTCGACAGCAGCCCCTGGAAAAAGATCTTCGAGCACATCAGTCATGGCTGCTCGACGATCCATGTTGTCTTCCAAAATCACGATTCTCATTCAGTACCTCCCGAAACTATCGTAACACCACGGGTCTGCTGGAGTCGACATGAGAAAAGAGCCTGACGGCTCCCGACATGATACAAAAGCCCTTCAACTCCAATGCTCGTGCAACCGCCAGCAGCCCTTCAGAATCGGAAAACCGAAACGTCCCGGATAGATTTGTGAGATCCCGGATCCTGCCACGATCGATTGTCAAATCACCGGCGTACATCGCGGGTTGTGCATTGCCCAGGACTTTGGGATGCATGTGCGGGCCATCTGGCACGACAAAGATAGCTCCATATTCGACCTGAACAAAAACAAACGCACCGTCCGCCAGCCCCAGTTCGATTTCACGAGACCGAGAATCACGCTCATAGGGATGACTGTCCAGAGGACTCTTCATTCAGCATTATTCTGAGAAGTGTGATGTTTCGAGCGTCCGAATCGTATCGTGATTGCATCCGCGGATTCAATAATTGTTGCGACACCTTTTGAAACACTGGCACGGAGTGAGATCTCAGCATACGAGCGCAAGATGTGCGAGAGTTTGGGAAGAGCATTCCGTGAAACGGACACATACTGCTCGCGAAAGGAAAGCACCTCCGGGAACCCGATGATGGGGCGAAAGAAACGAACATGAAGACAGAAAAATCTCACTGACTCTTTTCGTTCATTTCGGCCTGACAAACATATCGAATCTGATTGGCGTGCGACTTGGTGGGGAGTCGTAGTCGAATCACAGGATTGACTCACTTCGCTTCAGGTGTTTTAGGACAGGTCGGCTAGCGCCTCAGGCTCATGGGGATGTGGCGGCGCACGAGTGTTGTCAGCCACCACCGAGACACGGTGTCAGCGAGTCTGTCGTCGGAGGACAACGCCGGGCCGATCTGCTATCTTTCCGGCGGCGAGCAGCGGGAGTACACAGTGTCCTCCCGAACGAATTCTCGATTTGCTGGTTCAGGGTGTGAAATGGCGCTACGGAAATTTGCTCTAGCAGTGTTGGTGTTGTGTGCTTCATTGGTTTCTGCGACTGCAGGTGACTGGCCGACGTGGCGAGGTGCAAATCGCGATGATATCTCGACCGAAACAGGCCTGCTGAAAGCGTGGCCTGAAGGTGGTCCAAAGAAGCTGTGGGATTCAAAGGACGCAGGCCTTGGATATTCCGGCTTTGCGATCGTTGGAAACATCCTCTACACCATGGGTGCCGACGGTTCGACTCCGGAATCCAATGAGTTCATGATTGCCATCAACGTCGAAGACGGAAAGAAAGTCTGGCAGACAAACGTTGGCAAGTTCCTGGAAAACGGCTGGGGCGGCGGTCCTCGCTGTACTCCATCGATCTCCGCTGATGGTTCGCTGGCTGTTGGGATCAGTGGCAAAGGCGACGTCATTTGCATCAACACGAAGGACGGCTCGGAAGCCTGGCGCACCAGCATGGGTGATCTCGGCGGTCAGACCCCTGCCTGGGGATACTGTGAATCTGCTTTGATCGACGGGGACAAGGTCCTGGTGACGCCTGGCGGTTCACTCGGAACCGTAGCCTGCTTCAATCTGAAAACGGGCGAGAAGGTCTGGCAGTCCACCGAGATGACCGAGATGGCTCACTACTCTTCCATTATCGTGGTGAATCACTTCGGCAAGAAGCAGTACATCCAGCTGACGGCAAACAAGGTGTTTGGACTCGACGAAAACGGCAAGCTGCTGTGGCAGCATGACTTCCCAGGTCGTGTCGCCGTAATTCCAACTCCGATCTACAACGAAGGAGTTGTGTACGTCACTGCTGGATACGGAGCAGGTTGCATGGCCGTGAACATCACAGCCGACAACGTCGTTGAGAAACTGTATGAGAACAAGGTGATGAAGAATCACCACGGCGGTGCTCTGCTGTATCAGGGACACGTTTACGGACACAGCGACAAAACAGGCATCGTCTGCCAGAAGCTGGAGACCGGCGAACAGGTATGGAGCGATGACAAGAAGGACAACAGCAAGGGGGCCGTCGCCTTCGCCGATGGAATGCTCTACTGCCTCGAAGAAGGGTCCGGCGACTGTTTCCTCGTGGAAGCCTCTCCTGCAGGTTACAAAGAAGTCAGCCGCTTCCGTCTCGATCCGCAGACGACTCAGCGAAATCCTCAGGGACGCATCTGGACGCATCCGGTGATCTGCAACGGAAAGCTCTATCTGCGAGACCAGGAAATCATCTGCTGCTACGACATCAAGCAGCCGTAGGAACGGGGCGCTCCCCCGAACATCGCTGGCGCTCGTTCGACCCCTCCCGCGACTTTGTGCGCGGGAGGGAATTTGATAAACGCAAGATGCTACGAACGACGGTTTAGAGAATTGAGTCTCACGACTCGCCACCCTTCACGTTGCCATTCGTCTCTGGAATGCACGCTGCAGGGACCGGCAGAGTAAGGAATTGCCATGAAGCCGCCGATCCTTCGATGGGCGGCATTGCACAGCTGCTAATGAACGTCTTACGCGCGATTTGGATCCCAGAGCACATCATTCCGGCCGTCATTGTTGCTGACACGAGCAAGCACAAACAGCAGGTCCGAAAGTCTGTTCAGGGCGACGAGCACGTTCTGATTCAGCGGCTCCGATTCTGCCAGTCGCAGCACATCCAGTTCCGCTCGCCTGCAGACAGCTCGGGCCAGGTGTAAGGCTGCAGCTGCGGGATTTCCGCCGGGCAGGATAAAGCTGCGAAGCGGCTGAAGTCGTTCCGTCATCGAATCAATCGTTCGCTCAAGATGCAGAACATGCTCCGCAGTTACGCGCTTCTTCAGCAGATCGTCTTCACCTTCCGCAGGCAGTGGCACGCACAAGTCAGCGCCGAGATCGAAGAGAAACTGCTGAAGCGAATACAGCAGATTGCGAATCTCATCAGCCCCCGTCGCAGCAGCGGCAACACCAATCGTACAATTGGTTTCATCGACCGACCCACCTGCAACAATCCTCGCGCTCAGCTTGGAGACTCTCTGTCCATTCCCCAGGCTTGTCTGTCCTTCATCCCCTGACCGCGTGTAGATTCGATCAATCCGAACCATGTTCGACAGCTACTCCAGATAGTGAAACTCGTTCAAACTCAAAAGTGCCTGGACATAGTCAGCCCAGCGTTTGCTCACCGACTCGGGACTGGAACTGTCCCCGCCCGGGATGTCCCCAGCGGCTAGAAACTCCAATCCGACAGCGATCTCCTGTTCGTCGGGATGGCGAGCATACAACAGACTATAGGCGCGATCGATTCCCTGTCTTCGATCCAGAGAACTCAACTGCTCCGCCAGTCTTGCCGAATGAGATTCCATCCACTGTGAATTCAGCATAAACAACTGCTGCAGTGGTGTTGTCGTGGGTTCACGGCGAGGACTGTGCGAGCTGGCTTCGGGAAAGTCATGCATCCTCAAAATCGGATGCAGCTCTTCTCGCGCGACGATCACATACAACGTTCGGCGCAGGTTCTGATCATCATCCACAGGCTTCGCAGGCCCGCCCATCGTCACATCCAGCGAACCATCAGCGGCCAGCACCGCATCGCGCCACATCTCGAAGTCCAGACGCTTCCGATTCATGCGCCAGAGAAAGCGATTTTCCGGATCAACGGCGAACATGTCGTCTCGCTGTTCGGAAGATTGTGCATACGTTGCCGATGTGACAATCAAACGATGCAGCCATTTCAAGTCCCAGTTGTGCCGAATCAGCTCGGCACTCAGGTATTCGAGCAGTTCCGGATGCGAAGGCGTGTCGCCCTGTGAACCAAAGTCGCTCGGAGTTCGCACGAGACCGTAACCAAAGTGCTGGTCCCAAATCCGGTTCACGATGACTCGAGCCATCAAAGGAGAGGCATCGGAAAACAGTGCTTCCGCAAGTTGCCGACGACCACTTCCCTCGTTCAACGCCGTTGGCGCATCCGGACGGAAGATGCGAAGAAACCTTCGGGGAACAACGCTGCCCTGGTTGGCCGGATTGCCGCGGCGAAAGATCGGAAGATCGCGAGCCACGCCGTCCCGATAATCCAGCTTCGTGAGCTCATCACCTTCTGGCAAAACGTAGATCGCTGATTCCTTCAGCACATGAGCAAACGGAACATCAACGTTCGGTGTCTCGACCCTGAGCTTTGCGATCTCCTGCCTGGTTGTTTCGGCGTCTGCCGAGGTCGCGTCTTTGATGTCCTTCAATTTGGCTTCAAGAGCCTTCAGCTTCGTACGAGCCTCCCGGACCTTGTCGGATTCCGCCTTGGCCAGCAGCGGGCGTTCATCCAGCTGACAGCTCGCAAAGACGCCGGCCAGACCGTAATAGTCTTCCATCGAGATGGGATCAAACTTGTGATCATGGCACCGTGCACAGCTCACCGTCATCGCGAGGAAAGTTCGGGAAACGGCATCAATGCGTTCATCCCATTCATCGGCCACAATCTGTTCGATGACATTTGGGGCCAGTCGAAGTTCCTTCCAATAGGTCGGACTGAGTCCAATGAAGCCCAATGCGGCGAGCTCCTTTGGATCCGCGTCAGGCATCAGATCAGCAGCCAGCTGCAGTTTGACAAAGCGATCATAAGGCATGTTCGAATTGAGCGCATGCACGACCCAGTCACGATACATCCAGCCTCGATCCGTAGGACTCTGCCATTCCGGAGTGAACTCGGAGTATCGTGCCAGATCCAGCCAGTTGCGCGCCCATCGCTCGCCAAAATGAGGAGAACTCAGAAGTCGGTCGACGGCGGACTCAATCCCATCGGCAGCCAGCTGATTTATTTCCTCAGGACGAGGCGGCAAACCGACGAGGTCAAAGGAGAGCCTTCGCAGCAGCACATTTGGTTCGGCTGGAGCGGACGGCGTCAGATGATTCTCCTTCAGCTTGTGAAGAACGAACGCATCAATGGGATTGCGTGACCAGTGAGAAGGAGAATCCTGGGGAACATCCGGCACAGGAATCTCGGCCACAGGCCGAAAAGCCCAATGCCCCTGTGCGGCCCTGTAGTCAATCGATTCCGTCGCTTTGCGAGGCGGCGCGGTGTATGTCGGAGTCTGGGCTCCCGAGTGAATCCACTGCCGAAGAACCTGCAACTCGGATTCAGGCAACTTGCCATCAGGCGGCATTTGAAGCTGCGTGTTACGGTATTCCACGGCCTGAAGAAGCAGACTTTTGTCAGGCATTTCTCCATCAAACAGGGCCCCGCGACTGCCGCCAACTCCAATTCCGTCAGAAGACTCCAGGTTCAATTCCCCATGCGTCGCCGCGCCGTCCGTCGAGTGGCATTTCACACAACGCTGCACCAGAATTGGTCGAACAGACTTCTCGAAGTACTCCAGGTGCTCCTGGGTGTCACTCGACTGCAGTGCCATCGCCACCCCGTGGAGCACAAGCATGGCAACAACGGCCGCCCCCCAGTGAAGTGTGGTTGATGCAGTCAATGCAAAGCGTGTTTTCGTTCGCTTCAATTCACTGCCCAAACATCTGCAGAATTCCAGCTTCATCAGAAACACTCCATTCGGTGCCGACGAACTGCCCGCAGTTAGCCAACTCGCCCCGCCCCGATCTCGCGAATATCGCAGTTTCGCTGCTGGATGTCACCGTTGCCAGCAGAATTTCGCCAGACATCTACTCTGCTGGAATGGGCGAACTTCATTACACAACTGTGGCTTCTGAAACGTTTCTGATGCGAAATCCGCTGAATCATCCGCCTGGACTGACATTGTTCTGCGAAGAAAATCCATGTCAGAAAATTCGTAGACAGTTTAGTGGGTACGACAACTCCTTTGGTTAGACGTTGGCAATCGAAAAATAGCGGAAGGGCGCGAGCCCTCCGGTCACGCAGCACCAAACAAATTGAACACTGGACACACTGTTTCCCGGCGAACCCAACCCCAATCGAAAGCATCGTATCGACTCGTTGTCCATTCCTAATTCGCTGTCTTCGTTTCCACAACGTACGTTCGACGTTTGCGTATGACGAAGAGTAGATCTCCAGCTCTGTCTGAGGAGTCGGCCCATGAATCCCGATGAACAGGATGTCGATGGTCAAAGTGCGAATGAACTTCCGGGTTCTTCTATCCTTTCAGAAAACCCTGAGCCGCCCGGCGATCGGCAAGGCGAAAATCAACCGTCGATTACAGGCAGTGCGGCAGACAGTGCGTCAGACAACCCGATTGCAGACTTTTCCAGGTTTGCGGCTCGATTCCTGTTTACTCATAACCCTTTCTACGTCATCAGTGCCGCGCTGTTCGTGTGGGGATTGAAGTTACTGTTTCGAGTCGGTGACAATTCGATCCTCTTTGCTCAGGGATCTGTCGGCTACATGGAACCGTGGGGGCTGATGGCTTCTCTTTGCGGCGTCACGTTTCTGATGGCCGCGACCGCCATCGTGATTGTTCAGCTGGAAGCACGTGCTGCAAGACACCTCAAAGGCGGCAGCGGCGCGAGCTCAGGCCTCAGTTCCGAAAACGTCGAAGAAGAAATGACAAGCAGGCCATCTTTTGGCAGCGTCTGGGAAGACATACGTTCTCTGATTCTGATCGTGCTGCTGATGTTCCCGGCCATTTCTGTGAGCTTTGATGAATTGCTGACACAGGCCAGTCAGTCGGGTCGAAGCGGCATGGTGATCCTGATGTTTGCTGCGGGACTTGGCTTTTTGCTGATGCTGATGGAGCTGTTGATTGCAGGGCTTCGAGTTCGATTGGCCGCAGCATGGCGGCTGCCGATTTACAGCGTGCTGACTCTGTTCTTCATATGGCCGCTACTCCTGCTTCCGGAATGGAATGGTCAATCGCGCGAACAAATCCGCTGGTTGATTTTCGCGTTTCCGACTGTGGCATCAGTCGCGTTCCTTGGACTCCTTCCGGCGATCCGTCGGGGAAAATCGTCTGTCGCGAAGAACGGGACGCCGTGGGGATGGCCCTGGTTTCCGTGGACCGGCATCGTCTTTCTTGTGGGCACGGTTGTCTTTCGAGCCTACTCATTGACCATGGCCTTCGATCCAACGAATCTCATTGCGTCTTACTGGGACACATCGTTCGGAATTTACTTTCTTGTCCCGCTGGGTTTCTGCCTGCTGACACTTTTGCTTGAGATCGCGCTGACGGAGCGAAACGACGACCTTCGGCGGCTGTCTTATGGTCTTGCACCATTCCTGTTGATTGCGGCCTGCCCCTGGACGGTGCCATGGAATCACCTTCCCACCTACAGACTCTTCGTCTCAGAGTTTGTCAGCGTCGCGGGGTCACCTGTCTTCGTTGCCCTTTGCGTGTTGTTCGTGTTCTACGGAGTGGGGTTTCTGCGAAGAGTGCAGGGCAGTGAAACCGGAGTGCTGCTGTGCCTGATGCTGGCTACGGTGATTACTCCGAAGACGTACGCCGATCCGTTCTGGAGCTTTCGCGACACGGACTTCCAGGCCTGGCCGCTGCTGCCTCTCGCGTTGATTCAGGGAGTTCGGGGATGGACATTGCGATCTTCATTGCGGCTGATGATGTCGTTTGGGTGCAGTACCCTGTTGATTCTGAAGGTGATGAACGGAGATCTGCCATCCGGAGTGAAGTGGTTTCTTGTGATCCATCTGATGCTGGTCGCACTGCTGATCGCCGCCTATCGACTTTCCGATGACTTTGCGCAGTTCCTGAGATCACTCGCGCCCCTCTGTTTTACGGCAACGATTCTGCTGGGGTCTTTGACCCTGGCCAAAGGGACTCAGGTTACAGCAGCGTGGCTGGTCTACGCATTGATGCTGACGCTCGGCGAGTTTTCAATTGGCAAGCTGCTCCACGATAATCGCTTCCAGAAACACTCTTTCGTGTTGCTGTGTGCAGGACTGGCAATCGGTTCGCTCGTTCTGCCGGTTTCGCTTTCACGAGCACAATTGGCGGGAGGCATTAGGCCCGTCGTGTTCGCCGGAGTCAGTTTTGTCGTCGCGGTCTGCATTAGTATCCTGAAGACCGGCTATCGCAGTGTTCTGATCCTCCGATGGAGGCGGCTGCGCGACTGGGCTCTTTCTTAGGCTCTGTAACGCAAAACGAGATCGACTCTGAGCGGAACTTGGGGGAAACGAAGTCTGCGGGTATCATGCCTGGACTTTCGTCGGACTGTCCCTGAGGTTTCCATGCTGCAGACTGTATTGCTTCTGTTTATTGTGCTCGATCCGTTCGGCAACCTGGTCATGATCAACTCCCTGTTGAAGGACTATACGCCTTCGCAGCGTCGAAGAATCATGATCCGTGAAAGCGTCGTTGCCCTGTTGATCCTGCAGCTCGCTGTCTTTGCCGGCGGGCCGGTCATGCAGGCTCTGGGGCTGAAGACATTTTCGCTGGGGATCGCCGGCGGCATTGTGCTCTTCATGATTTCGATGGGAATGATCTTTCCCGGAAGAAAGCTGATGGATGAAGAGGACACTGCAGATCCGGTCATCGTGCCGATCGCCATTCCCCTGATTGCCGGCCCCAGCACAATTTCCCTGATTCTGTTGCTGGCACAGAAATACGACCGAAGCATGGTCGCGACTTCCGTCATGATCGCCTGTGGACTTTCGACGATCATCCTGGCCATGTCACCCGCCATCTATGCGTTCCTTGGTGTTCGAGGATCAAGAGCGATGGAACGACTGATGGGGATGCTGCTCGTCATGATGTCCGTTCAAATGGTGCTTGACGGGATCAAGGCGTACCTGCAGCCGTGATGGCCTGTTGACAAGCCCGACTCACTCCGCGGAGGCACACCGTCGCTTGAGATAGTCGTCACCCGCAGATCGGTCATATTTCGGAAAGTGCTGCGCCCATGCAAAGAAACTCACCACTGATCTTCATTGCTTTTTTCCTCGTGCAGACGGCACCGGAAACATGGGCGTCAGCTTGCTGTCAGATTCAGAATGTCTGGACTTCCCGAGACGAACTACAGAATGGGGAGAAAGATCTCGGATCGCAAATGATTCGGGAGAACATCTACATCCTTCGGCATGCTCGCACTAATCGAGTCGAACAGTGGGCAGGTGCCATGAGAAACCTGATTCGCATCGGGAAGCCGGCGGTACCTGAGATTTCGAAGGAACTCGATCGTCCAAACCGACCAGAAGCATTGAGGCTCTACGCGTTCACGTTGAGGGCGATTGATGATCCATCCTGCGTCCCATCGCTGATTCGCGCGATTCCGGAAAGCTACCAGCACTTTGGAGCCGGTTCTTCAGTGCGATTAGCGGATGAGTCACTGGCTCAGTTCCTGAGCGTTCACGATCTCGATCCACAAAATGACAGTGGCAAGACAATCACTGTTCGCTCAGCCGATAACGAACTCTTTGCTACGCTGGAATCTCTCACGAGACACTCGTCTGCAGAACTGATGAAGCAGGAAGAGCGACGGAGAGTGTTGCGAAGCGAGCGACCTGATCACGATCAGGAGGCGTCCCGCCTGTTTGGTGAATTGCAAAGCCAATGGCAAGCGTGGTGGGACGAGCATCAGAATGAAGTACTTGCCGACGCATCGATCATTGAGTCATCGTCGGGCTCTACATTTGACTCAAACGAAGACCCCATCGAACGAGCCGGCAGAAACAAGTTCGGCCCGCTATTTCCCAGTGGACCGGCAATCCGACTCGGCCCCATCCTGGAAGCTAAGTTGGACGTCCGGTCGCAATATACGTGTCAATGCTGTATCGATCTTGACCATGGCAAACTGTTCGAACTCCGAGAAGGCATCAAGTACTTTCCATCCGGAGACGCCGGAGTTGTCACTCACCAATGGTACTCCGTGAATGGAATTGATGGGATTGCGTCGGCAGAACGGATTCGCGGAAATGGACTGCATATCTGGCAAATCGACAATGATCGCTGGAACACAATCGACGACGAAATCTCTCAGGGGAAATCCATTCCCCTTGGAGTTGAGCGACTGAATTTCCAGTCGTTGAGTTTGAGTCAGAGCTGGTGGGAAGAGTCAAGAAAGCCGACTGAGACGACGTACTTATTCAACACCCTGGCAGGATCGCGGGGAATTCTGCAATTTCCGGCGAGGTCCAACAAAGATTTCTGCGTGATTCGCTACCGACTCTGGGTCACGCACGATGATTCACAACCCGAGGTCGTAGCTTCCGAGACTCAACGATCGACTCAACGCGGTGAAACACATTGGCTCGATGAGCAGAAAATCACCCTGGACAATGTCGAGACAGGACGGCGCGCTGGTTTTCGCTTTCGGGACAATTCCGTTGTCGAAATTCCCGAGAAACTCCTTTCGGGCACGAGCATTAACGCCACATCTGCCTGGGTGACGAACAGTGAAATCGACCTATTGACAAGGCAATGCACGATCCAACCGATTAGGGCGAGCGACGATTCTCGTGAGCCTGTTCCATTTGATGTCCTGTGCCTGATCGGAGTCCATTTCAACGCTGTTCCAATTGATCTTGCAGACTATGAAGACTTGACCGTTGCCGAAGTTCATGAGTTGATCGATCGGTGGCCCGAGTACGCTCGTGACGAGTTCTTTCTGGACGGAAGTCCTGGGCACAACTTATCCGGGTTCCTGGAAAATCGGGCTTGCGTCCATGCATTTCGCAACCAACACGGCCAATGTGGCATGCTTGAATACTCGTGCCCTCCCAACGAAACGAAGTCCATCACCATTAGACTGAAGCTCGAAGCAGATAAGTAACTTCGCCGATCAGAAAGCAATTGCCACAGTTACTGTCAGATTCCCGCAATGACTGATCCGCAAAAGATCTTTCCGTCTTCTCTCCATCTCGCTGCTTATCTTGGCGACGAGGCGTCTCGGGCGGCACTTGGGGCCGCGGCGCTGGCTAAGTTTTCTCTCCAGTCCATGTTACGTGGTGGCGACAGGCATTGGCGAGCTGCCATGAAGCTGCTGGATCGTGCGGCTTCGGAGGATGCGGCGTGTTCTGTCGCGGAACTGGCGTTCGCGGCCTATGGTTCCAACTTGGACTCGAACGACGCTGTGAACCGCCTGGCGAAGGACGCGATGGAGGCATTGAGAACATGGCAGAAGTGTCGGCATTCCCTGGACTTATCAACGAGACTGAAGTCCACCGCGGAGAAGTTCGTTTTGGCCGTTCAGGTGGGTGGTGACTACTTCGATCTCAGCGGCTTCCAGACCAGGGCCTTTGGCATGGTCATGGGAGGATGTTACAGCGTCATCTTTGCCGGTGAGAATCCTCGTTTTGTTCGATGGCTTGGTGAAGCTGCGGACTACGCTCATCGCCTTTTGAAGGTTGATGAAGCGATTTTGGTGAAGGAGATCTCTGCAGCTTTGATGCCGTCTGTCCGGTCAAAAGAGTGATGAATTTCGGCCGTGGGACATCCGATTGGGCCGTTCGCTACTCGTTTTTCGGGTATTCACTAAACTACCGCCCCGAATTGCTGTGGAGAGATTCAGCGACGTCGGGCTCGTTAAAACGCGGATCGATTTTCGCGATGAAGCGATGCCAGAATCGATGTCCGAAATGATGTCTCGAAGTGGGACTCTCTGCGGTTAGTTTTTCATAGTGTTTTCCATCACGGAAAGGTCCTGACAATGGTAGTTCGATCTGTTTGGCACCGAGTTGCAGCCTTCACGCTGGCTGTGCTGACGTCAGCCGGGGCGGCATTTGCTGCTGACGGCGAGTGGGTTTCTCTGTTCGACGGCAAGTCCCTGGACGGCTGGGAGCAGGTCGGCAATCCGGAAAAGAGCAAGTGGGAAGTGAAGGACGGCGCGATTCACGGCACCGGTGATCCCTCGATGCTGGTTTGCACCAAAGGTCCTTACAAGAACTTTCGTTACCGCGCGGAAATTCGAATCAACGACAAGGGCAACTCCGGTTGCTACTTCCGCACGACTCGAAAGCCAGGCTTCACCGACGGCTATGAAGCACAGATCGACAGCACTCATACCGACCCAATTCGTACGGGGTCTCTGTACGGAATGAACCATGTCTACAAGCGACTGGTGGAACCTGATACCTGGTTCACTTACGACATCGAAGTTCGCGACGACGTTTGGCGTGGCCGCAAGGTGACTCGTATCAAGATCACTGTTGACGGCAACGAACTGTACGAATTCCTCGACTTCGAACAGACCTTCAAGGAAGGCCACTTCGCGTTTCAGCAGCACGACCCGGGTAGCCGAGTTGACATTCGCAAAGTTGAAGTGATGGAACTGAAGTAGTTTTCACGACCGACCGTTCGTTCGCTTCTAAACCAGCCGGCGATTCCTCGCCCCTCTCGAACAACGATTTGGCCGGGGCTTGCGAACGGTGCGGCGAACGGGGGGCGAACCGGGGGATCTTTAGCAAGATCCACTACTTCCAACCCGAGCTTCTGCGGAACAGCTGAAACTCTCAGCTGTTCCGTTTGTGTTTCGATCCCCCACCGGGATCCGGATATTTGTTTGTAACGATTTCACGAAATTCATTCATGCCTCTGCTCGCTCTGAAGAATCTGACGTTCACGTATTCGAAGCCGAATCTCCTGGAGAACATCAACCTCATCGTCGACCGTGGTGAGAAAATTGGTCTGGTGGGAAGAAACGGAGCCGGCAAATCCACGTTGATGAAACTGATCGCTGGGCTCCTGAAGCCGGATGACGGACTCGTCGACCTGCAGGCAGAAGCCGTCGTCGCTCGGCTCGATCAGGAAGTCCCGCAGGGCGGCGATCGGTCCGCGTTTGAAGTGGCCGCCGAGGGCTTCGGACAGCTGGGGCCATCCGTCGCCGCGTATCGCGCGATTGGGCACAAACTTCATCATGGCGAAACGCTGACCGACGCAGAACATAAGGCCTACGAGAACGCCAGCCACGCACTGGCCGATGCGGAAGCCTGGGATGCTGCCGATCGTCTGGAAGATCTGCTGGTCGAAATGCAGCTTCCTCCGGATGTCCTGTTTGCCTCGCTGTCAGCGGGAATGAAGCGTCGAGTCCTCCTGGCGGCGGCGATGATTCGCAAGCCTGACATCCTGCTGCTGGACGAACCAACAAACCACCTGGACATCGAATCAATTCTATGGCTTCAGGACTTTCTGTCGCGGTTTGACGGCACGCTGATCTTCGTGACGCACGACCGAGTCTTCCTGCAGGAAATGGCGAATCGCATCGTCGAAGTGGATCGTGGCCGAATCTTCGACTGGACGTGCGACTATCAGACTTTCCTGAAACGACGGGATGCTTTGCTGGCCGCGGAAGCGGTTGAGCAGGCTCAGTTCGACAAGAAGCTGGCGGAAGAAGAAGTCTGGATTCGCCAGGGCATCAAGGCTCGCCGGACTCGCAACGAAGGTCGAGTGCGCGCGCTGAAGGCGATGCGGGAAGAGCGACAGCAGCGACGAAAGAAGCTGGGCACCGCCAAACTGCAGCTTCAGGAAGCGGAACGATCCGGCGCCCTGGTGGCTCAGCTGGAGAATGTGTCGCATGACTTTGGCAGCAAGACGGTGATTCGTCAGTTCAGCACGACGGTCTTTCGAGGAGACAAGATCGGGATCATTGGTCCCAACGGCGCTGGTAAGTCGACGCTGCTCCGAATTTTGCTGGGACAGCTTCAGCCAACGTCTGGCAAAGTCCGGCTCGGAACAAATCTTCAGATCGCTTATTTCGACCAGCTTCGAAACCAGCTGGATGACACAAAAACGGCGCGAGAGAACATCAGCGACGGAACCGACTTCCTGATGATCAATGGCCAGAAGCGTCACATCATGGGATTCCTGCAGGACTTTTTGTTTTCGCCGGATCGAGCCCACACGCTGGTCGGTTTCTTAAGCGGTGGCGAACGCAATCGACTGCTGCTGGCAAAGATGATGTCGAAGCCCGCCAACCTGCTGGTACTCGACGAACCCACTAACGACCTGGACGCAGAGACGTTGGAACTTCTGGAAGATGTGCTTCCGATGTTTCCCGGAACAGTCCTGCTGGTCAGCCACGACCGAGCGTTTCTAAACAACGTGGTCACGAGCACAATGGTGTTCGAAGGTGAAGGAATGCTGGGCGAGTACGATGGCGGATATGACGACTGGTTTCGCGTCCGGAATGCTCGCCTTCTGGCGGCAAGGTCGTCCCCTACTGGAAGTGTCTCGGCAAGCGCGAACTCCAACACCGCTCCGAGTTCCGTCGCCACAGCGTCACCTTCATCAACAGCCTCATCCGCTGCCACGGCAAAGCCAAGAAAGCTGAGCTTCAAAGATCAGCGGGAACTGGAACAACTGCCCGAGCAGATTGCCGAGCTGGAAAAGCGACAGAAGCAGATTGAAGCGGAAATGGCAGCTCCCGGCTTCTATCAGTCCGGCCAGGCGAACATCGCCAAAGTCAGCACAGAACTTGCGAAGGTTGGGGAACAGCTGAACCACTGCTTCGAGCGTTGGGAACTGCTCGAGAATATGTGAAGACCGCAAGCGTCGCGCCCCCCACCCAAACTCCGTTTGGGAGGGGTCGAGCGAGCGTCAGCAAGCGGCATCTACTGTAGGTCCTTTCTGCCGGAAAGGACTTTCGCCGTCAGGCGAACCTTGATTCTGGCACGTTCATCAGTCAAGCCCTCTCGGCGTAAAGCAATACGTTGGGCTTTGGAGGATTTGGCAAGTTGCAGGGTCGCTGGTCGCGGCGAGGCCGCGAAGTGCCGCTCGGCAAGCGGCACCTACTTGGACAAGCATCCGCAAGTACACCCCCTCACGTCAAAATCTCGTGCATCACCTTGCCATGATCGATATCCAGACGACGGCGTCCTGGGATTTCCAGTTTGCGATTGTCGACGCCCAGCAGGTGCAGAACGGTCGCGTGCAGGTCGGTCACGTAATGGCCATCACCAAGAGCGTTGTAGCCAAGCTCATCGGTTTCGCCGTGCACAAGACCTCGACGGATTCCTGCCCCAGTGAGCCAGATGGAAAACCCGTTCGGATGATGGTCGCGTCCATCCTTGCCGCCACCTCGTTGTTCAAGGCCTGGAGTCCGTCCAAATTCGGTACAGAACACAACGATGGTTTCTTCCAGAAGGCCACGTTGTTTCAGGTCCTGAATCAGGCCTGCGACAGGAAGGTCGACGGTGCCACAGAGCCGTTCATGATTCTCCTTCAGCTTCTGATGAGAATCCCAGACACCGTAGCCTGATGGGTACACCTGGACAAACCGGACTCCTCGTTCAACCAGCCTGCGAGCTGTCAGCAGACGCTGTCCGGCAACTTTAGTCGCGTCCTGATTCAACCCGTACATCTGCTGAATCGACTCCGTTTCCGTGCTGAGATCAACGGCTTCGGGCACTGCAGATTGCATGCGAAATGCCAGCTCGTACGCTTTGATCCGTGCCTGAAGTTCTCTATCGCCAGGATACGCTGCAAGAGATTTCTCATTGAGGTCTCGAATCAGCTCGTACTCAAGTCGCTGCTGTTCCGCGGTCTGCCCGTTGACTCTCTGCCCGAACGGAAGCGGGTTCTTCGGATCAAGCTCCAGTGGCACTCCCGAATGCGAAGGGCCGAGATAGTACGAGTCGATCGAAGGGCGAGTCGTTGTGTTTGTTGGACCGCCAAGAACAACGAATCTTGGCAGGTTCTCATTCAGGGAACCGAGCCCATAATGAGCCCAGGATCCGATGGATGGCTGAGTCTCATCCAGGCGATGTCGACCGGTGTGAATCTGATTCTCTGCCGCATGATCATTGTCCGTCGTCCACATGTTTCGAACGATGCAGAGGTCATCGACGCACCGAGCCATGTGAGGCAGCCAGTCTGTGACCTCGATGCCGGCCTGCCCATGCTTCTTCCACCCGACCTGCATCGGATAGATGATGGGATAGACGTCCCGCACATTGATTTCCTCCGCGGGAACCGAACGAAAACGTTTCCGATGCAGAGGCGAATTCGCTGGATTGTCGAACGGCGTTTTGTCGTACGTCATGCCCGCATACTGATTCAACGCGGGCTTGGGATCGAAGGTCTCAACGTGACTGTATCCGCCCGAAAGAAAAATCCAGATCACAGACTTCGCACGCGGAGTGAAGTGAGCCTGCGGCGACTCATCCTCCGCGTTCGACGAATCCTGCAGCATGGCCCCAAGGGCCAGAGCGCCGAAACCAAGCCCCACGTCGGTCAGAAATGGACGACGACCATCACGATGCTGGGAGTTTGATTCGGGCGTCAGATCAGTCATGACGGAGCCTCGCAGGAAGATTCAACAGGCATCGTAGTCATCACTCTCTGAATGATGCGCTGCGTTCGGGCTTTACGGTGGGAACCGCATCATACGCTGAGTACCGTCGTGGGCCAAACAAGATGTCCAGGAACCCATATCCATCGCTCCCCTCTCAGACGAAGTCAGGGAGGGGTCGAGCGAGCGCCAGCAAGCTCGGGGGAGGGAGTCGCCTTTTGTGTCGCGCATTCTTCGTCAGATGACCTGGATCTTCGTCTCGCCTCGTTCGAGCGACTCCCTCCGACTTCGCTACGCTCCGCGTGACACGAGATACGTACAAAGAGCTCTGTTCTGTCCTGCTCTGTTCCGGCGCCGTATCCGCCATCATCAAAACACCAGCAGCACTTCTTTCAACTGAAACGGCAACATTGGCACGACAACTCCGTCTCCTGTGAGACTTAAGGCGATCTTACTGCTTCGAGACGCGTTCACAGCGAAAGCCGCTGTCGGTTTTCGGGCGACTCGGACAGTGCAGTTGGTTTCAAGGCCTTCTGTCTCACTCAAGATCAGAGACAACTCATCGGACGTTTGCGGGGCTCGCGAAAAATACTCGCTGCGTACAAGTTGTACGTTCTTCGATGAAAGCCCAAGGATCCAGCTGAACGGCAACGTCGTCGGCACACTGCCGGTTGCATCCTGCTGAATGACGGGCGTCAGCATTTCTTCCGCGCTGCGAAGCGGGAACGGCTGGTCAAAGTCGACCACAAATCGAAACGTTCGTTCTGTCTCGCCTTCCACCAGCAGCAAACTGTCGAGCATACGCGGACCTGATCGACGATGCCATGGTCGACCGTCACCCACGATGACCATGCGCTGCTCGGCATCACTGATCTCAACGTAATCCGGTGATTCAATTCGTTCGAGCCGGAACCCGGCGGCCTGTCCAAGGACACTGCGAGTGACAGCGGCGATCTCGTTGTCCCATGCGAACCGACAGCACCAGCCGGTCAGCCAGGGGTTGCCTCGAGGAGGCACAGCAATCTGGTCCAGAGTCACTTCGATCTCCACTCGGGAACGGACACGATCGACTCTTGTGACCTGGACGACACGACCGAGCACGGAAGAATCAGAAGGACTCAGGACCTCTGTGGTCGTCTCCATCGCCGTGAAGACCAGCCCCTGCTCCAGCACACGGTGGCCGATGACACGAGTCATCGCATAATTCGTCTTGAGTTCTTCGTCCGGAGCTTCTTCACCTTCAGCAACTTCGCGACGAACAATCTGTTCTCGCTCATACCGAAACGTAACGAGCTGGCTGAGCCGATTACCCCGGCGGTTGTGCACATGGATGGACTCGATGCCGCCCGTTCGATCGCTGAATGCCACTTCGAAGTGTCGATTCCGAAGGCGAAGTGGTTCGGCAAGCGGCGGCTCGCGTCGATCCGGCTGAATCGTCTCGACGACCTTCGCGCTGGCATCGGCTTCTTTCAGCCACACAAATCCTCCTGGAGGCATCTTCACCAGCAGTCGAAACTGCCCATGATCATTCTGAGCAATCTCGGTGAATGCGTTTTCAGCAGGTGGCTTCCAGCCTTTTGGCCAGACGACTTCATGAAGCCTTCCGAACGGCAGCGTATTAATCAGAAATAGAGAATGACTGCCGGATTTCTGCTGAGGAATGCGGCTGCGAAAGATGGCCGTCAGTTCTGATTCCAGCTGATTGAGCCCGTCGATAATCTCGGATCTTGCGGCCTCCAGTGCTGGCAACTTGTCAGGCACCGCGGTGGTGGTGTCCACCTGTTGCATCTCGAGAGCCGCGATCGCTGCATCCAGTTCGCGAAGTCGTTTGACCGGACTCACCTCGCGCACTTCACCGCGAACAATCTGAGTTATCGCAGCCATAGTTCGAACGGCTTCGAATCTCTGCTGAAGTCGACGCAGACTCGCCGGCCCGGAAACCGGTGGTTCGGTTTTCAACACGGATGACTGGATCAATGCGGGCGACAGGTAGTCCGCGTGGCTCGGCCGTTCCGTCATCCGACCTCCGTCAGCGACAGAACACAAGGTCTCCATCGTTGCGAATTCGCCAAATACCGGCGCGTACGAAGTGGCAACCTGCAGGTCATGAAGCCACGGTGTTCGCACCTCCGGAAGTCGCGCGAGAAACAACGCGGCGACAGAATCGTCCTGCATGCTTTCGTTGTAACGGTCTGCCAGCTTCTGAAATCCCGAACTGCTGTCAATTGCCAGAGGAATCCGTGACGCCGCTGCAACCATCGAGCCGTCCGGAGCCTGCCACTCGAACTGACTTCGTTCACGATCCGGATAAAGTCCATCATCCAGCGCGACGTGCAGAGCGGATTCGAAGCCAAGATAGCTGAGAACCGTCGGGAGTGACGCGGTCATGCCGAATCGCCGCCGCGCCCAGTGTTTTGGTGTCTGCTGCAAAACGACCGCCATGGAAACTCGACATCGTTCAACGTCGGAAATCAAGGCGGACATGGAGCCCAGATTGGTGCGAGTCTCCGAGTGGTGTCCGCCAAGAATGTTGAGTGTGCCTTCTTCACACCGCTTGCGAAGAAGCTCGGCGGCGTCGGGTGCCTTCTTCTTCAGCGATTCCAGTTCCAGTCCGGACATCAGCAGATTCAGGCAGGAAGATTCCTGCACGGCCTTAGCGATGCTCTCCGCAGTGTCGATCTCGCCCGGCACCAGCAGATCAATCAGATAGCAATTCTGCGGATAGACCTTTTCACGGATGTCACGCAAATGTTCAAAGCACGTCTTGAGATGTTCACGTACGAGCGATTCATCGCCGGCCAGCGACGCTTTGGCCGCCGCGGTGGCTTCACGCTGAAGTAGAAACTGGTCAGGATCCACAAAGTGATGTCGGCGTCGACTAAGAAGCTGAAGCTGCACAATCACAGTGCCAAGAGCCAGAAAGTGATCGGCCAGAGCCGGCTCAGCAGCGGTCGGTGCCGGATCTTCCGTGGAGGCATCACCGGGCGGAAGCGAGACCTGAGCATCGATCGCAGCCAGCCATTGCTCACGCGAATTGCAGCGGTCCAGAACGACATGGTCCTGTTCGCGCAGGACCGATCGCCATTCGTGAGGCATCCACGATTCCGCACATTGAGGAACCAGGACGACTCGGCGACCAGGAAACCCATACAGCGATTCTGCCTGTCGAAGCATGGGAAGAGATGACGACTGCGCCAACAGCCGGGGATGCCACGCGCAGGCGATGGCGTTCAACAGACTGGCGGCATCGTCTTCGGCCAGATCCGTCGGCAAGTCTTCGATCGAATACCCCGGGATCAGGATGCTGATTTCGGAAAACTCTGTTCGATCTGTCATACTCTGATTTCAATTTCGGCTTCGATGGTTCCGACGAGAGTTCCCGCGTTGAACCATTGTCGTGTTTCAACATCGGACTCCATTGACGCATGGATGTCGCGGATCATAGTGTCTTCGGGTTCGGGGCTGAATTCACCTGGCTTTCATCCTCAATTCCGCAATCGGAAACGCGCCCTGGTCCTAGCGGAAGGGCGCAAGCCCTCCGGTGACACCCGGAAGCTTGTCTATTCAACACTGGAGGGCTCGCACCCTTCCGCGAAAACTGCAACGGAAAAAACTCATGACGCGTGTTCGCATCCTGCAACTCACGGATCTGCATTTACTGGCCGCCCCGGAGGCTCGATTGAAGAACGTGGCGACTCGGTACTTTCTTGAGCGAGTCCTGGGCCATATCAAACAGTCGGGTGAGCACTTTGATCATGTCGTTGTCACGGGCGACCATACTCATGACGAGCTGCCTGCGAGCTACGACGCAGTCGATTCGCTGCTGAAACCGTGGTCCGATCGGCTTTGGCAAGTCCCTGGAAATCATGACGATCGGCGAGTCATGCGGCAGGTTTACAGCGGACGTTTTTCCGGCAGAAACCAGGACCTGATTCAGTTTCATTTTCAGGCCGGTGCGTGGTGTTGCATTGGTCTGGATACGCATGTGCCGGGTTCTGTTGCGGGGCATATCAGTCGTGACCAGATTCGGTGGGCCAGAGAACTCGCCAATCGGCCCGGTGTCGAATCTGTCGCCCTGTTCTTCCACCATCCGCCAGTGCTGATGGGAAGTGTGTGGATGGACAAGATCGGGCTCGACGGCAAGGAGCAGCTTCAGGCCTGGTGCTGCCAGGATCCTCGAGTCCGACTGATCTGCTGCGGCCATGTGCATCATGCGTCCGAGACGATGGTTGGAGCAGCCAGCGTTGTGACGACACCTTCGACGGGAATCCAGTTCAGTCGTGCCGGAGCAACACCGACGTTCGTTGCCGCAGCTCCAGGGTACCGCATTATTGAGCTCGATGATCGTGGCTTCAGAACCGAGGTCCGCCGGATCAGAGAAATCTCGATCCCCGAGTGATCTGTCAGGCAAAGTAGGTCCTTTCTGCCGGAAAGGACTTTCGCCGCCAGGCGAACCGTAGTACCGCCCCACGTCACAAGTCGGCAGGGCGACCCTGCAAACACGCCCAACTCAAGGTCGTATTGAACGTCAAGAATGCAAAGTGGTAACGTCCCTTTCATTTTGCATTTTTCAATCTCCAATAATCACTAATCACTCCTCCCATCATCGTGATGTGCCGCCCCCAGAGGCTGGCAGGCAGGACCGACCGGAATTCGTAACGGCACCCCTCAGTCAATGCGCCCCTGCAATGAGTCGCAATTTGATTCGGGTCGCGGCATAATCTCCTGCACCTCTGTTTGTTTCTTTGACGGCAGTCCACCACGCAGGAGCGAAGCCATGTCATCCACACTTGAACCCAACACCGTGACGCCACCTCGAATTCGTCAGACCGGTATTCTGATTGGCGATGAGTTTCGACCATCCGTGAGCGGCAAGACGTTTGCGACCGTGAATCCAGCAACCGAAGAAGTAATCTGCCAGGTTGCAGAAGGCGATGCGGCGGATGTGGATTTGGCGGTCCATGCGGCTCGTGCCGCATTCGAAACGGGACCATGGTCTCGCATGGATGCTCGTGATCGCGGTCGCCTGCTGAATCGTCTGGCGGACCTCGCAGAATCTCATATCGACGAACTGGCTGCTCTGGAAACTCTGGATAATGGAAAGCCGATCAGCGACGCGCGAGCGGCCGACCTTCCACTGGCAATTGACTGTCTTCGATACTATGCCGGCTGGGCAGACAAGGTTCATGGTCAGACGATTCCAGTCCGTGGCGATTACTTCTGTTACACGCGTCGTGAACCGATCGGCGTCTGCGGTCAGATTATTCCGTGGAACTTTCCGCTTCTGATGGTTGCCTGGAAATGGGGCCCGGCTCTCGCAACCGGCAACACGATCGTGATGAAGCCTGCCGAGCAGACTCCGCTGAGCTGCCTTCGCCTCGCGGAACTGGCTCTGGAAGCCGGTTTTCCTCCAGGCGTGATCAACGTCGTGCCTGGCTATGGCCCAACCGCTGGTGCCGCACTTGTTCGACATCCACAAGTCGACAAAATCGCCTTTACGGGTGAAGGCACGACGGCCAAGATCATCATGAAAGAGGCGTCAGAGACTCTGAAGCGTCTGACGTTTGAGTTGGGTGGCAAGAGTCCTAACATCGTCTTTGCAGACGCCGATCTGGACGCGGCCATTGCCGGTGCGGAGTTCGGTCTGTTCTTCAATCAGGGACAATGTTGCTGTGCAGGCAGCCGGCTGTTCGTTGAAGAATCTGTCCACGACGAGTTTGTGGAACGCATCGCAAAGCGAGCCTCTCAGCGAGTCCTCGGAAACCCGTTTGATCCGGAAACACAGCAGGGTCCGCAGGTGGACCAGGCTCAGTTCGACAAGATCATGCGCTACATCGATCGAGGCCAGGCCCAGGGGGCTCAGTGTCAGGCTGGCGGACGTCGTCGAGGAAACCGCGGTTACTTTGTCGAACCGACCGTGTTCTCGAACGTGACGGACCAGATGGATATTGCTCGCGAAGAAATCTTCGGGCCGGTGATGAGCATCCTGAAGTTCAGGGATATCGACGAGGTGACTCGCCGAGCCAACAACACCGCGTTCGGTCTGGCCGCCGCCGTGTGGACTCGGGACGTCAAGAAGGCCCACCAGATGTCACACGCACTCCGAGCCGGAACTGTCTGGGTGAACTGCTACGACGTGTTCGATGCCGGTGCCCCGTTCGGTGGTTTCAAAATGAGCGGCATCGGTCGCGAATGCGGTGAAGCGGGACTCGCCAACTACACCGAACTCAAGACCGTCACGATGGCCATGAAGTAGTTCGGTCAGTGCCCTGATCATGACCGCGAATGATGCTCCCCTCCCGGACGAAGTCTGGGAGGGGTCGAACGAGCGCCAGCAAGTTCGGGGGAGGGCTCCGCCGCAGCCCACGTTGCGTCGTGAACCACGCAACGCAACGATTGGATTCTGACAAAAGATGAGGGACAAAATATAAGGCGATCCGTCGGTCTGGCACCAGCGGAACGCCATTTTTCAGTCGCTTAGAATTCTCCCAGAAACGCTCGCTTCATACGGCGATGACTGCGGGAAATGGCACTGACAAGATCACGCACCTCATCTCTTTCGTTGTCTTCGACTTCGTGCTCGAGCACTTCGAGTTTCTCCCTGACAAGGCGAGTCTTCCAGCGATGGTAATCACTCAGCTCCCAGTGTCGCAGCCACGCTCCGACTTCCAGCTTTCGAGTCCAGTCGTCATAACGCTCGGCCCAGTACTTGGTTTCGGAGTGGTTCATGGCCAGTGCCGAACTGAGGGCTCCAATGCGAGCATCCTCCATGGCAGTCAGACAGTCTTCCGGCGCGGGATAGTAAGTGAAGCAGCCGACAGTGCTGAGAACAACTAGCCCAAGCAGTGCGAGTGCTCCAAGGACCGGTCCGGGAATCACGATGTCTCGATTCCCAGCAGCGCTTATCTCCGGCCCGGATTCGCACCATTGCTCCACGCGTCTGGTTCGATCGGCCAGTTGAAGCACGACACTGCCACCAGCAAGGATCATCAGGAACCAAAGCGGACGCCACTGCCACGGTTCAATATCGCGTTCAACTCGCGATGTGAAAGCGGCGATCATGCCCGGCTCACCGCCAGAAAATGGCCGACAGTAAATGTCGAAAGCATGAGTATGATTTGCGGGTTCGATGTCTCGTGGAAAGAGCGGCTTATCCACGGAATAGGCGAGTCCGAGTACCACGCCAAGTAACAATCCCAGAAAGACCGTACTTCTTCGCAGGCCGTATTCTTTGATCATCCACGCGAGGTTGCCGATGTTCATCCCGGCACCCAGAATCAGGAGGACGAACGCAGCTCCGATGGAGTTTGCGTGCTGAAACATCATGCCCAGTTGTGACATAGCCAGCATGGGAGTGGCATAGACAGGGATCGACAGGCCCGTCATCCACAGCGGTGCCAGGGGGTTGTCAAAATTGAAGGTGTGCTGAAGACTGTTCGGAGGCAGTACGACGCCAAGCATCGCGACTCCGCAGAGTCCCAGAAGGATGTAAGCGGCTGACGGTCCGGCAAGTTCGCGCCCCATGGCAGCCGCGACCGCAACAACTCGTCGAAGGCCATGGGCAACAGCCTTGTCCTCTGGCGCTGGAATTGATGTTCCGGGAAAGATCCGATCCCAGATGATGCCAACGATTGTGACAATCACCAGCGAACAGAAACCAAAGGAGATGATGGCCACTGGTTCGGACAGCGTCAGTCCGTACAACAGCGACAGCGGGTTGAACAATGGCCCGGAAAGCGCAAACGCCAGTATGGTTCCTCCTGAAATGCCTGCCCGGCGAAGTTCTCTTGCGACAGGAATCACGCCCAGGGAACAGACCGGAAGAAGCATCCCGATCAGCCACGCTCGAACGAGTGACGAACGAGTACCTTCGCCGAACAGCCGCCTAGTCCCCTCCGGCCCGAAGAACCGACGCAGCACTGCGGCCGTTGCAAAGCCTGCGAAAATGAACGGCGACGCCTCAACAAGACTCTGCAGGAAACGCAGAAGAAATCCAAAGAACAAAGCGGACAACATCACTCAGCTCCAGGGGCAGACGGTTCGCATTCTTCAGGTTGAATCCACCAGTTCATTCTGAATCGGGGTTATGGGTTCGATGAGGGCACGGAAGCCTCGGGAGTCTGTCCGGCCGGAACAGGCTCAATGGAATTTGGCACAAGCGCTTTCAGTGCATCGAGATTCTTCTGAACCGCTTCCATGCTGAGAGTTCGTCCGGCATCTGACGATTCAAACGCCTGCAGAAGTTGTTTGCCTTCCTGGACTGCCGTTTCAAATTCCTGTCGTTTCAGATTGCTGTCGGCTGAGAGTTCCGGGATCCATTGAATGATGTCCCTCAGTTCGACGGAGCGTTTCTGAAACTCCTTTTCGTCTGCCGCGCTCAGTTTTGGCAAGGTTTCGCAACGAAAGGCCAGCTGACTGACAAGCTCTTCAAACGACGCTGGTTTGTGCGGCGGAACGAAGTGCTCCAGGTGCTCGTGATCTTCATCGTGATGACCTTCCCCTTCAGGGTCCGATGTCAGACTCTGAGAGCGATTCGTCTCACTCAATGGCGACTTCTGACATCCCGGCAAAGCCACCAGGACCAGGAAGAACGTCGTGACCACAATGTCTCGCGGTAAACTCATCATGCTCCAACCTCCGGAACAGGAACTCGATCGATGATCTCCTGAATGACAGCCGCGCTTTCCTGTGGGTCGAGGCCAATACGAACGCTCAACACGGGACCGGCGACGTCCTGAACATCATCGGGCGTCACAAACGTTCGCCCAGCCAGCCAGGCTCGAGCCTGAGCGACACGCTGCCAGATCAACAATCCTCGCGGGCTGAGACCCAGACTGATCGAAGGATGACGCCGTGTTTCCTGAGCCAGCTGAACAAGATACCTCAGAACACTCTCCGCGACCGATGTGCACGCAACCGACTGTTGAATGCGTCGCAGCTGTTCCGGGCTCAACGCGCTGGCAGTGGCAGTACGCTGCGAGTCAACGACTCCAATCGCATCCTGCAACATACGAACTTCATCGTCTGGCTCCGGATAACCAACGCTCAGCTTCATGCAGAATCGGTCCAGCTGAGCCTCCGGCAACGGATATGTTCCGTGCTGATCGACAGGATTCTGCGTCGCAATGACCAGAAACTGATGGCTCAGTTTGTAGCGACGAGTATCCACCGTGACTTGCCGCTCGGCCATCGCTTCCAGCAACGCACTTTGCGTTCGGGGCGTTGCGCGATTGATTTCGTCAGCGAGTAGAATGTCAGAAAAGACCGGGCCTTCTCTGAACTCAAACTCCTGTGTCTTTTGATTGAAGATGCTGAATCCGGTGATATCTCCTGGCAGGAGATCCGGGGTGCACTGACAACGGGCGAATCGACCGCCCAGACCATCGGCAAGTGCTTTCGCGAGCGTTGTTTTGCCAAGGCCCGGTTTGTCTTCCAGCAGAAGATGGCCATTCGCCAGCAGGCAGAGAAGAACCATTTCGATCACCTCTGGCTTTCCCCTCAGGCTGGCATTCAGGCGGCCGCGAAGCCGATCGATCGCTTCAAAGTCCTGCGTTGTTTCAGGTGTGGCAAGTCGGATCATGGAGTTGTTGGCTTTGACGAAAGAAGTCTCTTGAGGTCGTAGGAATTCGAATGGACTTGAGATCACGGGCGGAGTTGTGTGCCTGATGCTGCCAGGCGTTGCCTTGCCCGCATTTCCTGAAGGAGCGATCGTTGTGAGACAAGCGATATCACTTCCCGGCAAACGACCTGAATGTGATCGGCCTGACTTTGCAGAGTTTGGGGATGTCCAAACATCGCGATCTCAGTAAGGTTGAGATACTGCGGAAGGACGGTTCCCTGTGTGGTCAAGTGCCGGTGGATCCATCGGTTCAGTGTCATTCCTGCAGGCCGTTCGAACCGGGCTCGCCGAAGCCGATGCTCGATCAGCCTCGCAACGCGCCGAAGCCTCATCGCAGGATCTGCACCTGGCCACCAGCGACAGACAGCCGTTTCAATTGCGTCGACAACCGCAACACGATAAAGAAATCCCAGGATGGCGACGACAAGTGATCCTGCCGTCAGGATCCAGTGGCGTCCCAGAAATCGAATGCCATTCAGCAGCGAACTGGTGATACGCTCCAGTAACTTTGGCGGTGGAGCGGGGGCCTGATATCCAGGCGTCGCTTCGACCGTGACCCATGTGCCAAGTCCGACAAAGACTTCGCACCAGAAGTGAGCGTCGGAGGCATGCACTGGTGTGTGTCGTTTCTTCGCATCGTATTTCTCAGGACGTGCGTAGAATCCCGAAACAAGGCGCGAGGAATATCCAAGGCTGCGAATCATCACAGCGGCAGCCGTTGCAAACAGATATTGTTCCCCGCGCCGCGTTCGAAACAGGAAGCGACTCAACGGTGATTCCTCGTCACTGGGGGAGGCTGCCTTATCGGTTTGAGATTCCTGATCAGGGGCAGACTGATGAGGGTCCGAAGATTCTCCCAGCGTGTATTCGTGTCGAAGATGATCGCAGATCGCCTGAATCTTCTGGTAGCCGTCAGGAACGTCCTGAGTCCATTCGGCTGCCAGGGCGGCAATGCGTTCCATTTCAACGCCGGTTGGCAAAGTGTTCTCAGGGCTTCCGGATCGCATTGAGAAGCGGAGGTTCTGATGGCCCAGAAGCAGTTCCGGATCAATCACATCTGATTGCAGGTGAATCGGCGTCAGTTCGGGAAGGATTGCCCTGTTCATACGAACGATGGAATCGCAATGCCATGCAAACAAAGAAGAATCTTCCACCTTGTCGATATGAATGGCGCGAGTATCCAACGGTGCGGGGATCACGTTGCTCTTCAGGTTGACTGGGCGAATGATGTGATGATCCGCGTGAGCATGAACTCCCAGACTGCGGCTGCCACAGGGAATTCGGAGCCATGGCGTGCCGTAGGTCGGGACAATGGCCATTCGCGGCCCGTCGTTGAGTTCCGCATACGGATACCAGTCGATGCCATCAAAAACATCGTAGAGTTCCATACGCAGATGCGCGGGGACTCGACCGTTCAGGTAGAACAAAGCCACGGATTCAAGATCCTGAAGTCTCTGGTTCTTTGACTTCGACGGCTTTCGGTCTGTGGAGAATTCACGGCTGGCCTGCTGAGACTTCGCCATGCGAGCCCTGGTCTCCGCCATAAGTCCCGGAGGCAGCGCCACGGCTCGCTGCTGATCTTTGATCTTTCGAACCGGTTCATCGAACTGATCATTAATGACGTCGTACAGGCTTGGTTTGTCGTCATCTGCAAACGGTGCATCGTCGATCGATCCGAAACTCCGAATGTCATTCTTCCCGGCAACGAGTGCATCGCCGTCATTCACGCCACCACGAGAGAATTCATCGTAACTGCCTTCGCCACCAGATCCCGGCAGGTAGCCTCGAACCGAACGAATGACATCGTGCCCGCTGGCCGAGGCAACCGCGAGCGCTGACAAGGGAATCGCCGGGCCAATGATCAGCCAGCGCCAGGGGAGAGCTGTTCGCTCAGTCTTCAGAAGTCGCTGCTGCAATCCGTTCCAATACGCTGCAGTCAGCCAGCTGATGACCGAAAACGCAAAAGCAGCAATGAGCCACGCAATCTGCACGTTTCTGCCAACCGACGCACAGAAGACCGACAACGCCACGCCGATGAACACACAGAGTCGCTGGCATGATGGGCGAAACCCAAAGACGGCCAGGGCGAGCATCAGGTTCTTTTGCGAATGCATGACCATCATTTCGAACGGTCGTCCATACAACAGAGCCCAGCGTTGAAAGGGTTCCCATATCAGGCTCAGGAGGACGACAAGGAGAAGCACTGGTACGATTGCGGGAGTCAGATCCTGGTGACGCTGCCGATAACGGATCAGGGTTGCGCCAAGGACCGTCGCAGAGGATTCGAAAATGAACTGCCCCCAAAGCCAGATCGAGCTGCGTCCTCCATCTGCGTCGGTGATCAAAAATGTCGCCATTGCAAGGATCGCCATGACGACCGTCATTGCATGGAGAGCAACATTGGACGTTGGCTGCATTAAAGCTGGACGATGTTCCGATGCCACAGATCTCCTTTTGTGCGATGTAACTCGATGTTGAACCGCGAGTCCGTCGGTGGCAGGAAGTTCAGCGTGCATGGCAGGCTCCCTTCCATCGCGCTGAAAGTTGAGCGACCCAGTTCGAGCCAGCTTCCAGAGAAATCCATGCCGGCGGCAGTCGGTCGTCACGTGAAGAAGTCGTCCCTGTGGTCAGCGAGACGACATGAAGCCCCTGAAGTTGTGATGCGCGCCATCGCTGCCCGGCAACCGTGGTAATTCCAATACCGAATCCCGAGGAACGAAGTCGCGAGGCTCTTAAACGCGGCTGCGGCTGAAGCTCTGCAGTTGCCAGTCGATCCATGAGAGCCTGAAAGCCGATGGCCGATGATCCGGCGACAAAATGGTCGTCGCCCACCACCAGTTCAACTCGGCAGTGCTGTTCGTGGAGTGATTCACAAATGCTGGCAGTCGTGCGAATCAACAATTCCAGAGAATCTTCCGCGTGTCGGTTGTCGACATCCCATTCAATGTGGCTGGCTGGATCGAGGTCGAGGTAAACAAGGACGGCTGTCGTTTCCATCGCCTGTCGTTCGCACACAATCAGCTGTCGCTGTCGTGCTGTCTGTGCCCAGTGAATTCGTCGAAGCGAATCTCCTTCACGAAACGGTCGAGTCCCCAGCATGTCGCCAAAATCACCGGCTCGACGTTCCGCCAGAGTATCATCGCCGCGAGTTTCTTCTGTGTCCGGGAGGCCCGCAAGGTCCACAGTCGCTGGCCAGACAATCAGACGACCGTCGACTTCAGCCTTGCGTCCAAATCGAAGCAACCCGAAAGGAAAAGCCGTCTCCAGCTCCGGCGTGCACAACGGATAATGGCCTCGGCTTGTCGGAACGAACGGCCATGTGTATTCCACGGTGGACCAGGCGGGGATGTGAGCCAGTGAGACGCCTTCCGATGTCTCCTGCGAAGTCTTCAGCGCGAAACCGCGAATCAGCGAAAGTCCCCAGGCAGGCCAGGGCCAGCGGTTGCGAACCTGTAACCGGACAATCGACGCCTTCCCGACACGACCGCGGCGGTGATCGAATCGAATATGACACTCCAGCCCGCGCACTGTCAGCCACGGAAGGAAAGTGCCGACACCTGCCAGAACACTCAGGATCGCAGTGACAATGAACGCAGACGGGTTCACAAACATGCCGCAGACGAGCGACAGCAGAACCGCCAGCATCAGGCACCAGAACGGACTCTTCAGCCAATACACCCAGCGATTTGCCCACGGACAGAAGTCATGGTTCAGCGCACGATGCAAAGTCTTCACGCTGCCGCTCAACGGCTCGCGCGTCGGCATGGAGACCGAACTTGAGAGATCAGATTCGAAGGACACGACGAGTTCCACCACAGATGCAGAGCGAACGGTCCGCGCCGAACTTCATTCGCGCAGGACTGAATGCTCTGTTCCAGCAATCAGCAAGCACGGGAGTTCAGGCGACAAGGGCAATCAGCGCGGTCAACCGTGGCGTGTCATTCCTCTTCAGCTAGACGATGCGCGAGGCAAACTGAAGTGAAGAGATTTTCGGCGTTGGAAAGATGCCGGTCCGCTCGGAGATGAGCCGGAGTATTGACACAGTGTATCGGAACCGCGCTAAGCAGTGGCCGGCGGTCCGCGTGTCAGTGGCAGAGGCAGTACATCACCGAATTCCCGGGCCGCGGAACGGTCCGAAAACACAGCGATTTGCTCAGTCGAAACAATCTGAGCAACCCAGTGAAATGAACTACCGATCTTCAGGAACCAGTCGCAAAGACGGCAGTTATCTGAGTCATGTGACGGGGATTCAGACTTGTCATCCGGGGCTGTTGAGTCGTCGTGAGAATGGCTGTGATGAAGGCCATGGGCGTGGCCATGAGCATGAGCGTGCCCATGATGGTCGACGTCTTGCCCATGATGGCTGGAACAGTGCTGGCCGGAAGCATGGTCAGCGGAGCAACAGGCTCCCGAAAGTTCCGCTAGTCGGTGAATACCCGAATGCCCCAGCATTGCTACGGCACACCAGACAATCAGTAGTAGCGAGCGAAGAAGTCGCATGAACGTTTTCGGGGTCGAGTAGATTCACGCCTGAAACGGCTGTCACGTTGTACGATCGCTTACGCCCCTCTGCGAGGTGGATTTTTCAGAATTTGCTCCCGACCCGCAAAAAAACAGGGCCGGGAGGGCAGCAAACACCTGAGAGCAGGCGTTTGGCGTCAAAGTCCTCGCGTTGGATGAAGGAATGATGAATGACTATTGGAGATTGAAAAATGCAAATCTGCCTTCTGCATTTGCCTTCTCCAGGGCTCCGGTTACTTCACCACGAAGTTCAACAGGCGTCCGGGGACGGCGATAACTTTCACAACCGTCTTTCCCTCAAGATGCTTGCGCACGGATTCGTCGGTTTCGGCGAGTCGCTGGAGTTCAGCGGCGTCGATGCCGTTTGGAACGACGATCTTACTGCGTAGTTTTCCGTTGACCTGGACCGGAACTTCGACCGTGTCTTCCACCAGCATGGCCGGGTCATACTGAGGCCACGGTTCGTACGCCATGGTCTTCGTCTGGCCAAGTGCCGCCCAAAGTTCTTCGGCGATGTGTGGAGCAAACGGGCTCAGCAGCTGCACGAATGACGAAAGCACGGACTTCGGACGAACCTCCTGGTTCGACATGAAGTTGGTGAACTCCATCATGCGGCTGATTGCGGTATTGAACGCCAGTCGATCAATGTCGTCTGTAACCGCCTTGATCGTCTTGTGAAGGACTCGCAGCTGTTCCTCGGTGGGCTCTGCATCGGTCACATTCGAAGCAAGCTGAACGGCTTCCGCTCGGTCATCGATCACCATACGCCAGACTCGGCCAAGGAACCGATAGACACCTTCAACGCCGCTCATTTGCCAGGGCTTCACCTGCTCAAGCGGCCCCATGAACATTTCGTAGAGACGAAGAGCATCCGCACCGTAGTCCCTAACGATGTCGTCAGGATTAATGACGTTGCCTCGCGACTTCGACATCTTCTCGGCCTTACCGTTCTCATCCGGTTCACCCAGGATCATTCCCTGATTCACCAGTTTCTGGAACGGCTCCGGCGTCGTCACATAACCACGGTCGAACAGCACCTTATGCCAGAAGCGTGAATACAGCAGATGCAGAACGGCATGTTCCGCACCGCCGATGTAGAGGTCGACGGGCAGCCAGTATTTTTCTTTGGCTGGATCAATGAAGTTGTTTGAGTTCTTGTTGTCGCAGAAGCGCAGGTAGTACCAGCAGCTTCCTGCCCATTGAGGCATGCTGTTGGTTTCTCGCTTCAGTTTCACACCGTCGGTGTCGGTCTTGTAGAGCCAGGTAGGTTCCGCCTTCGCCAGCATCGGCTCGGGTGTTCCCGTGGGCTTGAAGTCTTCCATGTGAGGATGAAGCACCGGAAGAGATTCGACCGCGTCCGTTCGCATCAGCCCGGTCGGATTGCCCTCGGCATCCAGTTCATGCCAGATCGGGAATGGTTCGCCCCAATAGCGCTGACGGCTAAACAGCCAGTCGCGAAGACGGTAATTGACGGCTTCTCGCCCAACACCCGCCTCGGAAAGATCCTTTGTGATCTGACTCTTGAATTCGGCGGTTGCCGTTCCGTCGTACTTGCCGGAATTCACCGCAACGCCGGTTTCGACAAACGCAACATTGTCGATGTCAGCGACGTGGCCACTTCCTGGAGCAGGAGCAACCACCTGACGAATTGGAATGCCGAACGTCTTCGCAAACTCATAGTCTCGTTCATCATGCGCGGGCACGGCCATGATGGCTCCCGTGCCGTAGCTGATCAGAACGTAGTCGGCGATCCAGACTGGAACTTTTTCGCCATTGACCGGATTGATCGCATAGCCGCCGGTGAAGACACCGGTCTTGTCCTTGGCCAGATCAGTTCGATCGAGGTCGCTCTTCAAGGACGCCTTAGTACGATACTCATTCACCGCCGCTCGCTGTTCCGGAGTCGTAATCCTGTCGACCAGAGGATGCTCCGGCGCGAGCACCATGTAGGTCACACCGAACAGCGTGTCAGGGCGAGTTGTATAGATGCGAATCGTGTCCGCGGCTGGTTCCCTGGGAAATGGCTTTTCTGAAAGCGGAGAAGTGGCGGCGCCGTTTTCCGCTTTCCGCTCTCCGCTTTCAATCCGAAAGTCAACTTCCGCGCCAACGCTGCGACCGATCCAGTTGCGCTGCATGAGCTTGATCGCTTCTGACCATGTCAGAGATTCCAGCTCGTTCGCGAGGCGATCGGCATAGGCAGTGATTCGAAGCATCCACTGCTTCAGAGGCATGCGAACGACCGGATGGCCGCCTCGCTCGCTCTTGCCATCAATGATCTCCTCATTGGCAAGCACTGTCCCGAGAGCCGGACACCAATTGACCGGTGCTTCGGAGACATAGGCAAGGCGATGCTTGTCCTGATAGCGGCGCACGGCTTCCGATGCTGGCTTTCCGTTTTCAGAGGCGAGTTCTGCAGGAATCGGCAGCTCGCTGATAGGACGCCCCTTGCCCTTGCGTTTCACACCATCCGGGCCGGTCCATTCGAAGTCGGCATCGTACCAGGTATCGAACAGCTGAAGAAAGATCCACTGCGTCCAGCGATAGTAGTCGGGATCTGTCGTGGCAAGTTCGCGATTCCAGTCATAGCTGAATCCCAGCATCTTCAGCTGACGCTTGAATGTTGCGATATTCTGTTCGGTCGTGATACGAGGATGCGTGCCAGTCTTTACGGCATGCTCTTCCGCAGGAAGCCCGAACGCATCCCACCCCATCGGATGCAGAACATTCATCCCCTTCATGCGCGAGTAGCGACAGACGATGTCTGTGGCCGTATATCCTTCCGGATGGCCAACGTGCAGACCGCTTCCTGACGGATACGGAAACATGTCCAGGACGTAGAGCTTCTTCTTGTCCGAAACGCAGTCTTCTGTCCGAAACGTGTCGTTCTGTTCCCAGTACTGCTGCCAGCGGGATTCAATGGATTTGTAGTCGTAACGAGGCATCGTGCGTGTTCTTTGGAAATGTCGTCGAGTGTGTTGCAGCCTGAGATTCCGGGCCGGACAGGAACGCAAGGAGAGTGTATTCCATCCCGGCACGGTCGCCAAACTGACGTCAGCAGGACACTGGAACTGAGAGTCCGGATCAGGATTTAACGGATTTCATCGGCTGTCAATTCTCTGCGATTCACAACCCGACACGTCAGTGAGGGATAAGACGCCCCGGGGTTTCGGTCGCGCAAACCGTTGGGTAGCACGTACACAGTGCGAGTGCGGCAGGCGCCGGAAGCCGAAGAGTACACGCGGTGTGGCGGGATGAGACTCAACCGTGAATTGGTCCCTCGCTGACGCAGCGGGTTGGGATGAATTGACCGTCTGAGAAGTATCGGACTTCCCCTGCACGCACCAGGAAGCTCGGGGCAGCCCCGTCGCTTTCAAATCGGCATGACATCGACGCTGACGGAAAGGCGATGCTGACCGCCTCCAACAAAGACGCCCGTCAGCGGTGGCACATCGGAATAATCTCGTCCCCAGGCGAGCACGATGTGGTCCAAACCGCATTCCGTATCGTTGGTCGGATCGACGCTGAGCCAACTGCCTGCTCCGCAATAGGCCGAAAGCCACGCGTGCGATGCATCAGCGCCGACCAGTCGCGGCTGGCCAGGAGGAGGAATCGTGCGAAGATATCCACTGACATACCGTGCCGGGATTCCGAGACATCGCAGCATCGCGATCTGCAAGTGGGCAAAGTCCTGGCAAACACCTCGACGAAGACGAAAGACTTCATTCACTGGAGTATTCACCGTCGTCGCGCGATTGTCGTACACGAAATCGGTGTGAATTCGCTGAGTCAGGTCGGTGATCGCCTCGACGATCGGTCGGCCTTCCGAAAAAGACTCAAGGGCATAATTCCGAATGGCATCATTCCACAGGATTCGAGGCGACGAATAGGAGAACTCCAACGCGTCCCGGTCTGCAGAATCCCAGTGCTGGCGAACCGCCTGGCGAACTTCTTCCCACGTCATCGTTCTTGCGGCGTTTGATTTCATCATTTCGCGAACGGTGACCACCGTTGTCGCGACGACGTCCAGCTTCTGATATCCCTCGTTGAAGGAGAACACATGGACTGGATTTCGGAAGGCATCGGTCCGTCGAGTCTTCACGGAGGGCTCGGGATCAATGTGCAGATGAAATGACTCCACCTGCTGCCAGTCGACCGGTCGAAACTCCAGCCACGCCTGGTTGTGGCCGATCGAAACTGGGTCGTGCCCGGAATAGGTCGTGCGATGAGTAATCCGATACTTCATGGCTACCCCGGCAACTCGCTGAACTGTCTGGGGGCTCCAGAATGCACGAGGTACTTGTTCGTCAGTGCATCCGAGAGCTTGATCATCGATTCGTCGACGACTCTTAATGTCGCGATCACGGCCTTCGGATTGGCAGCGGCCAGATCTTCCGCCGTCAGCATGCGAACAGCGTGCGCGGCTTCCATCACAAGCCGCATTTCGCCGGAACGAAGTGGCTGAGTCGTGAAGCCCGGCAGTCGGTCGACATGCGAGACCAGGCGATCAATCTGATACGCGAGCGACCGCGGATTCGTTTCATCTGTGATGGCCAGGTCCAGCACCGCGTTCCTCTGCAGGTTCTCACGGTATCGAAAGCGATACGTCATGCGAACGTCGAGCACTTCGACGAGCGTCTTCAGCAACGTCGGCGCCATGGGGCCTCGGCGGAAGTCCGCGGAGATCAACAGCCTGGCCGTCGCACCTGCACGTTCGATGCAGCGACCGATCTCCATGAACCGCCATGATGGACCACGATTCATGCCGTCTGCAATCAACCCGCTGACCGACGCAAGATCGCCGACGAGTGAGTTTGAGGACGCAACGACGTCCGCAAGGTCTCGCCAGTCTTTGTTCGGTGTCGCCCAGAATGATTCGGCAGTGACGTTGATTCGGTGCCACGTATCGGGACTAATCCAGTCGCGGACGAGTGAGGCGAGTCGAGTCAGATCGCGAACGGTACGAGCCAGTCCGCCATATTCCTGAGGATCAAAGACGGCGATTGGCAGAGCTTCCGCAAGTGAAGGAAGCTGTGACTCCATTCCATCCACGACGAAACCCGGTTCGATCTGTCCCTGTTCGCTCAGAGCCCGCGCGAGGAATCGGACTTCTGTCAGATCTACGCTGCCTTCACCAACAAGCCGTTCCGCGAGTGCTCGCACAAGGCGGCAAAGAAAGTCACAACGGTCGATCGATCGTCCAAGCCAAAACAGATTGTCCGCGACACGACTTGGGAACAACGCGCTCGTTCGTCGCAGTTCAGCGGGTTGATCCTGAGGCGTCAACAGCGACACTGGATCGACCTTGCGATCGGCGATCACCCAAAGATCTTTGCTGCCATCGCCGGCAGAAACAGACAGTTGCATCGGCCCCGTATCCGGAGCAATTCGAATCAGTCCGCCGGGCATCAGATGCCAGTGATTGTCTTCTTCAACCAGAAATGCTCGCACCGCCGCATGCCCACAGCGAACGCCCTGCTCTGTCCAGACTGGCAGACCGGATCGAGCAATCTTCTCCTGAGCCACCCAGGCCCACGGTTCCGTCTGAATGCGTTTGAGAACCTCGTCGCGCTTCGCGGTGCTGAGGTCGCTGACGATGATTTCTTCACCACCGCTTTTCTGAAAGGCGGGTTTGAGCACCAGATCTGTGAAGTGCGCTTCAACAAACTTCATGCTCTCCGAATCACCGCACCACCAGGTCGGAATAGATCCCAGTCGAAGCTGTTCCCCAAGAAGCTTCTCGCAAAGCTTCGGCAGGAACGCCATGAAGACGGGTGCTCCCACGATTCCGCAGCCTGGCGTGTTCACAACTGACACGTTGCCGCAGCGAATCGCGTTCAGCAACCCCGGAACACCATGCGCGGAATGCGAGCCGAGCTCCAGTGGATCGAGGCCGGACTCCGCACAGCGCCCCAGAATGATGTCGACGGGAATCAGGCCCGAGAGCGTTTTCAGGAAGACCGTGTCGTTGCGAATCGCCAGGTCGCCGCCTTCAGCCATGGTGTAGCCAAGGTAACGCGCGAGGTACACGTCTTCGAAGAAATACGGATGAGTCGGCCCGCTTGATAGCAGGACGATGCGTGGGTTCTCAATCGGTTTTGCCGTGCGTCGTCGAAGCGAGTTTTGAAGACGCCCGAAGAAGCCCGCAAGTCGCTCCACCGGAATCTGCTTGAAGGCCGATGGCATCGATCGAGCACTGACGATGCGGTTCTCTAAAGCGAAGCCCGGGCCGGCCGGCGCTTCGGATCGGTCCGCCATGACGCACCAGGAACCGTTCGCCGACCGAGCCAGTTCGGCGGCATACAGAAACATGGAGCTGACGTCCGGTCGTCGCAAATCGCAGAACGGACGAAGAAACTCCGGGTTGGCATAAAGCACTTCCGGAGGTAACAGCCCTTCTTCGACCAGGCGGCGTGGACCGTAAATGTCCGAGATCAGCAGATTCAAAAGTCTGGCTCGCTGTCCCAGAGCAATCTCCAGCGACGACCATTCGGCCGCTGTGGTCAGCATCGGGAGCAGGTCAAGACGCCAGGGGCGAGCACCTTCGCCGCCGTCGGTGACGGAGTGATAGTTCACGCCGTTCTCGCGCAGCATGCGGTCGGCCTGAGCGTTTCGGCGAGCAAACTCCGTGGGAGCGACGGTTCGATAGGCGTTCAGAAACTTCTGCCAGTGGGCACGCGGCGCGCCGTCTGGACCGTACACTTCGTTAAAGACTGTGGCGGGGCACGAGAACACAGGTTCCGTTCGTAGTCCCGACACTGCTCCGCTGCTCATCCCACCCAGTCCGTCTTCGGTTCAAAGGATCTGCGTGGCACAGCCTTTGATTTGTTTGTCGTCCGGCGAAACTGCTCGTCACAACGACTCGGATCGCCCACGTCCATGACTCATGTTTCACAGTTTTGGAGTGTAACGGACCGACAGTCGAAACGCACACGTTCTGCAAAAGAGTCTGGGTGTTTCCGACAGAGCCGGTACAAATCTGCGGGCGTTGAAGTTGTCAGCAGGTACGCAATTATCCCTCAACAAGATTCGCTGCGCAGAACACAGACCGGGAAGTTGCATCTCTTCCGTATTTGTCACCATGTTGACTAATGGCAACGGCAGCGAGTCGGCAAAAGTTACTGTGGGTCTGGCGGTGGAATGGCGATGAGTTGATCGCCGTGGTACGAGTAGCCGGCAAGAACGAGCGTGTGGCTTTCTCGATGTCGATACGTGATGTTTCGTTCGTCAGCCGTGCGCTGAGGATTGTCCTTCAGACGAGCGATGCCCTCGGCATTCCATGACCATTCCATGATTTCTGCGGGCGGCCTGCGAGATGCCTTTGAATTGAAGAATTCCTTCTTCGACAAGCGAGCATTCCCGGAAATGCTGGTGGCTTTGACTTCCAGGGTTTCGAAAGGAAGTGCTTCAAGGCCGGACGCCTGAATGGTCTCAGGCACCACGAGGGGCACATATCTTGAATCCCCCTTGATGACACATTCGAATAAGTCCGCTTTCTTTTCAGCCAATGGATCTGCCGCTTCAGGTTGCTCACCTGGTTGACGCTGTGGCTGCGGCTCCGTGGCCCCTGCATCGTCGTCTGGGTTCTCCTTCGTTTGGAATTCCACACTGGAACGAATGACGCCAAACGGTCCGATGGAATCGACCCAGGCATGAGACCAGGTGATCGGATCATCTTTACCGGCTTTTGCGGGAGTCTCTGATAAGTCACCCCTGGCTTCGGCAACAGCAAGAGTTCTGTGCTGAGGCACGCTGAAGATTCTTCCGAACCAGCCAGCAACGACTTCGGATGGCAGTGAAGAACTGAGTAACGATGCGTACTTTGCATCATTGCCGGAAAGCAACGCGATGAGCTGGTCACGATCCTGCGGAGCAAAGTTGGTGATGTTTCCCTGCGGATCAATCTGGAACTCCAGAGCGATGCCATCCAGTTTCCTTTGGGATGGTGCAGCAGGTTTCCATTGCTGATCCGCGGACGTTCGAGTTTCGCGCGTTGGCGAACTGACTCTGACATCGATCAGGGCATCACCGTCCGGGCTGATTCGCTGAAGCCGGTACTCCAGAAAACAACGATCCCGAGTTTCCATCGTGACCGGTGCCGCAGCTCCCTGTTGAAGTTCTGTGGAACGCACAACAACGGAGCTGACCGAAAACGAATCGCCCGGCAACATTCCCCAGATCGCCTTCGACTGCTGAGCCATAGCTGCCGACGACAGGCTGTGAATCGCGGCCACACAGAACAGTATTCGAAGGCAATTTGGTTTCATGGAGGCTCTGCATCTGCTGGCTTAGGAAATCATCACGCACAGGATGCTACCGGATTTTGACGGCCGTGACAAATTTCGCATGCAACCGCCACCCCGGCCGAAATCCCTAGAGTGGTCGCAGTTCATTTAGCGGAAGGGCGCGAGCCCTCCGGTGAAATGTTGGCGTTTATCGGTCAACATCGTTCGGAACCGGACGGCTTGCGCCGTTCCGCTACACGGCCAGTGCCGTCAGGAAAAAGAACCTCGTGCTGGCAGTAGTGGATCTTGCTAAAGATCCGCACGCCCCAGAACCTTCCACCAACTCCGCGCCCCGAAAGCGTGTCAATGCACTAATTGATGGCCTTCAGAAATGGAAAGTCATCCGCATTGGTGATGTGATCGGGTGACAGTCCTTCCGCATACCAGGACGGATTGTTCTGGAAACGCTGTCGATTCTCTTCATTCAGGAAGAAGAACAGACGTCCCTTGTAGAAGGCACCCAGTTCAATCACACCAGCTTCCGCACGGCGTTCACGCTGCATCTCCACTGGGTCGCAGCCATGAAGTCGTGGGATAAATTGCTCCGGACTTGCGAAGAACTGTTCGCGTTCTTCAGCTGTCTGGAAGAAGTAGTCAACTCCGTTCCATGTCCCAACAAAGGACTCCGAGCCCTTCAGCCATTTCTTCTCACTGTGCATTGCAACAGGAGAATAACCGCCAAGTCCGACGAGCTTCCCATCGTGACGCACCAAAAGGCACGGACGAAGTGATTCGTCTGGGTTGTCTGATGCAACGCTCTCAGAGGCACTCGGAGATTTCGTGTCGCGAGCCTTGTCCAGCCTCGCCTGATAATCGGTCAGTGATGTTCCGCCGACATATCGAGCACTCTCTGTCCCGTCGGGTCGAAGGACAACTTCTGTTGGAAGCGACGCGACGTTGTACTGAGAAATCAAGCCTGGGTCTCGATCTGCGTCGATGCGAACACCGATCACGTCAGTGCCAAGACGGCCAGTCACGGACGCCTGATTCAATACAGCCGAATCCATCGAACGGCAGGCGGAACACCAGTCCGCTTCGAAATGCAGAACAAGCGGCAACTGTTTTTCCTGAGCAACCTTGCGTGCCTCTTCAAAAGAGGACATCCATTTGCCAACTTCGGCAGCCGGCTTCGCCTCGACGGCATCGCCACCTTTGCCCATGTCGGAAGTTTTCGGAACTCCCATGTCCGGGGAACCAATGGCCAGAAACAACGCCATTCCCATCAGCGCACTAACGGAGGTCATCCGCAGCATCCTTTCAACTGGCAGGTCTCGTTGCTTTCATCCTGAAATCAGCGAGATCTTGCGAGGCTCCAATAGAAGAGCCTCAAAGGGGAATCCGTACATCCTGCGACGGATTGTTCATCAAATCAAATAGAAGTAGTCCCCATCGTGTTGGCTGAAACAAAGCGCTGTCAGGTCCCCACCCGGCAATCGCTTCCGTGATAAATGAAAAGAGTTTTGATGCCTTCGTTACTCACCTGTTTCAGACGGGAGCAACAAAATGGCTTTGTAACGTTCACCGCTCGCCTTTGGTCCGGCGAGCGGTGACAGTCGCCTGAATATCGAGTTCGTCTGGATCTGAACCAAACGCAACTCACACTGTTAAGCTGCAAGCCCGTTCAATTTTCTAGGCTGGCAGGATGCCCTTTGTCGTGAGGTAAGCAATCACTTCACGAGCAAGTTCTTCGATGCCTTTGTTGTCGGAGTCCAGGACAATTTCTGGATTCTCCGGAGCTTCATACGGAGCACTGATTCCCGTGAAGTCCTTGATTTCTCCGGCTCGTGCCTTCTTGTACAGGCCCTTTGGATCGCGAGACTCGCAAGTGTCCAGGCTCGCCTGAACCAGAATCTCGATGAATTCTCCCTGAGGCAGCAACGCTCGGACCATGTCGCGGTCGGCCTTGTAAGGAGAGATGAATGCGGTGGAAACAATCGTTGCAGCGTCCGCAAACAACTTTGACACTTCACCGATGCGGCGAATGTTCTCGGTACGATCTGCTGGGGTAAATCCGAGATTCTTGTTCAGTCCCATGCGAATGTTGTCGCCGTCCAGAACAAACGTGTGCACACCTCGTTCATGCAACAACTGGTCGACCGCATTTGCGATCGTGCTCTTGCCGCAACCGCTCAGACCAGTAAACCAAAGAACAGCTCCGCGATGGCCATTCAGCTTCTGGCGATCTTCACGAGTCACCTTGTGAGCATGCCACGTAACGTTGGTTGCTTTCTGTTCGGCCATCCTTCAATGCACTCCAAAAATCCATGATCAAAACAAATGCAGTGCCAGGAGTCCGCTTCCCGGCTCGATTCAAAGCGGCGGAATGATAGGGAAATGCCCCAGCCATGCAAAACCGTGTTGCTGTCCCCACCCCAGCCGCGTTTTGGAATTGAGAAAACGATGCATTTGTTCAGTTGCCGGGGCTTCTCCTGCTGTGCCAAATCCCAACCCGTTGCGTCAGCGAGGGATCTGCGCGGATAACACCCCGGCTTTGCCTCCCCGTTTGAAGCCCCTAATAAGTGACCAGCGGAATAAAGCGGCTCGTGAATTCACCTTATTCTCCCCGGTTTCTCCATGCTGACTGTTCTTGCGGCGGGAAACTCCCCCCGCCTCAATTCTCGAAAATCGCTGTTTCGACCAGTGAACTGAAAATCGCAGGGAACGACTCTAACATCTCAGCTGTAGAGAAATTCACGACTCGCACCACCAGCGACCTGACTTCCAGCCTTCGCTGACTTCACGGAATTCGACATGACCGGTCAATCATCGAGCCCCCAATCTGGTCCAGTCCGTCCGGAAGAGTTGCCTCCCGTCACGCCGCCGTCAGCTGGCTTCATCGTCCAGTTGTTTCTGATTCCGGCGTTGATCGTCATGGGTGTTGTTTCCGTGTGGGCACTTTTTGGAAAGCTGGCGGATTCCGAGAGCGACTGGACCGCGCTCGTTTCGGAGCTCGGAAGCAACAACGAACATCGGCGGTGGCGAGCGGCTCAGGGGTTGGCCCAGTTGATTCGCAACGATCAGGCCTCCCCACCGGTGGATCGAGAACCTTTGGCTCGGAATCCCGACGTGGCGATTGCTCTGACCGCTCTTTTGAAGGACTCACTGGCGTCCACAACTCCGTCTGACGAAGACCTGACTCACCAGCAGTTTATCGCTCGAGCGCTTGGGGCGCTGGAAGCTGATGATGTCACGTTGCCGGTCCTGGCAATTGCGATGGAAGACGGCCGAGATCTCGAGGTTCGCAAAAGTGCGCTGATGGCAGTGGCGGCGATCGCGGGGCGTCATTTCGATGCCGAAACGGGATTTACAGCAGAAGGTGGGGAAGACAAGCCGGCGTCAGAGCGAAAACGGCTGACTTCTCCCACAATTACCAACGCTGCAGTTCTGGAGCAGTTGAAGCGGGCAGCTCAGTCGCCGGAAGCCGTGATTCGGCACTTGTCCGGATTTGCTCTGGGAAATGTGGGCGGAGAAGCTTCGATCGAACAGCTCAAAGTCATGCTGTTTGATGGCGACAGGGCCGCTCGGGCGAACGCAGTGACCGGCATGGCACGAAATGGAAGCGTCGAGGCTGTCCCGGCGTTGATCGCTCTGCTAAAGGAAGTACAGATTCCGCTGGACACAGCTGCCTTGAAGGGGAAGCCGGAGAAGGAAATTTTCGAGGCGGAGCAGCGTTATCAGGTCGAACAGCCGCAGCTCGCCCGCAACTGCCTCAGGGCCGTTCTTGACCTTTGGGCTCTGATGACACCAGAACAGCGGCAGGAGATTCGTCCGGAGGTGACGAACATCTCCGAGAAGTTCTTTGCTCCGGACGTTCGACTTCAGGCCTCCGCGCTGGCGAAGCGGATCGCCGCCGAATGATCATGGAAAAATGCTAATCCAGATCGTCCGTTGCCTTGCGGGTTTGCCTGTCTGGCATTGCAATTCGGGCTTTCCGGGAAACGTTCACCGGAATGATGCAGAAGAAAGCCATGATATTCACCATGGCATTGAGAGATCAGAGACGGTCCGTTCCGCATGGTATGGATGCTCTGACAGAAACACTGAGACGGCAGATCAGTCTGCCGGGAGTATTTGATCGATGGCGTCTGATCCCATCTGTGACCTGAGTTCAATCGATTTTTCGAAGCCTTTGTTCACGATCGAAGACATTCGAAACGTGAATCCTCAGCGTTTCGAAATGGAACAGCTCACGGCCATCGTTCATGTCGACCAGTCTCAGCACCTGATCGTGGGTTACAAACAGCTGACCGATCAGGAGTTTTGGATCCGAGGACACATGCCAGGGTTTCCATTGATGCCTGGCGTGGTTCAATGCGAAGCCGCGGCTCAGTTGGGTGGCTTTTACGCTCGTAAGTACGACCTGATCGGCGGCGACTATCTTGGGTTCGGCGGAATGAACGAAGTCCGCTTCCGAAAGCCGATCTACCCAGGTGTACGGCTGGATCTGATTGCCAAGGTTACCCGAGTCATGGCGCGCAAGCTGGCGCAGTTTGACTTTCAGGGCTGGGTGGGCAGTGATTTGATGTTTGAAGGTCAAATGTTGGGTGTGACAGTGAATAAGGGCTAAGCTGCCGGTAATATCTCGGAACTCGTCCACTAGCGCTTTTCGTTTGACCCCGCCAAGGGTTGTGTCACCCGAAGAGCGACCGCAGACGAACGACTCGACGTACTTCAGCCGGGAAAGTGAATTTCTTTCCACTTGGGTTATGGCAGGAGTTTTACGTGAAGAACCTTGTTGCCGGGGTTGCTGTTCTTGCATCGGTGTGTTCACTTCTGAGTCAGCCGCTTCAGGCTCAAACCGACGAAACGAAGACGATCGTCGAAGAAGCGTATGTTTATCTTTATCCAATGGTTCTGATGGATGTGACTCGTCTTCAGTTGACGAATCTTGATCCAAAGCAAAGCGCGATCGCGGGAGCCCCGAACACATTCACGCATGTGCGTGAGTTTCCGCCGGCGGACCTTCGCGTCATCGTTCGGCCAAACTTTGACACACTGTATTCATCAGCATGGCTGGATCTGACTGAAGGGCCCGTCGTTGTATCTCACGGCGACACCGGTGGTCGATACTTCATGTTGCCAATGCTCGACATGTGGACCGACGTATTCGCAGTTCCAGGCAAGCGTACCAGTGGCACGAAGGCTGCCGACTTTGTGGTTGTTCCACCTAACTGGAAGGGCGAAATCCCTGCTGGCCTGCAGCGTATTGATGCTCCAACGAATATGGTTTGGGTCATCGGACGCACTCAGGCAAATGGAGTTGCCGACTATCCTGCGGTCCACAAGATTCAGGATGGTTATCGCATCACACATCTTTCAGACTGGGGAAAAGCTCCAGTCGTACGCGAGCACAAGATTGACCCGTCCGTCGACACAAAAACTGAACCGATGCGACAAGTCGCTCAGATGTCGCCTCGCAAGTTCTTCGAACATGCAGCAGCGCTCATGAAGGCGAATCCGCCTCATGCTTCGGACTGGTCAACCATCGCTCGCATGAAGCGAATCGGACTTGAGCCAGGCAGTTTCAAGCCAACGGTCAGCGATGAAGAACTGAAGGCCGGCGTTGAAGCTGGCGAAAAGCTCATGAAAGATAAACTGCCGACAATTGCCCGAGTCACCAATGGATGGCAGATGAACACCGACACGATGGGTGTTTACGGCAACTATTATCTGAAGCGGGCCATTGTGGCTCTGGTTGGTTTGGGAGCAAATCAGGTCGAAGACGCGATCTATCCTCTGAATATCGTGGATGCGGACGGCAAGCCAGTGATGGCTGAGAACAAGTACGTTCTGCATTTCGCCAAGGACGAAATTCCGCCTGTGTCAGCATTCTGGTCGCTGACGATGTACGACGAAGAAGGCTACCAGGTCGCGAACCCGATCAATCGGTTTGCGATCGGGGACCGCGATGCCCTGAAGTTCAATGCTGACGGATCACTCGATCTGCTCATCCAGCACGAGAGCCCAGGCAAGGATAAGGAATCGAACTGGCTGCCAGCTCCAAAGTCAGGCAAGCTCGGATTGACTCTGCGACTGTACGCTCCAAAGCCTGCTGTCGGTAACGGCCTCTGGAACCCGCCTGCGATCAAGCGAGTCCCATAACACGGGGCAGACAGGATGCATTCGCATTGATTCCGATCTAACTTCTCGTAGCCCCCAAAGAACTCAAATTTGGGGGCTATGAGTTTGCTGCGGCTCCGAAAGTCGACACGTCTCGAACGGTACACTTACGATCGAGATGAGTATATCCGCCATCGACAAAGATGATCTGTCCGGTCGTGTGGCTGGATCGTGGTGAAGCGAGGAAGACGGCCATGTCGGCCAGTTCTTCAATCGTGGTAAATCGTCGACCAAGTGGAATCAGCTCTTCCAGATGTGCCTTCGCACCCGCTGGATCCGGCATCGCCGCAAGACACTTTTCATAGAGCGGCGTCCATGTTTCTGCGGGCAATACAGCGTTGACTCGAACGCCGTGCGGAGCAAGGTCAACTGCCCACTCGCGAGTCAGCCCGTTGATGCCGCCCTTCGATGCTGCGTAGCCTGAGGTTCCGCCCTGACCGGTCTCGCACACTTTCGAACCGATATTGATGATCACTCCGCGGCTCTTCTTCAACGCATTCAACGCGTAGTGAGCCATGGCGTAGTAGTGAATCAGATTCCTGCGAAGTGAATCAAGAAACGCGTCCACGCCTGCGTCGAGCCCAACTCCATCGTTGACTCCGGCGTTGTTGACCAGAATGTCAATACGTCCAAATGCCTGCAGAGTCTTCTCAACGGCTCGGTGACACGATGTCGTGTCGGACAAGTCGCCCTGGACGAACAGACACTGCTGGCCGGCCGCGGCGGCTTCGCGTTCCAGCTGAAGTCCTTCCGCTTCGCTGCGGTTGACGTTCACAACATGGGCACCTTCGGCCAGCAACCGCCCTACGATTCCAAGGCCAATTCCTTTAGAACCACCTGTAACGATCGCCACTTTGCCTTTGAGTTCCAGGTCCATGGGAGCTTCCACAATCTGCTTCAGTCAGGAATGTTCCATCACGATGACAGGGCTGTTTTTGCCTGCCAATGATCTGCTTGGTCCGGCGAGATTGTGGTCGACTTCATCTGAAATCACAACGAACCGAACGATGGCATTCCCTTTCTCGTATTCGCGCGAATGGCGCCACTGTTGTAGCGGAACGGCGCAAGCCGTCCGGTGTCGGCCGCATAGCTCCCGTGTGTCACCGGAGGGCTTGCGCCCTTCTGCTATTTGATCTGCGACGCCGCTGAGGCCATACGAGTTGCCCGTCCGTTTCGAGGGATTTGAAAAGAACAGAGTTCGGAACGGCTTGCACGGGCGTTACAATTCGTTGCCCGCCCTCGAACTGAGCAGGCTGTTGAATGATCCCAACCCGATGCGTCAGCGAGGGATTCTTGTGGTTGCCCTCACGACGATCACCCCTCACTGACGTGTCGGGTTACGAAGCGGTAGTGCGTCAACGGCCTACAAAGTGTGTTTTGGTTTGGTTGGTGGGGAACAGATTCGCAATTGGGATTGAAGGTGACTGAGTTGGGTACCGATTGTCATTCCGAACATACTCATTCTTCCGGAGCGGAAGATTCCTGCTGCCACGGCAGTCAGTCCTGCGACCATCAGCACGGTTCAGCATTGCCCGAAATTGAAGCCGGGCTGCCGCGACAGATGAAAGAGCGCGCCTGGGAATCCGCATCTTCACTGACACAACGTCCCACAGAACTGCCACCTCCTCCGGATCGAATTCACCGACGCTGGGACCGCTTTGTGCGTCTGGTCGGCGACGACGGGATTCGAAAGCTGCTCTCGTCTCATGTGACAATCATCGGGCTCGGTGGCGTTGGTGGTTATGTCGCAGAAGCTCTCGCGCGGTCGGCCGTTGGCCGACTGACGCTCGTGGACTTTGATGACGTGTGCCTGACAAACGTCAATCGTCAGATTCAGGCCTTCCCCGCAACTGTCGGTCAATCGAAGGCTCAGCTTCTGGCCGCGCGAGTTCAGGCGATTCATCCTGAAGCGTGGGTTGATCCGGTTCAGGCGTTCTTCGATGCTTCCACGGCCGAAGCCATCCTGATGCCTCGTCCGGATTTCGTTGTGGATGCCATCGACAATGTGACATCCAAAGTACTGCTTCTGGAGACCTGCCTCCGTGCCGGGATCCCGGTGATCAGCATCACTGGCGCCGGCGCGAGGCTCGATCCCACTCAGGTAAGAGTCGACGATCTGTCACGTTCCAAAGTCGATCCTCTGGCCCGCATCCTGCGCAAGGAACTGGCGAAGCGTGGCATTGGACAGAACGGCGATGCAGGGATTCCCGTCGTCTACTCGGAAGAACTTGTTCGCGAGCCGGAAGTCCCCGAGTGGGATCGCGACAAGGGCTTCCAGTGCATTTGTCCTCATCGCGAAGATTCACCGCATGCGTGTGAGAAGCGACGGATCATTTACGGGACCGCAACGTTCATGACGGCCGCGTTTGCGATGGCGGCTTCTGCGTGGGTCGTCAAACATCTGACCGCCAAAAGCAGCCAGGAGGCCGCTCACCAGGGTCAGGAACAATACTCACCGCACAACTCATGCAACACCTGAAGTGCCAGCGATGGCTGACCACTTTGCGAGAGCAGGTCGGTGCTTGAATCCGGAGCATCCGTTCCCCATCCATCGCAGTAAATTCCGGTGACTCGCTCCTTCGACAGGCACATCATCAGGACCTGTCGCAACCACTGTGCCTGGAATTCCGGAAGCGGCACGTGTGTATGTCCGCGGAACTTCATCTTCGGCAGTGAGATCATCAGGTTGATCGGGATCTGAAGCAGCGACCAGTGGTCGATCATCTGCGAAAGGCTCAGACAGTCCCGATACAACACTGGTGCAGGAGTTTCTGTGACCTTCAGCTCCAGGTTTACTTCGGCCAGGCGAACACCACATCGCCGCAGCGTATCAACGAATTGAAGCGGTGACAGCCGGTTCTTTGTCGAACTCAGATACTCGCCCCATGGTTCAACGATGCGCAGGCTAATCTGAGTATGCTCGTCGACTTGCCGAGCCGCTTCGATGACTCGGGCTACCAGATTCAGTCGCTGCTCTTCATCCAGCTCAGCAACTCCGCCACGGTTCGGTCCGGCAACGACTTCCCAGTGACGAATCTTGCCGACATAACGCCCGACAACTGTTTCGACAAAGTCTGAGATGATGCTCTGGAGATTCACCAGATCGCCGGTCCAGCTTTTCAGCCAGGCGGGCATCGTGTTCTGCGACAGATCCAGCAACGGACCGCCCATCATGAACAGCCGCTGTTCAAGTCCCCAGGCAACCAGAGCATCCAGTCGGTCCCATGTGTATTCGCCGTCGGAATGTTCAAGCTGATCCCAGCGAGTATCCACCTGGATGGCGTTGAACGCACAAAGAAACTGCGCGGGATTCCGAGGGATGTCATTCAGGTGACAGCCGAGGAACACTGGCAGCCGAGGTGATCGGTGGCGTCGATATCCAATTCGCTGTTCGGTGTAATGGCCGCACAACAAATCGGATGCTCGTGCGGAGGCTTCCATCGACAACAGAGCTGCGGCCGTGGATGTTTCCGGCGTCTCTGTTCGAAGAACCGCGGAACGAAATGATCGGTGAGCATCCTGGATCAGATGATCCAGCTGAGTCGACGACTGCAGCCCTGCTCCGGTCCACGCATAGAACTGATTACGGAGACGCGACAGCTGGCCGCGAGCAAGTTCCAGTTCCAGGTAGTACGGCTGAATCTGTTCCCGCAGACTGGTGGTCTGGACCACCTGGCAAGTGCCGTCAAATCGAGGCCACAGCAATCTCATCTGGCCGCTCTCTGAGAGCAGCCGTTCACAACGCAGGATGTTCCCTTCGAGAGAGACTTTGGCCGGCGTAATCCGACCGTCGTACATCAGGAAGTCGACAAGCGACAAACCTGAAGCCGCGATCAGAAGATCCGGGCGTTCAACTCGAAACTGAATGACACCCATGCGATTCGATCACCTTCGCCAACAGTGATTTGCCCATTTTCGAGGGGTTTTGGAGGTTCGAACGACAACCGATGATCTTCGCGATGGCAGCGGTCGCCGAACTTCCCAGGCTCTATTCCGAACTGTTTCGTCCAAAAGCCGCCGCGGAGTCTACGTGAATCCGTGCGTTCCGTTCAAACCTCCGGAGAATTCGGGATCGAATAAATCTGCTGACAAAAACCGGACTTAGAGAGTGTCAATGGCTGTGCACCTTCGCGCCCTTTGCGCGAGTTCGCACATGAGGCGGAGCGAGCTTTTCGGCATTTCCTGCTGGACGCATTGTCTCGACGGATGCAGGGCGATGTTTGGGATTGGACACTTTGCCCGTTACTCTTCTTGCTGGCTCGGAACCTCCGCGTAGTAGCTCTACCTTTTCCTTCGTGAGGTACCCCATGGCGCATTCTCATGGAGGGCTGAACTGCTCAAACGATGTTTGAACAGGAATCCGGGGCCAAGACCGAAAACTGGAACACCAAGATGCACGACGAAAAGCTCACGTTCTCATATACGTACAACAACAGATTCCTTGCCCTTTGCGTTTTGCTTGCGTTCTGCATGTCCGTTGGTTTTGCTTACTTTGCACATTTCGATGATCAGGGGCTGAAGCTGTTCCGTTTTCTGTCACTTGCCCCAGCAGCAGCAAGCATCCTTCATTTGGCGGTGTCCTGCATGTTCGCGTTTGCTGGAGTATTCTTCGGAGTCGTTTGGCTGACTCGACATCGCTTTCCACGGTCTGTGGTGATTGGCGCTGAAGAGTTCAGTGCGCCAACGTCACGTTGGCCTTTCTCGATGAAGCACTCGACGATTCGCTATGATTCAATTACGCGAATTCAGGTATTCAGGATGTCTGGGTTTCGAGTACTCCGAATCAGCTATTCCAAGGGGAAGATTGAACTGGACGCGATTCGCTTTGATTCGAACGCTGCATTTCTTGAACTGCAAAGACTCATTCTCCAACGTTGTTCCGCAGAGGACTGATGCAGCACGAAGAAGGTTTGAGAGGCGTTTGTTTTGATTGGTTATTCAAACCGATCACGAATCTTCAGCAGCTCCGGAATGAAGAGCGAGAACGCGCGGGCTCGGTGGCTCAGACGATGTTTCACGAGCGAACTGAGCTGGCCGAAGGTCAGGTGGTATTCAGGGATCAGAAAGTAAGGGTCATAACCAAAGCCGCCGGAGCCATTCGCTTCCTTCAGGATTCGACCTCGACATGTTCCTTCACAAGCAACCTGAACGGTTCCTGTCGGATCAGACAGTGCCACGCTGCAGATGTAACCGGCTCCTCGTTTTTCATCCGGCACATCGCGCAGTTCTTCAATCAGCTTTCGGTTGTTGGACTCGTCCGTCGCACCCGGCCCGCTGAATCGCGCGGAGTAGATTCCGGGGGCACCATTCAACGCGTCGACTCGCAGGCCGCTGTCTTCACCGATGACCCATCGGTTCAGCCGAACGGCAACTTCGCGAGCCTTCTTAGCGGCATTTTCTGCAAACGTCTGGCCGTCTTCTTCGACTTCCGGCACATCCGCAAATTCTGTGACCGGGACAACTCGGAAACCATGCGGTGCCAGAAGCTCCGAAACTTCCTGGGACTTCTTCTTATTGCGGCTGGCCAGAACGATCGTGTGCATGTCTGAAGGTCCGATGGAATTTCGCGTGCTTTTTAGCGGAAGGGCGCAAGCCCTCCGGTGAAACGCTGGAGCCTGTTGGTCAAAACCGGAGGGCTCGCGCCCTTCCGCTACATGGACAATATCATACGGCTCATTCTTTCGTGATTCTGCAACGACACATTTCAGGAATTCAACCTGGCGACATCTGCAGTGCAATTTCACAGAACTTCCATCTCATGGCTTGCCCAGCACTGTCATAGCACAATTCGTGTTTGAGAAACTCGAAGATGCCCTCGGGAAATTGTGAGTTGGTCTCGCTTCACGACAGTGCCCGGTGTACGGTTTTCTCAGGTTTCGTCCGGAACCACGTATCGATGATCCTCGCCCACCGAGGAGTTGCGAATGGTGTTGTGTTTGCGAATGAGTGTCTGCACTCTGTTTGGCTTCCTTCTGGCGGCTGAATTCTGTTCTGCCGCCGTTGCGGAACCGCCGGACTTCAATCGGGAAGTTCGCCCGATCCTTGCTCAGTATTGCTTCCGATGTCATGGCGGCGATGAACATTCTCGTCAGGCCAGCTTGCGCCTGGATGTGGCTGAGGCCGCACATGGGAAAGGTGAATCCGGGAAGACGGCGATCGTTCCTGGTTCGGCAGACACCAGCGAGGTGATTCGGCGCATTGAATCGACCGCTCCCGATGAAGTCATGCCACCACCGGATTCAAAGGCCGTCATGCCTGCCTCCGCCAGGAAGATTCTTCGTGACTGGATTCAGGCTGGAGCGAAGTACCAGAAGCACTGGGCGTGGATTCCTCCCGTCAAAGCAACGATTCCTCCAGAAGGCTCTCTGCCCGACGGCGTGACGTCGTCCGATCACCCCATCGATCGTTTTCTACGACACGAAATGCAGATTCATGGACTGCAGCCATCGCCCGAATCCAATCGATACAGTCTGGTTCGCCGCGTGTATCTCGACCTGACCGGACTACCACCGACTCCTGCTGAAGCGGATGCGTTCGTCAATGACTCTGCGCCCGATGCCTATGAGCGTCTTGTTGACAAGCTTCTCGCATCGCCGCGCTACGGCGAACGGTGGGCACGTCGATGGCTCGATCTGGCTCGTTACGCAGACACAAACGGTTTTGAAAAAGACCGGACTCGCACGATCTGGCCCTGGCGAGACTGGGTGGTGAAGGCCATCAATGATGACATGCCCTACGATCAGTTCAGCATTCGTCAGCTCGCGGGCGACATGCTTCCGAATCGTTCGGCAGACGACCTCATCGCCACGGGGTTTCATCGCAACACGATGATCAACGAAGAGGGTGGTATCGATCCGCTGGAATATCGCTTCTACAGCATGGTGGATCGAGTTGCCGTGACGGGGACAACCTGGTTCGGACTGACACTCAACTGTGCTCAGTGCCATACTCACAAGTACGATCCGGTCAGTCACCAGGAGTACTATCAATTGATGGCTCTGCTGAATAACGCAGATGAAGTGTCCTGGAATATCGAGAGTCCTGAGGTCGCCACGCGACAGCAGGAACATGCGGCACGAATCGCAAAGCTGGAAGCGGAGTTGCCGTCGCATTACCCGGGGTGCGAAGGTGCAGCCGACGAACATTTTGAACGATGGAGAGCGGAGCAGGCAGCTCAAGCCTCTGAGTGGAAAGTCATCACGCCGGTGTCGATGGCGACAAACTTGCCGCATCTGGAAGTTCAGCCGGATGGTTTCGTTCTGGGAAGTGGAGACATCTCCAAAAGCGATGTGTATGAGCTGAAGATTCAAGCTCCGATCCGAAACGTCCGAGCACTCCAGTTGGAGGTCGCATCCCATCCGTCGCTGCCGAACGATGGCCCCGGGCTGACGCACTACGAAGGCCCCATCGGCGGTTTCTTCCTCAGTGAGCTTCAGGCGTTCCAGAATGACCAGCGTCTTCAGTTTTCGTCCGCCGATTGTACGAATACGGAAGAAGAAGACCGAGTCAATGATGGAGCCGGCGGACGTGCAAAACGTCAGCGTCCGAAGGATGGCAAGCCATTTCGAAAGAAGAACATCGCCAGCGCGGCGATCGATGGGGAAATGTCATCAGGATGGCAGGTTCTGGGCGGCTACGGTGTTCAGCATGCTGCCGTGTTTCACTTCAAAGAGCCCGTCGATCTGACCCAGGGAGTCACGCTGAAGTTCTTGTTCGAGAAACACTTCGCCTGCTCACTCGGGCATTTTCGACTCTCTGTCACAGACTGCGAACAGGCAGCCGCAACAGGGTTCTCGAACGAGATGGAAAACCTGCTGCGGCGACCATGGAACCAGTTGAGCATTTCCGAACAAACCAAAATTCGCTCACAGTTCTATGAGTCAATTCCGGAGATGGAGACCTTTGCTGATCAGCTTCAGGAAGCACGACAGTCGCCGCCACGAGGAACTTCGACGCTCGTCTTTCGCGAACGTCCCCCTGCAAATCCTCGCGCGACCCGACGGTATCATCGAGGTGAATACCTGCAGCCTCGCGAAGAGGTCTCCGCAGCGGTGCCGGAGTTTCTGCCGAGCATTCCAAAGGACGCCCCGGCAAATCGACTCTCATTTGCCCGATGGCTGTTTTCGCCCGCGAACCCGTTGACAGCTCGCGTCGCAGTGAACCGACAGTGGCAGGCATTTTTCGGACGAGGACTGGTGAAGTCGCTGGACGATTTTGGTTATCAAAGCGAACCGCCGTCTCACCCGGAGTTGCTCGACTGGCTCGCTGTAGATTTCATGCAGAACGGCTGGTCGATGAAGGCACTTCACCGCATGATCGTTACCAGTGCCGCTTATCGCCAGGACTCACGTGTGTCCGAGAATGCGGCAGCCAAAGACCCGATGAACATCTATCTCAGCCATGGGGCAAGGTTCCGGCTGGAAGCGGAGATCATTCGTGATTCCACACTCAAGGCCGCTGGTGTGTTGTCCGAAAAAATGGGCGGCCCTGGCGTCTTTCCTCCTCAGCCTGAAAGCGTGACGACCGAAGGCACGTATGGCCGTATGGAATGGAAACCCAGCGAAGGGGAAGATCGTTATCGTCGCAGTCTTTACACGTTCATCAAACGGACAGCTCCGTTCGCAATGGCAACCACTTTTGACGCTCCGTCCGGGGAAAGTTGTGTCGCCCGACGCGATGTTTCCAATAGCCCGTTGCAGGCGTTGACGCTGTTGAATGATCGAATGTTCCTGGAAGCCGCCGACGCGATGGCTGCTGCGGTGATCTCGGACGGGAAAACTGATGATGAACGTCTGACGGCGGCGTTCCGTCGATGTCTCACGCGACCGCCGGCCGACGAAGAGCTAACCATGCTGCGAGATTTCCTGACGTCGCAGCGATTATCGCAACCGGATGAAAAGAAGCTGTGGATGACGGTTTGTCGAGCCTTGATGAATCTTGATGAGGCGATCACGCACCCATGAGTACCTTGTCTGAAACTCGACGTCACTTTTTTCACGACTGCGGAGTTGGCGTTGGCAAAATGGCGCTTGCCACGTTGCTGGCGCAGGTTCCATCACGCATGCTGGACGCCGGAGAATCTTCGCAGCCCGCCGGCAGCGCGGATTCGTTGCTGAGCCATGCGCCTCATTTCCAGCCGAAAGCGCGGGCGGTGATTCACCTGTTCATGGCAGGGGCACCTTCGCAGCTGGAACTGTTCGATTATAAGCCGGCACTTGCGGAGCTGGAGGGCAAGCCGCTTCCCCCTTCGATCATCGGCGGGCAGCGTTACGCCTTCATTCGACCTGATGCGGCTGTCCTGGGTCCTCGCTTCAGGTTCAACAAGCAGGGACAATCTGGTGCAGAACTCTCCGAAGCGCTGCCGCATCTTGCAAAGGTCGTGGATGAGATTGCCATTTTGAGGTCGTGCCACACAACGCAGTTCAACCACGCGCCTGCTCAGATCTTCATGAACACCGGGTTTTCTCAGCCCGGTCGCCCCAGCATGGGCTCATGGATTTCTTACGGTCTTGGCTCAGAAACTCAGAATCTGCCTTCGTTTGTCGTGATGAGCACCGGAAGTGGAATAAGCGGAGGAGCCGCGTGCTGGAGTAGCGGGTTTCTGCCGAGCGTTCACACGGGAACTCGCTTCCGAAATTCCGGTGATCCCATTCTGAATCTCAGCACGCCCGAAGGCATCACCGCGGAAACTCAGAAGTCGACGATCGATCTGATCAACGCAATGAACTCGCGCCGTCTGCAGCTGGAAGGTGACAGTGAGATTGCGACGCGGCTGGCGAGCTACGAGATGGCATACCGGCTTCAAACGTCCGGACCGGAACTCATGGATCTTGGAAGTGAGTCCGCTGCAACTTTGCAACTGTATGGCTGTGATCCCGCCAAGCCATCTTTTGCGCGAGCCTGTCTGCTGGCACGTCGCATGGTCGAGCGCGGAGTTCGGTTTATCAACATCTATCATGAAGGCTGGGATGCTCACAGCGACGTTGCCGGCAATGTTCGACGGCAGTGCGAAGCCACCGATCAGGCCACTGCAGCGCTGCTTCTGGATCTGAAACAGCGCGGACTGCTCGATAGTACTCTTGTCGTTTGGGGCGGCGAGTTTGGTCGAACACCGATGGTGGAAGCGAGCGTTTCGCTGGGCCGCAGTATGGGACGTGATCACCATCCTCAGGCCTTCACCACGTGGATGGCAGGCGGAGGAATCAAAGGGGGGCTGACGGTTGGCTCCACTGACGACATGGGATTTCACGTTGCCGATCGCCCCGTTCGAGTTTCCGATCTTCAGGCCACGATCCTGCACTGCCTGGGCATCGACCACGAACGCCTCGTCTTCCGCAACGCCGGCCTGGACTTCAAGCTGACCGGAGTCGAAGGCGCTGATGTGATTCGTGAGATCGTTTAACGAATCCAGTGGTTTGTCACATCAACAATTAGCGTTTAGCCGTCATTCCCGCGCAGGCGGGAACCCAGCAACACGAATCTGAAACCGCGAATGGACGCGAATTAACGCGAATAACGCAAAGCAAGTTTCGGATGGTCTCGTTTTTTGTAGCGGCAGGGCGCGAGCCCTCCGGTGAGTCAGCGTCATGAATTCACCGGACGGCTCGCGCCGTTCCGCTAGCTCTCTGACGCCCTGAAGCAAAAGTGGCCCGCCCCCGAGCTTGCTGACGCTCGCTCGACCCCACCCAAACGAGTTTGGGTGGGGAGCGCACGTGGGGCTCAATCGGATTCGGTGTCGCTGTTAACGGCTCCCACCACTTCAAGAGCGACTCGCACGAGCTGTCCCATTTTGGGAGGACTCGCTTCGCCATGGACCGGGAAGTTCTGGTCCTGAAGAGCTTCAGTGCAGGTAGGTCCGATCGAGATGACTTTTGTGCCTTGTGCGACAGCCTTGCGAAGACCCTCTTCGGCACCGGCTTCGCGAGCCACGCTCAGGACATTCGTGACCTGATTCGCGCTTGTGAACAGCATGGCATCCACGCGTCCTGCCACAACCTGCTGAATCGCCTGCTTCAACGGGTTCAAGTCTTCAGGAAGCGCCCAGCGATAGACGGGAACGCGAGTAATCACCGCGCCTCGTGCTTCGAGTGCCGCATAGAATCGCTGATTCGGCAGGCCATACTCCTGCACGGCAACGGCCTTGCCCTGGAGATCCAGCGATGCGGCATCAATCGCCGTCAGAATCTCCTGCCACGTATTCGGCTCCGGGGCTCGAATGTCATACTTCAGTCCCACCTTGCCCAGCACCGCGACAGGTTTGGGACCGCGGACAATGATGGTGCACTTTTGCATCGCTGCCAGGAGAGATTCATAGACGGAAGCAGAACGAGCCACATCGAACAGAGCTTCGGTCCCAACGCCCGTCATCAATACGATGCACGGAAACTCGCCGTTGATAATGCGACGAATCGCCTCCAGAGCGACCGGGTTTTCTTCAATTGGCAACTCACGCATCGAAGGAGCGATCAGTGCGGTTCCACCCTGGCGTTCTATCAGCGACGCCATTTCGGAAGCTCGACGGCTCTCAAACGAACACAGGATCGGACGACGAATTTCCGACATGCGTGAATCTCTCCGAGCATCTGGCTGGCGACAGAATTACTTCTTTCCCTTTTTCTTAGACGAAGACTTCTTGCCGGACTTCGCCTTCGCCCCCTTTGCACCGGACTTCTCCTCGGAAGAACTCGTGCCAAACACACGGTCCCAACCGCTGACGAACTTCTTCGAAGCCCCGGTATGAACTGTGTACCCTGTCATTGTGCCTTCTCTCGAAATCAAACTTGTGGAATGAGACTGACCGCACATTCAATGAACATGCACTCGCCGGAATTCTATCCACAATCGCCAGCCCGAAAAGCGCCTGCCGCAACGTTGCACGATTTGAGATACCCGCTGTATCCATTGCCGTTATTTGATGCTGCTGTAGTGGATCTTGCTAAAGATCCCATCGTCTCGGCACCTTGATGCTCACATCCTTCGCAGCAGCTTTCGATATCCCTCGAACTCGTTCTTCCAGTCCGCATAACATCCAAGCAGGCTGCACTTCGGGCATCGGCAGCCGATATAGAGCCATCGAACGTCGTCGGAAAGTTTGTCGTCGTGATCTTCGTCCCGGTATCGGTGCACGCCGACGACGATTTGAAAACTATCATGGCGACAATTGCACTCGTGCGGCTCAGGTTCCGCTTCGGCCACATAGTCTGCACTGTCGCCCATCAGATGTTCGGTCTGGCACTGCGAACAGGTCCGAATCGCGACTCCTGCATCCTCATCGGTCTGCAGTTCAAAAAGATCGCAGCCGCACTTACATTTGATGTTGGTAAAGTTGTCGATCGGATAACCATTCTCGGCACTGTAGCGAGCAAGTTCCTCACGCAAATCCGCGTGATCATCTCCATACCAGTTCTTACGTTGTTTCCTGAGTGTCATCGTGTCTCTGCTGTGGAACGTACTGGTTCAGTCGGTCGCCGCATCGCGCTGCGAATCATCCACTGAGATCTTCACGTCATCTGCATCAATTTGCAATTCGGTATCCGTCAGAAGAACATGGAGGCTGAAACTCGCGGATGAGGTGAGATGCAGTTCTGAATAGAGCCACCATTGCCCGCGAAGCGACCGAGTCGGAATACGATTCCTGACACCAGTAAAATGTAGTGTTACTGAACCGCCCCGCCATTGTGAAAGGGCATGCGTCGCGTCGAGGACGATTCTGAAATCGCCATCTGAGTTTGAACAAGACGTGATGACGGCGTCATGTAAGCCGTGGCGATCCAGTTCAATCGCCGACCTGGGCATCAGCGGTGAAATCGCCTTTCGGTAGTCACTGTAGATCTCAGTTAGCTTCAACCACGTCTTCATTGCTCGACGTTCCCAGTTCGAACCTGGCTGGTAACCGTCAAAGAGTTTTCGCGTAAAGAAGATCATGCAATGTCCTTCCGATGGTTCATCAGGGCCAGGCAGTCTACCGGGGCGTTGCTGCGTGTGTCCAAGGATTATGAATGAACGTGATTTGGCTCTGGTGCAGCAAAAGGATGAGCCGGCAGAAATATGGGAAGAGAGCACCGCGCTGCGTGCGGATCAATTGCCGGGGTCTGAATTTGAGTGTTCGATTCTACCAGCTTTCGTTTGTGTGCCACTCCCTTAGCGTCTTGGCGCCTTCGCGAGACAGAACTTTGATTGCCTTGCTGGCCCTGCGGGGCCTGAATGGGGTGCATGATCAAAGAGGTTTGCCAGCTTTCGGGAAATTGAATTGAGGTTTTTGGGGGGCTGGCGGTCTGTGGTACCTTATCGCAGTTGGAGGACCGCGGTACGGTGTTGGCGGTCTTCCGGTGGCCGTTGTTCTTTGAAAGCACGCAGGGTAGTCATGGCTGGTCGGTCCGAAGCTCGTCGATTTGTCCTTCAGATGCTGTATCTTCTGGATCACAATCCGGAGGCGGATCGTGACCGCATTGCTTCTCAGCTGTCAAAGGAATTCAAGGACGCGGCCGTTCAGTCATTTGCCTGGTCACTGATCACCGGAATACTCGACCATCAGCCACAGCTGGATGAGAAGATCGCCGCGACCGCAACGAACTGGCGACTGGAACGCATGGCTCCGACAGACCGCAACGTGCTGCGAATGGGGCTGTATGAGATGACGGTTACGGGGACTCCTCCGGCCGTTGTGATCGATGAAGCAGTCACGATCGCTCGTGAGTTCGGCACGGAAAATTCCGGAGCCTTCGTCAACGGAATCCTCGACCGACTCATTCCCGCTGGCAAATCTATCTCCGACGGTCCGCCTGTGGCATAGTCGCTGGTTTGGTGGTTTTTAAAGGCCCAGAGGGCCGACACATCCTTGTTCCATGCTTCCTGAACTCCCGTCGTTCCCGAGAATTCAGGAACCAAAACCGAAACGCTGTCACCGCGGATGAACGCAGATCAACGCGGATTGAACAAATCAAAACATGGGGCCGGAGGGCTCGCCCCCTTCCGCTACAAGATCATTTCGGCGGACCGCTCAGTGGTGGTCGTTCCTTCATCCACTGCAACATCAGATTCACGTTGGCTCGAAACTGCGCGGGCTCAGACTGCTTCCCTTTACCGGAAAAGATGGAATTCATCTCCGTCAGATAGACCTCTTCCGATTCGGGTTTGCAGGGATCGCCCGTTCGTCTTTGCCAGTCGATCAGAGCAGTTCGCATCGCTTTGAGCTGCGTCGCATGAGCCGGGTCGCTGGCAAGGTTGACGAATTCATCCGGGTCGGTGCTGAGGTCATACAGTTCTTCGACCGGACGCGTTTCTCTCATGATCAACGCCTGCTGGGCGTTCAGCAGTCCGTCAGCAGAACATCGTCGCATTGCCTGGAGAATCGGCTTCATATCCTTGTAGTTGTTCGGCTGCAGCCACGGGCGATTTGGGAAGCCGTTCCAGATGTACTTCCATCGATCGCTGCGAACGCTTCGAATCAGATCGACCGTTTCGTCCGCACGATCCCGCGCTGCAAAGACGAACTCCCGCGGCTTTGAGGTGTCGAGCAGGCTTCTTGAGAACATCCATTCCGGAATCTTCTGGCCGGCCAGTTCCAGCGACGTCGCGGCGAGGTCGATGTGTTCCACAAGATCCGTGCGTTCATGGCCACCATCGAATGCACCGCCCGCAACAATCAGCGGCACGTGGATTCCTCCGTCGTACAGAAACTGTTTCGTACGGACATGACTAATTCCGTGATCGGTCATCACGAACAGAACGGTCCGCTCCAGTTCACCGGCCTCATCAAGTCGCTGAACAATTTGGCCGACTTCCAGGTCGGTCTTTCGAACCGTATCCAGATACTGAGCCCAGTCTTCGCGAATGATAGGGTCATCCGGAAGCCACGCTGGTAGTGTGATCTTGTCGGCCGGTGTGCAGGATCCCAGTTCCGCGAGCGCCTTTCGAGGCCATTCCGTGCCGTTCCCC
>JAEUII010000039.1 GCA_016795145.1 Planctomycetaceae bacterium
ACTTGAAGACCAGATCCGTTTGCTGTGTTTGATAGTAGTAGATGTTTCGCGATGCATCTGGTTCACCCTGATCGTGACCATAAATGATCGGACCACCAAACGCCGCGCGATCCACGGAATCTCCGTCGGCACGCAGAGTCAGGTGACGACCGGTCAGCATGAATTCAAACTTGCCGTTTTCCGACGCCGGTTCACCGAACATCGCGACGCTGAATTCATGGAGGCCGCCGGCATCTTCTTCCATCTGTCGATTCAGTCGCTCGTATCCCTCTTCGCTGCACAGTCCCTTCACAATCCGTGTGACAAGTTCACGCTGCTGAGTCGTGAAGAAGGGCTGCCCGAGCGTTGGTTCCGTGACATGCCAGTTCGCACTGATGCGAGACCGCTTGTCATGATCAAACGGCATGCAGAGCACCTTCTTCTGATCGTCGGTCAGTGACTTGAAGAATTCACTGACAGCCGTCTCCGCGGCGCTTGTGCGAGAAGGTCCGGTGAACAATGCTGCGCTCACGCCTCGTGCTGGCACAAGCAATGCTGCTGATGCTGCAGCCACAGCCTTGACGAAGGAACGACGATCGACCGAATCACATGCGCAGGACGAATTTTCGACGGGATTCATGGGTAGGCTCCGGAGAACAGGGAGGGATTAGGGGAAGCGTCATTCTGGCTGCAGACTTCAGAGTATACCAGGCAGACAGCCTTGTTCAATCAGGGAATCTATAGTAGGTCCTGCCTGCCGGGCAGGACTTTCGCCGCCAGGCGAACCTCGTTCTTGCACGAACGTAATGCCAAAGCCACTCCATCGAAGGAACACACCAAGTGAATGGCGATGTTCCACGCCCGTCAGAAATAATATCGGCACCTCGCTCGGTCGCTGGTCGCGGCAACGCCGCGAAGTGCCGCTCGGCAAGCGGCACCTACAGTAGGTCCTGCCTGCCGGGCAGGACTTTCGCCGCCAGGCGAACCTTGCGCGGGCGCAGCGGCGTCATGGTGCAAGGAATATCGAAAATTGAGTATTGAAAAATGCAAAGTGGTAACGCAAACGCCGCAGCTCATTTTGCATTTTTCAATCTCCAATAATCATTAACCATTCTCCCAACGCTGCGAAGTGCCGCTCGGCAAGCGGCACCTACAGCTTCTCGAGTTTCAATGACTCCGCATCGATCATGAGCTTTCCAAACCGAGCATGCAGCTCGACAACAAGCTCTACATGTCTCAGATCTTCCGGAATCATGAATTCGTAAGTGACGTCGTTCCAGTCGTTTGAACCCGTCAGACAATTCTCGCGAGCACCGTCGAGGATTCGAATTCCCGCGCCACGTGCGTCTGCTGATTCCACCGGTATAACACTGTCGGTCTTCAGTCGGGCTTGAAAACGATACCGGCCTTTTGGCAATAACAGGCCAGTACGCCACGAAGGATGCTGTTCCTCGTTGAGCTTCAATTCCAGTCTGAGAAATCTTCGGCCTTCCATCTCCTCGTCACTAATCGCCACGCGTTCCTGATCGCCGTCGGGATACCAATCCTGAAGCTGGATGGTACTGGTTTCAGCAAAAGACTGTGGCTGAGGCAAGCCGTCGTTAATCAGGGACTCGAGGTTCTTCGCCCGTTCAGCGAATCGATCCTTCAAACCTTGGACTTCATCACGATGTTGAGCGGAGGCTTCTTCGTTGATCCGTTTCAGAACCAGCGCCAGTGAGTCGGCTTTCGCGTCGATGGCCTTTTCCCATCGCTCGGTGTCGCAAAAGATGGGCTTCAGTCGCTGAAGTTCCGTGCGATAACGTTCTCGCAGTGCATTGCTCTCCATCACTTGTCGAGAAACCAGTGCACGTGCAAAGTCGTAGAGTCCGGCACCCGGATCACCGAACAGCTGGTCCATTCCGTGCGGAAGAAAAACGGCTTTGCCATGTTCGGGGATGAACACTCGGTAGTTGTTGCAGTTCAGGCTGTACCCATCCCAGTGTCCGCAGAGACGTTCGAGAGCCATGAAGGTGAGGAACTTGTCGACATCGACCAGTTCAGCCGTTTCATTCAGTCGATCTTCGAACCGCATGGCGTAGCAGGCGCTGGCGATCTTTGATAACGGTCGAGCATCGTCATCCTCGTCACCGTAGTCGAGTTCCAGTGGCTGATCGATGTCCTGCAGGAACCCTCCGTCATAGATCAGGCCGTCTTTTGATCCGAAGTTACGGATGACGAACGGCTGATCAAAGCCTTCTCGCAATACGTAGATCCCCATGTCGCGTTCATTGATCATCAGTCGAACATGCTGGACTCGCGGAGCCGCGTATCCGGCCGCGTGGAACAACTTCGCCCCCAGCCATTCATTCAGGAAGCTGCCATCCTGAGCACCATTGTTCAGATGAAATTTCTGCATGCCATGAAACAGAGTTCCATCAGCAGACTTCGCGACTCGTACCGTCAGACCCGGCCGAGCATCAAAATCCTGGTAACTTCCGGCAGCGCCCTTCAGCTTGACTTCGACCTTGCCAGGAACTTTCTTACCGTCTTCAAACAACTGCGCCTTCACATACTCCCGCGGCGCTTCACGCAGTTTGTCAGCGGCTTTGACTTCGATCTCCAGACGCAACTCATGCACGTCTGCTGAATCAAAATACTCGCCCCATTCCGGCTGCCCCTGCGCGATTGCTTCTGAAGACAATCGCAACGCCAATATGCCAGCAAGCACAACCAGCAAACTCAGTCGAAGTCTCATACTAAGGTTCCGTCCAAAGGGTGAACCCGGATGGTACCGGATCGTTCGAGCACGCACCAACTCTTCTGGTGCCTTCGTTGCCGGGGCAGTTGCGGAGACTTAGACTGATAAAGGCGTCGATATTCATCTCATCACTGCGACAACACGCGTTGATTAGATTGTTCTTTCATTGACGATGCATCAGACCAATGCCGTTCCCAGTTGAAGCAAAATGGATCACGCGAACCGAAGTGAAACTCGGCGTGTGCTTTCCTGCGTCGTTTGTCACGGCCATGTCGAAAATGAACGGAGGCACTGTCCAGACTCGCGTTGACGAATTCGTCTTGTTCCCGTTTCTCGACGCGACCGATCGTAAGCGAATCCAGCGGACATGCGGAAGCATTGATCGTGAAACATCCTCAGCGCGAAACGGCGGGTATGGGTTTCCTCCCGATGCCGTCGCGATCGGCGCAAACGGTGGTGGTGACTTACTTGTGTTGATTCCTATGGTGGATCATCCCGGCATATTGCAGCATTCCGTATACTGGTGGGATCACGAAACGGGTGAGGTCGAATTGCTCGCCGCCGACTTCAGCGATCTGCGGAAAGCGTGATGTTGCACCGCTCGCCTGTAACTACCAGTTGGTGCTTCCGCCGGTGTGGGACTGACGGAAAGCGTGAACAAGTTTGCTTTGCGTTATTCGCGTGAATTCGCGGCCATTCGCCGTTTCAAAATCGCGTTGCTGGGTTCCCGCATGCGCGGGAATGACGGGCCATGGGGCGATGATGGGGAACGAGGGCGTTGGCCGAAAGGAACGACAAGTGACGGAATAGAAAATCAAGGGGGGTACCGGTGGGTTGACACCGCACCGCTCGCCATGTTTTTGTCCAACATCTTTTTGTCAGAGCAGCAAATCGCGATCAGGGGACTGACGTCGCCCCGCTCGCCTTTTTGTCATTCCTTATCAGATGCATCTTCGATCCGCGCCAATCTGCGTTCATCTGCGGTGACGAAATCATGGCAGGCCGACGGCAGTGTAGCCCGACACTCCGTGGCGGGATCTCGCGTCGGAGACACGAGGCACACTGAGGCTAACTCGGTGGGGGAGTGGTGTCAGACATTTCATCGAACGTAAGCAGCCGTTCGATGAAGTCATCGCTGAGTCCGGCCTGGCGGCGGGCTTCGGACTGGAAGAGTTCGCCGCGCGCTTTGGAGGGGCGAATGGGCCAGTGCAGAGCTTCTGTCCATGCGTCCCAGTCGGTCTGATCGGGGCGTTTCCATTGGCGCAGCCATCGCAGGCCGAATTCGACGTGGTGGATTTCATCCTTGTGGATCGCTCGCATGATTGCGGCACTTCGAAGGTCGCCGGCGGTTCGGAAGTACTGTTCGAATTCGACCGTGTGATCCAGGTTCGCACCTTCAAAGACAAGAGGAAGTCCGGCCACATATTCGAGCGTACTGCGATACTCACAGGCTTTCTGCCAGATCCATGCATTGACCGGCAAGTCACCAAACGCAAGCCCAAGTTCCTGACAGCGTTGAGCATGCATGCGAGTATGCCGCTGCTCATCGAACATGATATGAGCCATGCCCAGACGAAAGACACTCGGCGCTTCGGGAAATGCCAGCAGCACCATGGCCATGACCTCCAGAGCCTGCAGCTCGTGGTTCGCCATGATGTGATGAGCGACAGCGCGGCGTGCGGGATCTTTGAGTGATTCCGCTTTCGGCATCGCGGGGGCCGTACGCCGGGCCGCGAATTGCAGGTTCGCCGGTCGACTTGGGACAGCCACGCGCTGCGGTGCTCCGGGAGCCTCGTCCGTGAGCGGCTCTGTGATGCGCTGGACTTTGGCTTCAAGCGTTTCCGAAAACAGCACTTGTTCGGCGAACGCTCGCAGTTCCATGATCTTTGCCTTAGCTCACAATCAATCGCAGATTCAACGACTCACGACTTCTGACTAAGCAGCCAGACGAAGAGACCCTTTGCGAGATGCATACGATTCTCTGCCTGAGCAAACACGATGCTTTGAGAGCCATCCATCACACCATCAGTCACTTCCAGACCGCGTTTGGCCGGCAGGTCATGCATGAAGCAGGCGGTCTTTGGAGCATGTGCCATCAGCTGTTCATTCACCTGGAATCCGGCGAACGCCTTCTTGCGGCGTTCTGCATCGTCTTCCTGCCCCATGCTCGCCCAGACATCCGTGTAGACGAAGTCTGCTGACGCAACGGCCTTCGCGGGATCGGACGACACGGAGACCTGGTGTTTGGGGAATCGTTCATTGAGCAGCGTCATGAACTCACCGGAAAACTCAAAGCCCTTTGGTGCGGCGAGTGTCATCTTCATGCCGGTCATGGCTGTTGCGAAGGCAAGCGACATTGAGACATTGTTACCGTCGCCAACAAAGACCAGGTGAAGTCCCTTCAGGTCTCCTCGCACTTCCTGGATCGTCAACAGGTCTGTGAGCGCCTGGCATGGATGACGTTCATCGGACAGGCCATTGATAACGGGGCACGAGGAATACTTCGCCACGTCTTCGATCAGCTTCTGCGAGAACGTGCGCATTGTAATGATGTCGCTGAAGGAACTGAGCACCTTCGCCACATCGGGAAGGCTCTCGCGTCCATTCAGCCCTGCTTCCGCGGTGGTCAGGAAGATGCCGGATCCGCCCAGGTGGATCATCGCCGCTTCGAAACTGTTTCGCGTTCGGAGCGATGGCTTCTCGAATAACTGAGCGAGTACTCGGCCGGGAAACAGCTGCGGGCGTTCGCCCTTCTTCATTGCGGTTTTTAGTTCACGTGCTTTGGCCAGGACCGCATGCAGTTCATCGGGAGTCAGATCAAGCAAAGACGTAAGATGCTTCATGGCCAGACACCATAAATGAAAAAAGACTGAGCTGCTCCACCCGGGAGCAGCTCAGCCAGCAAAACCGGAAAGGGAAATTCTGACACGTTTTTTCCCGTGAGTTAAGTCCAGGGGCAATTTTTCACACATCCTTCAGAACTTTCCTGTGCCTCTGTTTCCGCAGAACACGATGGCGGAAACTTTTTGGCCATGGAAACCGCTGGGTGAGTGCGAATTTTCCGGTCCCCCAGGAGAAAGGCAGGAGCGTTGCCAATCTACAACATGCTTGCAACGTCGATGCAACGGGAGCCAAAAACAGTCTGGGAAACTGGATTTCTGCAGACTCATGGCAAGCAGCAGGCTCGGCGTCTCGCATGTTGAATCCACAGAGATTCACCTCCACCTGCACGTGAGACATCCATGGCATCAACTTCCCGCACCGGAGCGAATGTAACGATCAAGCCAGATCTTCTGGCCGAGACGATTGTTCCGGGGCAGACTCGTACGGAATCAGTGAGCAATGGACATTCTGGAAGCAGTGGGCGGGCAAGTCTCCACGGAACTGAACTGACGGACCCGAAAACAGTTGTTCAGCGAGGGGGAAATCGGGATACTGACCACCGGGCTTCATCTCGGGAAACTCAGCGGGAAAAAGTCGTGTCTGAAGATCCGCAAAACCAAAAGTCAGCCGGCAGCCGTGTTCAGCAGATCGGCGATTTTGAACTTCGAAAGAAGCTGGGCAAAGGTGGCATGGGCGAGGTGTTTCTGGCACGCCAGATCAGCCTCGACCGCATGGTCGCGCTGAAGACGTTGTCCAAAGAGCTGGCTCGCAAGCCAGACTTTGTCGCGCGATTTGAGCGTGAAGCCAAAGCGATGGCGAAGGTCGATCATCCGAACGTGGTGAAGATCTACGCGGTCGATTCTTACAAGGGAATTCACTTCGCCGCGATTGAGTACATCGACGGTCAGAGTATTCAGAAGTGGCTCGATCAGCTCGGGAAGTTTTCTGTCGCGGATTCCGTTTTCGTCGCGATCGTCTGTGCAGAAGCGCTGAAGCATGCCCATTCGGAAAACATGGTGCATCGAGATATCAAGCCGGACAACATCCTGGTGACGAAAAAGGGTGTCATCAAAGTCGCTGACTTCGGACTCGCGAAAGCGATGGACGAAGATGTGTCGATGACTCAAAGCGGAACAGGTCTTGGTACTCCGCTGTACATGGCTCCTGAACAGGCTCGCAACGCCAAGCACGTGGACCATCGCGTCGACATCTACGCGCTGGGTGCGATGCTGTATCATATCCTGACCGGAAAGCTGCCGTTTGGAGGCAACACGGCTCTCGAACTGATTATGGCAAAGGAAAAGGGAACCTACCCGCCGGCTCGAAGCTTGCGTCCTGAGGTTCCTGAACGACTGGATCTGATCATCGACAAGATGATGGCCAAGGATCCGAATCACAGATACAAGAACTGCGATGAAGTCGTGCGAGACCTGATGGCGCTCGGCCTTCACTCAGAATCTCTCAGCTTCATCCAGGGCGCTGAAGTTTCGGGTGTGGGGCGAAGCGGAGGCAACTCCGTCACCGGCAGTACTCAGCAGATTCGTAAGCCCGTCGCGACGACTCAGGCCTTTGCCGGTGCTGGTGATACGTCGACCGGTACGACTCGCATCTGGTATGTTCAGTTTGAAGACGCCAAAGGCAAGACCGTCGTTGAGAAGCATTCAACGGGTCGAATCCTGAAGATGCTTGCCAGCGGCCAGATCACCGCAAAAGCCCGCGCGAAAGCCTCGGCTGACGGGTCGTATTACCCTCTTGCTCAGTTCCCTGAATTTGCGAAGGCCGTTGAAGACAGTTTGGCAAAGCGAACTGCCGCCATTCGCAAGGAAGACATGAAGAGTCTTTACTCGAAGGTTGAAAAGGAACAGAAGATGTTCCATTTCAAGCGAAAGATCAAAGACTTCTTCCGCAACATCATGGGTATGGCGTCGCTGCTGCTGCTGCTGGCGGCCATGGCCGTTGTTGGATGGCTGCTGTGGCAATACGGGGCAACTCTGCCCAGCATGATCGCTGAGAAGCTGGGATTTGGTGATGCGGCACAAACGACACCTGCGAATCCGGCAGACTCCGGCTCAGGCAGTTCGGAAGACGGCTTTATTCCGGATGACATTACCAAACAGAAATCCGGAAACGCTCCCGCAAATGGTGCCGCACCAGCTCCGATGTAAGCAACGAAACGCGGGTTCGAAGTCTGCTCAGTCGTCCACACGGCGAAAACGCGGGACCAGGCGGCCATCGATCTCAACGGTTTCTGTGAACATCGCAAGTGGTCGAACCCAGAGTGACTTGTCGCCGTAATCAGTTCGGTAGACGACGAGTTCTTCTTCCGTCTCAGAGTGCCGCGCCACGCCGAAGACCACGTAGTACTTGCCTTTGTAATGCTGGTATCGGCCGGGCTCGACAGGCATAACACGCGCTCAACTTCTGTTGACGGCAATCGCTACGGTTGACGGTAATCGCTACCACGAAACACGGACTATGAAATGATGTCCTTGATCACATGCCCGCCAATGTCAGTCAGGCGGAAGCGACGACCGTTGTACTTGTAGGTGAGTTTCTCGTGATCCATCCCCAGAAGATGCAGGATGGTTGCGTGCAGGTCGTTGATGTGGACTCGGTTTTCCGCCGACTTGTAGCCGATGTCGTCTGAGTTGCCGTAGTTGACTCCGCCCTTCACGCCGCCACCGGCAAGCCATGCAACAAAGTGGTGAGGATTGTGGTCACGGCCAGGCTTGTCACCCGTCTGTGCGATCGGAAGCCGACCGAACTCACCACACCAGATCACCAGCGTGTCATTCAGCAGACCGCTGGCGGCCATGTCGGACAGCAGGCCAGCAACCGGTTTGTCGGTTTCGCCCGCAAACTGGCGATGGTTTCCATCGATGTCATTGTGACCATCCCATGATCGCTGATTCTCCATGCCGCCGGAGTAAATCTGGACAAAGCGAACGCCTCGTTCCACCATCCTTCGCGCGGTCAGGCACTGCCTGGCGAAATGATCGCATCGTTCATCGCCGATACCGTAAAGATCCTGAATGTGCTTCGGTTCGCTGGCGATATCCAGTGCCTCCGGCGCTGCGGACTGCATTCGGTAGGCAAGTTCGAAACTCTCGATGCGAGCAGCCAGCTCTGAGTCGGCTTCGTGCTGCTGAAGATGAAGGCTGTTCAGCTGTTTGAGCAAATCGAGTTCGCTTCGCTGAGCAGAATCTGTCAGGCCCGGCGGTCGAATCAGATTGTCGATCGGATCTCCCTGAGGCTTCATGTAGGTTCCCTGATAAACGCCTGGAAGGAACCCTGCGCTCCAGTTCGCCGCATTTCCCTTTGGAAGGCCTCGCCCCTTTGGATCACTCATCACGACGAAGCCCGGCAGGTTTGCGCCTTCGCTGCCAAGGCCGTACGTGACCCAGGAACCGACGCACGGAAATCCCATGCGAGCAAAGCCGGTGTTCATTGCGAACAATGCTGGTGAATGATTATTCGATTCAGTGAAGCCCGACTGAATGAACGCCATTCGGTCTACATGCTCGCCGAGATGCGGGAAGATCTCCGGGACCATCTTCCCACACTGTCCGCGCGGAGTAAACTTGAACGGTGACTGCATCAGGTTGCCGACCGCGTTCTTGAAGAAACCGGTCGTGTCTTTGAACTCCGGATCGAATTCGCGAATCGACTTCCCATTCCACTTTGTTAGTTCCGGCCGATAGTTCCACGTGTCAACAGGGCTTGGGCCACCATTGATGAAGATCCAGATGACTCGCTTTGCTGTCGCAGGGAAGTGCCCTGGTTGCGGAGCCAGCGGATTCAGTGATCGCCCTCCCAGAACATCTTCCGCGCTGGTCGTTTCCAGCAGACCTTCCTGATTCAGCAGACTAGCCAGCCCCAAAAGTCCAAAGCCGCAGCCCGTGCGCTGAAGAATTTGACGGCGTGTCCAGCCGGAGGGAGTTTGCATGGGAGTTGATCCTGAACTTTGTTGAACTTTTGGTCGTCGGAATCTGATTGACGTCTGGGGCTGGTAAGTGCTGAGATTGAGGGATCTTTAGCAAGATCCACTACAGCCAACCAGAACTCTTTGTTTTGAAGACACACTTTGTTTTCGTCACGTTACCTGTGGTGGGCGATTCAGTAAAGCGCTGACGATCTGTCCGGGTTGACCTTCCAGCAGACTGCCGGTTCCGTTGGCCCTTCGGAATGACAGCTGCTCCTGGTTCAACCCGAACAGATACATCAGTGTGGCATGGTAGTCGTAGTGATTCACGATGTTCTCAACCGCTTTGTGACCGATTTCGTCTGTAGTGCCATGAATCACGCCGCCTTTGAATCCGCCTCCTGCCATCCACGTGCTGAAACCGTAAGTGTTATGGTCGCGGCCGATGTTCTTTTCATTCTGGATCACTGGCAGCCGCCCCATCTCACCGCCCCAGTGAATCACGGTGGAATCCAAAAGTCCTCGCTGCTTCAAATCCTTCACCAGCGCGGCGGCGGCGGGAAGAGTGCGACTGCAGACAGAGGGCAAAGCTGTCATGATTCCACCATGATGATCCCAGGTCTGATTGCCTGTGTGCAGCTGCACGAATCGGACTCCCCGTTCGACCAGCCGCCTGGCAATCAGGCAGCGCGTGCCATAATCACGAGTGATGTCGTTGTCGAGCCCATAGAGCTTGTGAGTCGCTTCGGTTTCCTTGCTGATATCCATCGCCTCCCGCGCTTCGGTCTGCATTCCGGCAGCAAGTTCATAACTCTGCATGCGGGCATCAAGATCATGTTCGCCAGGGTGCCGAGCTTTGAAGTCACTGTTCATCCTGGCAACGTATTTCAGCAGTCGCTCCTGTGCATCACCCTTGAGTGTTGCTGGAGGATCAAGGTTCAGAATGCGAGGTTCCTGAGGACGAACGACGGTGCCCTGATAGATCGAGGGAAGCCATCCGTTCTGCCAGTTTTCCACTCCCAGCACAGGCAGCCCCGAAGGATCCACCAGAACCATGAACGCCGGGAGCTGACTGTTATGACTGCCTAACCCATACGTAAACCACGAACCCAGCGCTGGGCGGCCGGAGAGCTGACGTCCCGTGTTCATCGCGTTGATCGATTCACCGTGGTTATTCACTCCGGTATGCATCGACCGAATCAGGCAAAGGTCGTCGGCCACATCACCCAGTGGTGCAGCGAGTTCGCTCAGATCCATTCCACAGTCGCCGTACTTTCGGAAGCGCCAGGGGCAACCGAACAGCTTACTGCTGGCTTCACCGGCGTTGTCGTATTTGATGTCGCCCGTGTAGGACTGCAAATGCCGCTTGTTGAGTTCCGGCTTTGGATCAAAGAGGTCGATGTGACTTGGACCGCCCTGCATGAACATCGAAATCATCGCGGTCGCCTGTGCCTGAGCGGCTGGCTTCCTGGGCGTCAGATCAAACGTCACGGGAGCTAAAGTGGGCTTGGGAGGTTCCGACGCGGCCGCTTTGCTCTGAAGCCATGCCGTCGCCAGAGTTCCAAGTCCCAGAAGCTGCTGAGACAGCAGGTGTCGGCGAGTCCAGTGTGAAGAAAATGTCATCGTGATTCTCCGTTCTGCTCGCTATTCCACGTAGAGGAAACCACTGGAACACAGCAGAGCGTGACACCAGTCATTCATTGCACGTACACCAGCATCGGGCTTGTCTGGTCCAATCGCAGTAACGCCGGTTGCAACAAACTCCGCTGCCGCATTCAGCTCTGCTTCAGTGGCCCGGTGCCCGAATACAAGCCGCCAGGCAATCGCCTGTTGTTGACGCAGTTCTGACGCAGCCGCTCGAACTCTTGCGGACAAGGCATCAGCCTGCTGAACGATGAACGGATTGTTCATCATCAGCAATGACTGCGAGGCCGTTGTCGAAGCGACGCGACGTTCGCAGTTGGGTGTCATCCGCGGAAGATCGAATGGTTCCAGGACGCCCAGCGGCATCGAACGTCGGACCTGCACATAGATGCTGCGTCGAAGATCTTCACCATTGAGTCCCTCGACTTTTCCCGTCGGGCGACCAGCCGAGTCGCGGGTATCCACCGCGATAACGATCTGCCCGACATCATCAGGACTGACCGGAGCAGGTTTGCCAAACTGCTTCGCATTCAACTGACCGCTGATGCTCAGAATGGCATCTCGCACGGTTTCTGCTTCAAGCCGTCGGACGTTCATGCGAGCCAGCAAACGATTGTCCGGATCAACGGCATCGTGTTCAGGGCGTCGAACGGAGGATTGTCGCCATGCGCTGGAGGTGAGAATCAGACGATGCAGATGTTTCAGGGACCATCCGTGTTCCATGAACTCTGCGGCCAGCCAGTCGAGCAGTTCCGGATGTGACGGACGATCGCCCTTTAATCCGAAGTCTGCCGGCGTTGTGACAATCCCCTGGCCAAAGTGATGCATCCAGAATCGATTGACGAGTACTCGAGCCAGCAAAGGATGCTGACCGTTCGTCAGACGCCTGGCCCAGGCCAGTCTTCGACCGGAGGTCGGAAGCGATTCATCGTCGGGCAAGATCTGAAAGCCGTCGTTGGCCAGAATGGTCAGGTCTCCCGGGAGAATTTCCTGCCGGGGCTGCTGGTGATCGCCGCGAGCAAACAGGTGCGTCTTCGGGACTATTCCAGCAACTTCCGTGAGGCACATGACGTAATCATCGGCAGGCCTCTTCTTCTTCGTCTCCTCCGTCAGATCGTCCCATTTCTTGTTGAAGCCCGTCAGTCGATCGGGCAGGTACAGATACACTGAGCCGCGATCCACATTCAGAAACGGAAACTCCTTGATCAGCTGCTGCTGTTCAGGAGTTCGTTTGTCGGCCGAAGTTTCTCGTGCGGCGCGAGCCAGAGGTTGCTGGTCTGCAGGCAGTTTCTGAAGTTCGCGTTCAAACGTTTCGGCAACGATCTTGTCGAGTTCTTCGGTTCGTCGTTTGGAAACATCTGCCAGCTCTGCGTCGACGGCAGTAGCTGCCGCTCGAGTTTCCGCGGACCACATGGAAACAAGCCGACCGTTGGGATTGCGCCAGTTCTCTGTGTCGTAAGCAGGTTCAAACAATGCGCGAAGGCGGTAGTAGTCGGTCTGAGTGATCGGGTCGTATCGATGTTCGTGACACTGAGCACATCCGACGGAAAGGCCAAGGAGCGACGTGGTCACTGTCTTGAGTGTCTCCGCAATCACATCATTGCGAGCCACCTTTTGGTCGACGCTGCCATCTGCCGTTCCGTCCGGAGCCATTCGAAGAAAGCCGGTCGCAGTGAGGCAGTCGGCCTGTTCGGCGGATAAATTTTCGTAAGGCGGTGTCAGCATCTCATCGCCCGCGAGTTGTTCGCGAAGGAACTGATCGAATGGCTTGTCGGCGTTGAGTGACCGAATGACATAGTCGCGATATTTCCACGCCCATGATCGTTCAGCATCTTTCTCCGTGTAACCTTCACTGTCCGCATAGCCCGCAACATCCAGCCAGTGACGCGCCCATCGTTCGCCATACGCAGGTGAAGTCAGCAATTCTTCCACCACTTTGTTCCATGCCTCTGGTGACTGATCCGCTAGGAACCGATCGATGGCTTCCTGCGTCGGAGGTAAACCGATCAGATCAAACCAGACTCGGCGGAGCAGCGTTTCGCGGTCTGCTTCCGAACCAAACGACAGTTGTTGACTTTGCAGCTTGTTGAGCAGAAATGCATCGATGGGAGTCTTCACCAGCTCAGCCTGAGCGACGGTCGGAACCGCGGGCCGTGTGATGGGCTGAAAGGCCCAGTGAGCATGGTCTTCTTCGCTGAAAATGCTCCCGACTTCCGGCGCGTTTTCAGGCTCGGGCCGAGCTGTGGTTGCTCCGCCGTCGATCCAGCGAGCAATGACCTGAAGCTCTTCTGGCGAGACCTTCTTTTCTCCCGGTGGCATGTCTCCGGACGCAATACGCTGGTAGAGCAGACTGCTGGCATGATCGCCGGAGACAATCGCCGGTCCGGATTCACCCCCTTTGATCAGGACTCGAACCAGTCGAGCATCCAGCTTCCCCTTGAGTTCGGCATCTTCACCATGACAGTGCCAGCAATGCGCTTTGAGGATTGGTCGAACGCTGGTTTCGAAGTGAAGATCATCCGCATGGGCAATCAGCGGAACGGTTGCCATTAGCGTAATCGCGACAGCACATCGCGACGCGAAAGCGAGCCAATAGCCCGGCAGTGAGCGGGTGGTGGGCATAGACAAACTCACAATGCTCAGGGGAAGGAGGGAAGGATCTGAGCGAGGTTGGAGCGTCGATTTTACCCTTCAGAACAATCAATCGGGAAGCATGTTTTGGGAATCTGAGCCATGTTCCCAGATGACAAAAGCGCCAGTAGGTGACGACTGCCGGGCGGCACTTCGCGGCCTCGCCGCGACCAGCGACCAAACGATACGGCTCAGTGAAGGAAGGACAACGTGGAATCGGCCCCGCGAAGGATTCAGGATCGCCTGCCAGGCGGCGGAAGGAATGTTTAATGATTATTGGAGAGTGAAAAATGCAAAGTGAGTCTTTGTGGTGCCTGCTGCCACTTTGCAATTTTCAATCGTCAATTTCCACTAACCCCTGCGCTACCACAAGACCGCGGCCTCGCAGGATCTACTGCAACCATCGGCGCGTGCGTACTCACATGAGTTGACGAGGCATGGAGAAACACAGGCTTGTCGGAGCACTCAAGCCAATCAGGCGAGCACAGGCTCTTCGACTTCGAGGTCAGAAAAATCGACTGGGTCAGTCCACGAATTGTTGTTGTCCGGGTCTTCGACGTGCAACTGAGCGACGTTGCCTTCCACTGCAATCAGGGTCACGATCAGTCTGCCAACTCGAACCGACTCGCCAGGGACAAGTTCAATCTGGTGGAGCTGCATGGTGAAAATGCTACCTGTAAAAAGGACAACACCACTGGCCATCAACTTCCCGAGTGGCGAAGTCTGCAGGACAGGCAGTGAAATGAGTACCCAGGGCACTGCTGTGAGAGCATCGGCAGAACGCCGAATGGACCTCTCGAAACCAAAGACACTGCAGCGCCCTCAGAAAAGGACGGGCGGCGTTATACAGTCACGTTTCGTTTGCATCAATCGCGATTCGCAACTCTCCTGGAGGTTCGTGGGACCTTTTTTTGTCAACAGAATTTTCTACCAGAATTGACTTCACAAAATCGCAAAAGTTTTTCTCACTCAGCGACAACCGCGCAGTCCCTGTTTTGTCCAGAGGCCGCAGTGCGATACAACACAGATGCCTGCGCTGATGATTTATCTGCTGTTCGCGCAGTGACTGTCACGATCGGAAAAGTCCGTTCTGTTTTGTTTGGAAGACGGAAAGAACGTCTCATGACTTCGGATCAAAATCCTCTCCTTATCAGTTCCGGACTGCCAGCCTACGATGCGATTCGACCGGAGCACATCGGCCCAGCTGTTGAGCAGATGTTGTCGCGGTGTCGCGAGATTCTGAAGTCGCTCGAAGAGACTGCGGAGTCCACATGGGCTGGACTCATGACGCCGATGGAACAGATTGATTTGCTGTTCGAATACGGATGGTCGCCGGTCAGTCACCTTCTGAGTGTTGCCAACTCCGATGATCTGCGTGAATCGCATGATGCGGCGATGCCTTCCGTGGTTGAGTTTGGACTGCAGCTCCGTCAGAGCGAAGCCGTTTACAGAAAGCTGTGTGCCATTCGTGACTCCGCTGACTGGGCGTCGTACTCATCCGCACGCCAGCGCATTATCACTCGCATGATTCAGAGTGCAGAACTGTCTGGCATCAGTCTTCAGGGAGCACAGCGAGAACGCTTCAACGCGATTGAGCAGGATCTTTCCCAGCTGGCCACAGATTTCTCCAACAACGTTCTGGATGCCACAAAGGAATGGTTCCTTGATCTGACCGATGCAGCCGATGCAGACGGTTTCCCTGCAAGCCTGCGTCGTATCGCTTCGGCATCATGGAACCGTGCAGATGAGAATCAGGGCAAGACGCCCGCGACGCCGGAAAATGGCCCGTGGCGAATCACTCTGGACCAGCCCTGCTTTGGCCCGTTCATGGAACATTGCCGCAGCCGCGAACTTCGAGAAAAAGTTTACCGCGCGTACATCATGCGTGCTGGCTCCGGCGACAAAGACAACTCGCCACTGATTCGACGCATTCTGAGCCTGCGTCGTGAGCAGGCGAAGCTGCTGGGCTTTGACTGTTACGCGGAACTGAGCCTCTCACGAAAGATGGCCGGTGATGTGGCGGCCGTTCAGCAGATGTTTGATCGACTGCTGGAATCGTCTCACGAGCCGGCAAAGAAGGAGCTGGAAGAACTGACGGAGTTCGCGCAGAACCACGGACACACCGGTGCACTGAGTCACTGGGACGTGGCCTTCTGGGCAGAACGACAGCGTGAAGAAAAGTTCTCGTTCACCGACGAACAGCTGCGACCGTACTTCTCGCTCGACCGAGTTCTCGATGGGCTGTTCGATCTCTGCCATACTCTGTTCGGGATCACGGTACAGCGAGCCGACGGCAAAGCTCCGATCTGGAATCCCGACGTTCGCTACTACGAGATCTTTGATGAATCCAGCCGACAGATTGCCGGGTTCTATCTCGATCCCTGGTCACGTCCAAAAGACAAGCGTGGTGGTGCATGGATGAACGACTGCATCACTCGGTCTGTTGGCCCGTTCGGCATTCGACTTCCCGTTGCGCATCTGGTGTGCAACGGAACTCCGCCGGCGGGCGATGTTCCTTCACTGATGACATTTCGTGAAGTTGAAACACTGTTTCACGAATTCGGGCATGGCCTTCAGCACATGCTGACAACCGTCGATGAACGTGATGCCGCGGGCATTAACGGCGTTGAGTGGGATGCGGTCGAGCTTCCGAGTCAGTTCATGGAAAACTGGTGCCTTCATCGTCCGACGCTGATGCGACTTGCTCGCCATTATCAAACCGGCGATCCGCTGCCTGAAGATCTGTTCGAGAAGCTTCAAAAGGCAAAGACCTACCGCGCGGCAACTCAGATGCTGCGGCAGCTGCAGTTGGGCATGACCGACATGTCGCTTCACTACGGATACAACCCGGACGGTGATGAGTCGCCATTCGAAGCGGAAAAACGCATTCTGTCGATAACGAGCCTGCTGCCTCCGCTTCCGGAAAATCGATTCCTCTGTTCATTCCAGCACATTTTCGCCGGCGGTTACTCGGCCGGGTACTACAGTTACAAGTGGGCAGAAGTCCTGAGCGCGGATGCGTTCGGGGCGTTTGAAGATGCGGGACTCGATGATTCCGCTGCAGTTCAGTCTACGGGACGACGATTTCGCGACACAGTGCTGGCTCAGGGAGGAAGTCGCCATCCGATGGATGTCTTTCGAGACTTCCGGGGACGCGATCCGGATCCGCAGGCACTGTTGCGACATTGCGGTCTGAAGCATTGATCCAGCCATTCATTCGGCAGGGCAGGCGAGTGTCCAGTGCGATTGTTGGTCTCGGATTTTGAATGGGAAAGTTGTCTGTCATGCAGGCTCCTCCGGAAAAACATTTTGATGTGATTGTCATCGGCACCGGTCCCGGCGGGGAAGGTGCTGCGATGGAAGCGACGAAGCAGGGGAAGCGAGCATGTTCTGTTGAGCGCATGCCTCAGATCGGCGGAGCCTGTACTCATCTCGGAACGATTCCCAGCAAGTCGCTGCGAGCCGCGATCTATCGCTTAATGGATGTGAATTCCGCGCCGGTGTTCAAGCAGCTTGGAATCAACCTGGAAGTCAGCTTCCGGGATCTTCGACGCAGTGCTCAGTCGGTGATTGATCAGCAGGTTGCCATGCGTCGCAGCTTCTACGATCGAAACGACGTCGAAGTGCTGCAGGGGACGGCTCGCTTCCTGGATCCTCATCGCATCATGGTTGAGCATCCCGATGGCAGCACCACGATCGCTCACGCCAAAAACTTTGTCATTGCGACCGGCTCTCGTCCGTATCGTCCGCCGGAAGTGGACTTCAACCATCCGCGAGTCTTCGACAGCGACACGATTCTGAACCTGCCCGAGACGCCGCGCTCGATGACCATCTACGGGGCCGGCGTGATCGGCTGCGAATATGCATCGATGTTCCGAAATCTTCAGGTCAAACTGAACCTGGTGAACACCCGAGATCGCATGCTGGAATTCCTTGATGACGAAATCTGTGATGCTCTTGCGTATCACATGCGCGATACGGGAGTGCGCATCCGGAACAATGAGACGTTCGATCGGATCGAAGCCTTCGACGACCACGTTATTCTGCACCTAAAATCCGGCAAGCAGCTGAAGAGCGATGTTCTTCTGTGGGCGAATGGCCGAACTGGCAATACCGATGGTCTGGGACTTGAGAATGTGGGGATCAAGCCCAACCATCGAGGGCAGCTGGATGTGAATGAAAACCTCCAGACCAGTCAGCCTCATGTGTACGCGGTTGGCGACGTGATTGGACATCCGGCTCTGGCCAGCGCGGCTTACATTCAGGGACGCTTTGCGGCGCGGCATCTGGGCGAAGGCGGTTCCGAGAAGTTTCGAATCTCCGACATTCCCGCCGGTATTTACACCAGTCCGGAAATCAGCAGCATCGGGAAGACCGAACGCGAACTGACAGAAGAGTGTGTGCCGTACGAAGTCGGCCACTCGATGTTCAAGAACCTGGCTCGCGCACAGATCATGGGCCGACCTGTTGGGATGCTGAAGCTGCTGTTCCATCGTGAGACTCTTGAGATCCTGGGAGTCCACTGCTTCGGTGTGAATGCGAGCGAGATCATTCACATCGGCCAGGCCATCATGGCTCAGCCTTCACCAAATAATTCTCTATTGTATTTCATCAATACGACATTCAATTATCCGACGATGGCCGAGGCGTACCGTGTCGCCGCGCTGAACGGATACAACCGGATTCACTAAGAAACGTCGTAGAACGTTTGCTTAGCGGCAAGGCGCAAGCCGTCCGGTGTTGAACAGCAGCCTCCGACATTTCACCGGAGATCTTGTGCCCTTCCTCTATTTTGGGGAGGCGGCCAGGTCGAAGCAGATCAGTTCTTCATCGTTGCGGGCGAACATGCAGCGGTTTGCGAACGCGGGATGTGACCAGACCACGTCACGTCCTCGTGCAAAGCTGGTGGGCTTCAGGATGTTCGCACTGCTGATTTCTTCAAAACCCTTTGGAGACAGTTTGCAGATCTTCAAAAACCCCTGGTCATTCAGCTGGAAGAACCGCTCGCCGTTCTGGATGAAGAAGCTGGTCGCGAACAGAGCATCTCGCTTAGCGGATGATGGTGCAAGGTCTCGCCAGACAAGACTCTGATCCAGCATCGACACGCAACGCATTTCGCCTTCGCCGGCAATGCCGTAGATATGGTCCTTGTAAATGACAGGTGTTCCCATCAGCACGTTCAGGTCGTTCTTGTGTTCCTGATCTCCTGGCGTTGAACTCCAGACTTCCCGAACACCGGGCTTCTTGAAATCCAGCTTCAGCAGCAGCGAGCCATTATAGAAGTCGCTGATCAGAAGCAGGTCGTCCTTCACTCGTGGCGTCACGATGCAGACGACGGGACGCTGAGGCGGCACTTTCGGAAACTCATGAGTCCACAGTGCTTCGCCGTTGTCCGGGTTCAGTCCGACCAGTCCCGTGTCGTACCAGTAGATCAGCTGACGCATTCCGTCCTTCTCAACGATTACGGGTGGAGCGTAGCCAACTTCTTCTGCCGTTTGTGATTTCCAGATTTCTTCACCGGTCATCTTGTTCAGACAGACGACCGCGGATCCTGTTCCTCCGACGACGCAAATCAGTCGATCACCGTCTATGCGAGGATGAACTGAGAATCCCCAGACTGGCGCCTTCGTCTGATACTTCTCCATCAGCTGCATTTCCCAGATCGTCTCGCCCGACTCCACTTTCAAACACGCCAGATGCCCCATCGCGCCGAGGAAATAGACGCGATCACCATCAACGGTGGGCGTCGTTCGAGGACCTTCCGGATAACTGATGCGGTAGTCGACGTTGTATTCGCGCGTCCAGAGCGGCTTCCCTGTTGCGGCGTCAAAGCACAGATACCGTTCCACGCCCGGCAGTCCCTGACCCGGCTTGCGATTCTGCACGTCTCCCGCGATTCGATCGGACAGAAATACTTTTCCGTTTGCGACCGATGGTCCGGAGTAGCCCTTATTGACGGGCGCTCGCCAGAGCACCTTTGGGCCTTCCGGAGGAAACGATTCCAGGATCCCATCTTCGTGCCACACGGCATCGTGAGTGGGACCGAACCAGTGAGGCCAGTCTTCGCCCAGAGCTGCGCTGGAAAACACTCCGCCAGAACATGCTGCCGCGACGGACGCGACAAGGACCATTCGCAACACCTGGAAATCTGGCACGAATTTCTCCTGGCAAAACACAGTCGACTCACCTGAACCCGTAAAATCCGAAAGTCGCACGACGGGCTGCGGGACGGGACTCGGTTGCCGCATCCGAGAAGATCCCGAAAGGAAACTCAGAATTTCATTCGGATGAACCTCGGACCTGCCACTGCACGCTGCCTCTGTTTAGCTCACACAATCATTCGGTTCCTCGAAGTACCCCAACAGACTGTAACGGCTCAGATCATGACGTCCGATGTGCCGACCTCAAATAGTGCCACGTTCGACTCCCTCGTGGAGTCCAGAAAAGCGTGGATTCAGGCAGTGCTTCGCCCGTGGTGTCAAACGGCGTCTTTGAAAGAGCTCAAGAAGGCGGACGTTGAATGGTTCGATATTGCCGGGAAGGCAGATCCGAAAGCGACGCTGTGGACCTGGGTCTGGGAACGATTTCCTGCGATCGTCCATCCGGATCTTCCGGGTGTTCATGAGACCTATGAAGTTGTTGTCATGCTCAATGACGGCCGCGCGATCACCGGTTTTCCCGACAACCGAGCGACTCAGAAGGGAATGCTGGTGCTGGTCGGAACAGACTCAAACGGAAGTCTGACCTCGCACGGCCCTTTCTCTATGGATCATATCGTATCAGTCATCCGTGCCTCAGAAACATCCAAAGGCTGACCCAAGAGCGATGACGGTGATTGTGCCAAGAAGGGGGCCAACGACTGTCACCATTCCAATATCGATGTAGCTCTTTCGATGAGTCGAGCCGCAGATCAACAGCAGAGTAATGACGGCTCCATTGTGCGGAAGACTGTCGAGACCGCCGCAGGACATTGAAGCGACTCGGTGCAGAAGCTCGGGATTCAGGCCGGTTGCGACGGCTTGCTGATAGTAGTCGTCACCAAGAGTCTTCATCGCAATACTCAGGCCTCCTGATGCTGAACCCGTCACAGCGGCGAGAGTGTTCACTGCGATCGCCTCAGAAACAAGTGGGTTCGACGGAGCAACGCCTGTCACCATTTTCTGGACCATCGCGAATCCCGCAAGGACTCGAATCGTTCCGCCGTAACCGACTTCAGATGCTGTGTTGAACAATGGCATGAGAGCCGCCTGAGCCCCCGCGGAAAGTGATTTGCGAATCGACTTCAATTCGTTCCAGTGCAGAATGATCAGCAAGCCTGATGCCATGCACAGTGAGAGGATCGTGGACCACGTGCCAACGACCTTGGCCGCTTCCAGTTTTTCAAACGGCGGCTTTCCAGCGTAGTCGGCCTTCCATTTGGGGATCATGTATTGCGACAGGACGAAATTGACAACAACTGCCGTAATCAAGGGGGCAAGGCTTTTTGCGAGGGACGTGCTGACCGGAATGACTGGCTCTGATGTTGCAGAAGCAGGAGACGTTGTCAGGCCTCCTGAAGCTTCAACGCCTGGTCCAGGAATCTCCTGAGTCTCAAACCCTTCGCCATTCTGAACGGCCCGACGCGCGCGACAGTGAAGCCAAAGCATGCCGACAACAAACATCACAAGCCCGCCGATGCAGCCCAGCCCCGGAGCCGCGAATGCACTCGTGCGAAAATACTGCATGGGGATCTGATTCTGAATCTGAATCGTTCCCGGCAACGCTGTCATCGTCAGCGTGAACGAGCCCAGAGCAATTGTGCCTGGAATCAGACGTCGTGGAAGATTGCCCTTTTGGAACAGTGATCGTGCCAGCGGAAAGACAGTAAAGACAACGACGAACAATGAGACTCCGCCATAAGTCAGCACCATACAGCTGAGGACGACAGCCAGGATTGTGTGTCGTGGCCCAAGGCCTTGCGACAGGGATGTTGCGATGCACGCGGCCGCTCCGCTGTCTTCCATCAGGCGGCCGAAGACTGCTCCCAGAACAAACAGCGGGAAGTAATCGGTCACAAACTGCCCGACCGCGGGCATATACACATGAGTCAGCGTCGCCATCAATGGCAGCTGACCATCAATCACAACCGCCAGCAGAGCACAGACTGGTGCCAGCAACAAGACGCTGTGGTCTCGCCATGCCATCCAGATCAGAACCAGCAGAGAGAGAAAAATGCCAACAACCCCGGGAGTGATTTGCATCAGCGGCTCCTGTGCTGTTTCTCCGAAATCCCCTGGTTGGCGCGGACCTTATTCGAGCGTGTGCACCAGCAGGCCGCTGCGGAGCTTGGGTTCGAACCAGGTGCTCTTTGGTGGCATGATTTCGCCGGCGTCAGACACAGTCATGAGCTGGTCGAGAGTCGTCGGGTACATGGAGATTGCAACTTCCCAATCGACTGAAACACACAGTCGTTCCAGTTCCGCTGTTCCTCGAATGCCGCCTACGAAGTCGATGCGAGAATCCGTGCGCACGTCTTCGATCCCAAAGATCGGCTGCAGGACCTGATGTTCCAGAATCGACACGTCCAGGGAACGGATCGGATCATTCACAAACAGTGGGTCCGGCGGAATTGTCAGCTTCCACCAGCGACGATCGATGAAGAAGCAGAACGAACCAGGAGCATCCGGAACCGGATTGTTCGTCTGCTCAAGTTCACCAAGCCGATCTAGTTTCTCCAGCAGTTCCGAAACCGTAAGACCATTCAGGTCTTTCAGAATTCGGTTGTACGCAAGAATGCGCAGCTGGCTGGATGGGAACAGGACAGACAGGAACCAGTTGCACTCTTCTGTGCCATTGCCTCCGCCTGGCAATCGCCGTCGCAGCTCATTCCCGGCGCGCCAGGCACTTGCGGCGCGATGGTGGCCGTCGGCGATGTAAAACACAGGAACCGCGGACAGTGCCGTTACCAGTTGTTGAGCATTCGGGATGCGCCACACGGTGTGCTGGACTCCATCAACTGCGACGAAGTCATACAACGGCGCTGACTCGACAACTTTGGCGACAGCGAAGTTGATCTCTTCTTCGCCGCGATAGGTCAGAAACACAGGGCCGGCGTTCGCGTTCAGTGCGAGGACGTGACGAGTCCGATCGTCTTCTTTGCTCTTGCGAGTCTTCTCGTGCTTCAGGATCAGATTGTTTTCATAGTCGTCAATATGCACGCAGCACACGATGCCCACCTGAGCACGACCGTTCATGATCTGTCGATACGCGAACAGACAGTCTTCCGTATCACGAAAGAGCACCCCGTCCTGAATCAGCTTCTGAAAGTTCGCTGATGCTTTCTCGTAGATATCAGGGTCGTACGGATTCTTCTCGGGCGGGAAATCGATGTCTGGTCGAACGACGTGCAGAAAGCTAAGGGGATTCCCTTCGGCCAGCGCGGCGGCTTCATCACGGTTCACGACGTCATAAGGAACCGACGCGACTTTTGAAGCGAGTTCAGGGCGAGGGCGAAGTGCTTGAAATGGTTTGATTCGAGGCATTTCCAGACATCCAACTTATGATCATCGCTCCAGATTCGGCCGAATGGTACGAACCCGTTTCGGAGCATACTGAAAGGCCGCGGAAGTCTAGTGAACCGACCGGTCTGCCGTAAGCGATCCGCGTGTGACGTCTCACGTCTGACGATTTGCCGCCGAATGTTGATGAGACTCGTTCACCGCAGAATGACGCTGCTGACGAAACGCAGTCCTCGTGATACGTTGCGTGCGGAATCATTGATCGTTCTGTGAAGAAAGGGACTTGCTCGTGTCGTCACCAGGTTTTGGCGTTATCTTCGATGTGGATGGCGTCCTGATTGATTCATTTGCTGCTCATCTTCATACCTGGCAGGTCTGTTGTCGGCGACATGGACGTGATTGCACTGAAGAGGAGTTCCTTGCAGGCTTTGGTCGAACAAGCCGTGAGTTCATTCGACTGACCTGGGTCAATCCTCCTGACGACGCGGGCATCGCAGCGTTCGACGAGGAAAAAGAAGAGCTCTATCGACAGTACGTGTCCGAGAATTTTCCTCACATGCCCGGCGCACGAGAGCTGATTGATGCACTGCATGAGTTGGGCGTTCCGATGGCGATTGGTTCCAGCGGTCCTCCGAAGAATGTCGCTGTCGCCATTGAGCAGCTGAAAGCCGGAAGCAAAATTCGAACGGTGATCACGGGGGCCGATGTGGTCAAAGGAAAGCCGCACCCGGATGTGTTTCTGAAAGCCGCGGCCGGAATGGGCCTGGCTCCGGAACGATGCATTGTTCTTGAGGATGCTCCGGTTGGAATTGAAGCGGCGCTGTCGGCCGGCGCAAGCTGCCTGGGTGTCGTGTCAAAAGGACGAACGTGGGATCAGCTTCATCGAGCACATCATCGAGTCATGAATGATCTGACGAAGGTTACACCGGAATTGCTTCGGAGCATTGTGGCCCGTCGATGATGGCTGCCGGACAACGCTGTGAAGGATTCATGACCGACATAAACGGCCCTTCGTTCTCACGGCGAGCGGAAGGTGTCAGCCTTCCGAGATTCTGTTGTTACTTGTTTGTGATGCAATCGCAGGGAATCGCACTCGGTGGGCTAACGCCGCACCGCTCGCCTTTTGGAGTGGCAGGAGGAATAATCAATTTGCAATAACCCTTGCGCAGACACTCTCCGCGCCTGCACAAGGTTCGCCTGACGGCGAAAGTCCACTCCGGCAGAGTGGACCTACAGGTCGTGCAGTTGAAGCCTGCTCGTGGAGGCGAGGCGGCAGAGGAGGCCGGTGACCGCGAGCGCGTCGTGGATTTGTTCGGTGGAAAGCCCGAGTGACGGGCGAGCGGCGTCGGTCAGCCAGAAGCGACCGGTGACATCATCCGCATGAACAGTGATGTGAGACGCATGGCTGGCAATGGCGCGATTCAATGATTCCGCAAGACGCCCCGGGCTCACCAAAACACCGTTGGCTCGGTGCACGGTGAAAAGGCGATCGTCTTCGTCAATGCGAATCGACAGGGCATCATCGGCTAACTGCGATTCATTCGTACTGCGAGGAATCAGGGGCAGGCCGTTGGTTTCAGCAAGCCAGAGTACTCGCTGGCGAACAAGCAGGTCGTTCGTTTCAATGATGACTCGCTGGTCGAACTTTTGCGGATACCATCGGCTCAGCCAGTCTCGATAACGATCTTCAAAGTTCAACAGTGTCAGTGCACCAGAATGGCGAGTCATCCGACGCGGCCACGATGATCGCTGATCCGGCTCGGGCAAAACGAGCTGCAAAATTCCCGCCGTTCGCGACGCAACTGATGCTCGAGGTTCGACTGAAGTGGCTCCACGGTCTGTATTTTCGTTCGCCACTTTTGCGGATCGAATTTGCTGCAGCAGTTGAGACATCTCATCGGGCACATCACTGCTGTAGCTCGACGTCGCAGCTGGAGTCTCAGTCGCGTCGAGTCCCGGGTGCTGCAGTCGAATACCAAAATCCTTCCAGACGACCGGAACGGAATCGCCCGATCGATCGAAGACATCGAGCCCGGTCCAGGCATTTGGGCACCCTGCTCCGGTCACCAGAATTCCTCCGCAGGATTCCGGCTGACATCTTAACGCTTCCTGCAATGACGCCGCGGTGGATCGTCCAAGATCGATCACGGGAAGACCAAACTCCCGTATCGATGAACTCACCCCGACAAAGATATCCGGCGATGAGGACCTTCCATCGAAGCCAATGACAACGGGTGCGAGGGAAAGTCGTTCGGGTTGAATCTCTTTGGATTCCGGTCGCTGCGATGATCCCTGAACGGTTGACCGATCAACGAGGCACTGGCAAAAAATCCGAACGAGCTCCTCGGCCATGCGACGATGCAGTGCATTCAAATACGGTCCGCGAATACCAAACTCGGTTCGCTGAATCCCCTGACGGCGATGTTCACGGATTCGAGCCGTCTCGATCGCCGATTGTTCACTGAGCCCCTCAGTATGGAATCGCCACTCACATTCATCGCACACTGGCCAGGCAGCATTGAGCCGGGCGACGTGAATCGAACGGGAAACGGCCAGCGTCTGTCCCGGACAGATGAAATAGTCCCCATCGGCCGTCGCATGAGAAGTGAGCTGGTGTAGTTTCCTCGAATCCATGGCGGCAGTTTAGCAGCGTGTTGAATTTATCGTAACCCGCTGCGTCAGCGAGGGATTGGTTGGTGCAGTCGCAGGTTTCAGTAGGTCCTTTCTGCCGGAAAGGACTTTCGCCGTCAGGCGAACCTTTTTCTGGCCCGTTCATCATTCAACCCCTCTCGGCGTGAAGCCATCTCATGGCGAAGTCGTTCCCACGTTGGGCTTTGAAGAATATGGCAACTGACAGGGTCGCTGGTCGCGGCACCGCCGCGAAGTGCCGCTCGGCAAGCGGCACCTACTTTGACTCGCTTCCGCGGCCCAAGAGCACCATTGCAAGCGATTTCCTATTGTTCCTGTCTTGCCTAAGCCCTGACGATGACCGTGAAGTGCTTGACATTGCTGTTGACCCATTTGATCACCTTCGTGGACCATTCAGCACCAGGGTACGGTCT
>JAEUII010000100.1 GCA_016795145.1 Planctomycetaceae bacterium
GCCTTGAAACACTTACCGCATCTGTACGACGGGACTTTGAAAAGACTGCCGGAAGTTTCAACGTGGCGGGCCTCGACCGTCCGCATCGAGTGTCTGCAGGGGGCCCGGGAGGTTGCAATCGAACTGGATGGTGAAACGCCCGGCCTTCTGCCGGCGACTTTCCGAATCCATCCTGGTGCCGTACGGATGGTTGTTCCCAGCGGATTACCTGAGTGACCTTCGGGATGAGCTTCGCCTGCGTCTGGACAAACAAACGCCTGGACAAACAAAAAAGTCCACGGTCGAAACCGTGGACTTCAATATGGATCCGTTTGAACCGAGAGCCTTAGTTGGCTTCGACCGGAACAATGTTGATGCGTCGGCCGGCCTGATCAAAGGTCACCGTTCCATCAACCAGAGCGTACAGCGTGTAGTCGCTGCCCATACCAACGTTGCGGCCAGGGTGCCACTTTGTGCCACACTGACGAGCCAGAATGTTGCCTGCCACGACAGCTTCACCACCGAATCGCTTGATCCCTCGGCGCTTTGCCTGAGAATCGCGACCGTTACGGCTGGAACCCTGTCCCTTCTTATGAGCCATGACACCTGCTCCAGAACTTTGTCGCAACTTTAACTGCGACAACATCTTATGTGAACTACGCTGCCGGAACAGCGTCGGGCAACCAGCCCGAGAAAGTCAAAAATCACGCAAAAAGCGTTTTTTGGGGAACCGCGAAGTCTGACGGTTTGCAGGGAATTTTCAAGAGTCTTCTGAGATCTCTCACAGAATTCTCTGCGTCATCGCCAAATCTGCTGCGGCGTTTCGGCGATTTTTCCCCACCAGAGAGGCCACTGGACGCCCTGATTGGTTCGCCAACGACGACCTAACGCTCTGGCTATCGGTTTTCGGCATCTCCAGCGTCTGAGCTTCGGAGATTTCTGAGGACTGTGTCGGCCCCCGGAACATCGACCTGCACTTTGCGGGGCACGTAGATCCATGTCGGGTAACGCACTCGCACTTTGCCGTCGCCGTCCGGGTCCGCATTGGCAACCAGGTCCGGCTGAATCTGCAGGTCCGAAATGTTGACTGTTCCGTCATCAATGAACCGGAATTCCATTTCGTCCTGCAGGAACTGGTCACCAGGGCGAGCAAATCGCTGCACAATCACCTTTTCCTGGAGCTGATTGCTGCCATCTTCCGCACGAATCATGCGGTAGGCATTCGTGAATCCAGACATTTGGACGGAGAAAAAGTCAGCCGAATCGTCAACATTTCGCCAGACAGCAACTCCGTAAAGGGCCTTTCCCAACACGTCCGGATCGCTGGATGCAACCGGTTCTTCGACTTCCTTCACCGCCTCGATGCTGTTCAGAAGTTTCTTTCCATCAGCTTTGCGGCCCAATTCTCGCTCGAACACAGCATTCTGGATGGCAATGCTGATTTCGTCCTGCCATTCATGAACAATCGAACCGTCTTTGTTTTCTGCTCGCAAAATGAACCGTGGCATCTGGAGCGGCTTTGATGATTCTGGATCCAGCACGTTGGATGGATCGTTGTCCGGATCCACGAGCTTCCGTTCCAGCTCCGCCTTCTCCGCGCCGGCCAGTTCGGTGTAGTCGCGTCGAATCACTCGATAAACCATGTAGCGAACGATTTCGCTCTTCTTTTCCCCGGAGTCATCCGTCCAGGTCAGCTTCATCAGTCTCAATGGCTTGAACTGAACTTCGGAGATCCAGAGAGACGGGTAACCTGGCCCGAGCAACGGCTCCGTCAACGCTCGTGCTTTCCGCGTTCCCAACATTTCGTCGACCGACATGGAGATCGAGCTGGTTCGGGCAAACCCCTCGTTCAGAGGAGCGCGGACGACCTGAGCCTGCAGGGAATTTGCCAGAGTGATGACCCCGACGATCGCCGCAAGTTGAATTCTTCCACGAAGTTGAGACATCGAGTCCACCTTCAATGAAACCTCAAATACTACACAACGCCTCCTCGATCCTTCCAGGAACAGAAGGATGAACGGCGTAAGTCATTGGTCAGAAACAATTTGTGTCAAACCCAGCTGCCGAACGCCGCGCAGGACGGAGGCGCAGGGTCTGTGCGTCACACTTTGCTTGTTATCGGCGGGCATGTACACCAGTTTTTCGCCGCATCCGCCGATTTGTCCCAAATCGTGGCGGGATAACGGACTAGATCCGGCGTCCGCCTTATATGCCTCCCTGTTCGCCAGGCAATAAAAAAAACGACATTCGCCGCAGGGGCGAATGTCGTTTGAATCATTGCTGGTCAGGTGGTGACTCTGACTACTTGTTGTTGATGGTCACACCTGGCCAATCGTCGGTGCGGAATGGAGTCAGTGGCAGGCCAGCGACTGAGAACATATTGCACACTGGGTTGTTGGACCAGGCGTAGCGAACAGAAGCAGGTTCTGCGACCTTCGCACTGGAAACTTCGATCTTGCCGTCCGGCAGGACCTTTGCGTCGGCCCAAACGAACTTTTTGTCTTCGCCCGCGATTGCAAAGCCAACCGGGTTAGCCACATCGAACGGACGCCATCCGCCATCCACATGGTCGAACGTCAACACGATCTTGTTGCCCTGCTTCTCCATGCTCTTGTACTGAGGACTGTGGAATGGCACCTTCACGCCATACTCATTGGCCAGCGCCCAGCGAGCAAGTCGACGGCCGACGTCCACCTTGTTCTTTGGATGGATGTCCTTGCCTTCGCCGATGTCGATAATGACGGCTTCACCTGTGTGCGCGAGCTTTGACATTGTCATCGTCTGAGCTTCACGGAGCTCTGCCCAGTCGCTTTCTCCTGGCTCAGCAACTTCCGCCTGAAAGTCTGCGAGCTGAACCCAGTAGAATGGAAAGTCGCCCTGACCCCATTCTTCACGCCAGTTGGAAATCATGAATGGGAACAGGTCTCGATACTGATACGCGCGGCTCGCGTTGCTTTCGCCCTGATACCAAATGGCTCCTCGAATGGTGTATCCAAGATGGGACTTCAGTACGCCGTTGTAGATGTTTGATGGACGAGAGTTGCCGCCCATCTGTCGTTTCAGATTCTCAAGCTGCTTCTTCTGATCGTCAGAGAGATCTGTCTTCCCGGACAGTTCGGCGAACTGCTTCTCCATGCCTTCCCAGCGATCGATCAGCGGCTTGTACTTTTCATCAGCAGACAGCTTGCTTCGATTGATCCAGGCTTCACACGCGGAGCCACCCCAGGCGTTGTTGATCATCCCGACGGGAACGTCCAGAGTCTGGTGGAGCTGACGAGCAAAGAAGTAACCCACGGCAGAAAAGCCACCGACGGTTTCCGGAGTACAGACCTGCCACTGACGTTCTGGATGAGTCAGGATGGGTTCCTGAGTTCCGACCTGTGGAAAGTTGATCATGCGGAGTTTTGGGAACTTCGCTGTCAGCTTTTCCAGATCCGGATCGTTGGAGGCATTGACGCTCCACTGCATGTTTGACTGGCCGGAGCAGACCCAGACTTCTCCAACAAGAACGTCGTTGAACGTTTTTGTTTCATCGGCCTTCACCGTCAATGTGAGCGGTGTGCCATCGGCCGTCATTTCCGGCAGACTGACGACGAACTTTCCATCAGCGTCAGCCGTTCCTGAGGCAGACTTGCCGCCCAGTTCCACGGTGACTGCCTGTCCAGGCTTCGTCCAGCCCCAGACCTTGATGGGCATCTTCTGTTGAACAACCATGTGGTCGCCGAATACGTTCGGCATTTTGAGTTCTGCCTGAGCTGTCGAAGCGGTGAGCAGGAGAGCGATCGTAAGAAACGCACGAGTTTTCACAGGTGGGGCCTCCATAGAGGAAGAGGGGAGGGAAACAAACTTCACAGTTCGAATTAGAGCATTCATGGAACCAATTTGCATCCGACTGTGTTTTCGAGAGCTTTTTCCTATCATGGCCGAACTGATGAGGCATCGAAGGTGTCTCAGTCGAACGAATCATGATTTCAGGAACGGCAGCGAGGACAGGAATCTTGGGTGATCCAAAGCGTGAAACGCTGAAAGTTGGCAGCCAGCGAGCGATTCTGGTCGGAGTGTTTCATCCCGATGATGGCTTTGCCCGCACGAACGCACTCGACGAGCTGAAGGGCCTTGTGAAGACGGCTGGTGTCGATGTCGTCGGTGAACTGGTGCAGTTCCGGGAAGCGCCGACTCCCAATGCGTGCGTGGGGTCTGGAAAGCTTGAAGAGCTGAAGGAGCTCGCCGAGGCCACGGAAGCTCAGCTCATCATTTTCGACAACAACCTGACTCCGTCGCAGGGACGCACGCTTGAAACAGAACTCAAGCTGCCGATCGTCGACCGCAGCGAAGTGATTCTCGATATCTTCGCGACTCACGCGAGGACTCATGAAGCGATGTTGCAGGTCGAGCTGGCTCAGCTGATGTACTTTCGAACTCGCCTGAAGCGCATGTGGACTCACCTGGAACGAGTGGGTGGCGGCGGCACAGGCGGTCTTGGGGCTGGTCGTGGTCCTGGTGAAAAGCAGCTGGAAACTGACCGACGTCTGATCGACAAGCGAATTTCCGAACTGAAGTCCCGCCTGCGTGATGTGGAAGATCGTCGAGCCCGAACGGTTTCCCTTCGCCGTGAGAATCCCACAGTGTCGCTGGTTGGCTATACGAATGCCGGCAAGAGCACACTGATGAGAACCTTGACCGGTGCCGATGTTCTGGTGGAAGACAAACTGTTTGCAACACTCGATACCAGAACACGACGCTGGAGGCTTCTGGGCTTCGGTGATGTCCTTTTGAGTGACACGGTTGGGTTCGTTCGCAACCTGCCTCACCACCTGGTCGCATCATTCCGCTCAACGCTGGAGGAAGCTCGGCATGCTGATCTGCTTCTGCATGTTGTGGATGCGAGCAATCCGGAAGTCGAACGACAGATTCAAACCGTCTATGAAGTGCTGAAAGAGATTGGTGTCGAAACGAACAACGTTGTTCTGGTTCTGAACAAGGTGGATCGGATCGAAGATCAGTCCGTCATCGATATTCTTCGCCGACGCTACGATGATACCGTGACCATCAGTGCAGCCGACGGGACCGGGATCGACCGTCTTGGGGCCGTCGTTTCCGAGCGACTGTCCGGTGGCTATGTCGATGCGGAGATTGAAACGGGCGTGGGCAACGGACGGCTGTTCGCATGGCTGACTCAGCATGCTCAGGAGAAGAGCCGCACCTACGTGGATGATGCGGCGGCACGCGTTTGTATTTCGTGTCGACTTCCAAAAGGCGCGGTGGGAAGCATTCCATCAGACGATACAGTTGTCAGAATTCAGGCATAGTCGCGGTTCGCTCCGCCGAACCCCGCGCCTGTGCAACAAACCATGCTGACGACTGATGACAATGAGTGAAGAAGAACCGAAACAAAAAGCCAGCCCGCCAGTCGCGGCAGCAATCGCAACGGCCATGTGCGTGGTCCTTGGGATTGCCGTCGCGATTCTGCATTTTCAGGGCTACACGGCTCAGAATCGACTGTTCCTGATCGTCAGCCTGCTGGCGTACATTGCCGGCGGGGCCATTCCGTCGAAGAATGCGGTCGCGTCACTGAAAGAGCTGGAGCTGAATGTTGACCTTTTGATGATCCTTGCCGCCATCGGTGCAGCGATCATTGGTGACTGGCTGGAAGGCGTCGTGCTGCTCTTCCTGTTTTCGCTGAGCGGGACGCTGGAAGCCTTCGCGATGTACCGAACGACGCGTTCCATCGAAGCGTTGATCCAGTTGCGCCCCGGCGAAGCGACACTGGTTCTTCCAGCGGGTGAGCAGCGTGTTGCCGTTGATTCCCTGACTCCTGGAAGTCTGATTCGAGTTCGTCCCGGTGAACGCTACCCCGTCGACGGAGTTATTGAGGAAGGTGATACATGGGCCGATGAATCAACGCTCACCGGCGAAAGTGAGCCCATCGCAAAGACCGTCGGCGCTCAGGTATTCGCCGGTACGATGAATGGGAATGGAAGCGTACTGGTTCGCATGACAAAAGCCGTCGCCGACACAACGCTGCAGCGCATCGTCCATATGGTCCAGGAGGCTCAGGCCCAGAAGACACCGACGCAGCGTTTTGTCGAATCCTGGCAGCAGCCCTATGTGCTCGGTGTCCTAAGCACGGCAACGCTCGTGTTCTTTGGCACACGATGGCTTCATCACGATTCGTGGCGAGACGCGTTCTACCACGCGATGGTTCTGCTGGTTGCCGCTTCGCCTTGCGCAGTGGTTGTTGGTTCACCTGCTGTTCTGCTGTCTGCCATCGCACGGGCAGGACGTCAGGGCGTGTTATTCAAGGGCGGTGTCCACCTGGAAAATCTTGGCACTGTCGACACGATCGCGTTCGACAAGACCGGAACAGTCACGATGGGGCGTCCCTCTGTGACAGAAGTCTGGTGTCCGCCGACCACAGATCTGAATCATCTGCTTAGTCTTGCTGGTGCCGTCGAACATCGCAGCGAACATCCGCTGCGTGTTCCGGTGCTGGCGGAAATTGATCGACGCGGCATTCGATGTTCCGATGGCACGCTGCTCGACTTTCATTCTCACACGGGACTTGGCGTTCACGCGCGTGTTCAGGATGTGTGGATCGGTGTCGGGCGAGAAGGCCTGTTCGAAACGCACGACATGACGCTGCCGCAGGATTTGATCGACAACGCAAAGCGAATGCGACAGTCCGGTCAAACCGCCCTGTTACTTCTGACCGATCGAGAAGGACTGTACGGAGTGATCGGAGTCGCGGATCAGATTCGGCCTGAAGCTCCGGCCGCCATGGCGGCTCTGACGCAACTGGGCATTCGCCGAAAAGTGATTCTGACGGGTGACCATGAAAACGTGGCCCGCAATGTCGCCAGCAAACTGGGCGCGGACGATGTTCGCGCGGGGCTATTGCCGGACCAGAAAGTGGTCGAACTCAGTCGACTGGCCGCCGACGGAACCGTGGCCATGATTGGTGACGGCGTGAACGACGCGCCGGCTTTGGCGGCGGCCACTGTGGGAATCGCGATGGGCGGAGCCGGGACCGATGTGGCTCTGGAAGTCGCTGACGTCGTACTGATGCGTGACGATCTTCGTGCGCTTCCTCTGGCGGTCTGGATCAGTCGCCGGGCACGCCGACGAGTTCAGCAGAACATGGTCTTTGCGTTCTCGATGATCGCGGTCCTTGTAATTTCCACCTTCTTCAAGCTACCCCTCTGGATGGGTGTGATCGGCCACGAAGGCAGTACCGTCCTTGTGGTTCTGAATGGACTTCGCATCCTGTGGGAACGTGTTCCCGAGCTGACTCGCCCTGCCATTTCGAAAGCTGCGTGATGATCAGGATCCTTCTGAATTCTTTGCTGCTGTTACCGCTTCTTTGTGGCCTTGCAGCAGCTCAGGACAGGACTGCTGCGAATTCTGCATCGACGTCAAAGCTGCTTCTGGACGTTTCGTATCGCGATGGCGAAGTGCTCGACGACTATGCTCGCAGCCGCTGCGTGATGGACATTTACCTTCCAGAAGGCGTCCAGGATTTTCCAACCGTCGTCTGGTTTCATGGCGGCGGTCTGACTCAGGGAACAAAGTCGATCCCTGCTGCCTTGAAGGGCCATGGCATTGCTGTCGTCGCCGCAGGCTATCGCTTGAATCCTCAGGTGAAGGCCCCTGTGTACATTGAAGATGCGGCCGCCGCGATTGCATGGACGTTCAGGAACATCGCGAAGCACGGAGGTTCAGATCAGAAGATCTTTGTCAGCGGACATTCCGCCGGAGGTTATCTGACACTGATGGCGGGACTGGATCAGAAGTGGCTGACAGCACAAAACGTCGATGCGAACCGAATTGCAGGCCTCATCCCTTTCAGCGGCCAGGTGATCACTCATTTCACCATCCGCGATGAACGAGGCACTCCGAAAACACAGCCTGTGATTGATGAGTACGCTCCGCTGTTTCACGTTCGCAAGGACGCTCCTCCGATCCTGCTGATTTCAGGCGACCGCAACAAAGAACTGTTGGGGCGTTACGAAGAGAATGCCTACCTGTGGCGCATGATGAAAGAGAACGGTCACATGGACACAGAGCTGTTTGAACTGCAGGGATTTGATCACGGTGGAATGGCCGAGCCAGCCTTTCCACTTCTCGTAAAGTTTGTGAAAGAGCGCAGCAAAAAAGCCCAGCCATAAGGCCGGGCTTCTTCTGAGATTTTCAGTCCACAGCGGCATGAGTGCCGTGCGAATATCAGTGACCTGCCACAGCCGCGATTCCTTCGAGGAATCCCTGGAGCTGTCGGCTTCGAACCGGATGCTGCAGCTTTCGCACAGCCTTCGCTTCGATCTGACGAACTCGTTCGCGAGTCACTTTGAAGATGCGACCGACTTCTTCCAGAGTGTACGTGTAACCGTCACCCAGACCGTATCGCAGCTTGATGATTTCGCGTTCGCGGTAGGTCAACGTCTTTAGGACGGTGTCGATCTTGTCCTTCAGCATTTCTGACGCTGCGTTGCTGACAGGGCTGTCGTTGCCGCGGTCTTCGATGAAGTCACCGAAGGCACTGTCTTCGCCTTCGCCAATTGGCTTATCAAGGCTGATCGGCTGACGCGAAATCCGCATGACTCGACGTGCTTCATCGAGAGGCACGCCGGCCGCTTCGGCCATTTCTTCGACCGTTGGTTCACGACCGATGTCCTGCAGAAGCACTCGAGCCGCAGCGCGAAGCTTGGTCATGGTTTCGATCATGTGAACCGGCACGCGAATCGTGCGAGCCTGATCGGCAATCGCGCGAGTAATCGCCTGGCGAATCCACCATGTGGCGTAGGTCGAGAACTTGTAGCCTCGTCGATATTCGTACTTATCGACCGCTCGCATCAGTCCTGTGTTCCCTTCCTGGATCAGATCCAGGAACGTCAGGCCACGGTTGCGATACTTCTTTGCGATGGACACAACCAGACGGAGGTTACCGCCCGACAGGTCACGCATCGCCTTGTCATATTCAATATGTCGCTGCAGGATGATGGCCATCTTTGCAGCCATGGAAGCGGGCGATTCCTGAGTCAGCAGAATCAGGTCGTCCAGTTCCTTCTGCAGGTGCTTTCGTTCGTCGACAGCCGAGGTCAGGTTTCGCAAATTGTCGATCTGTTCCTGCAACTCAGTCATGCGGTTGGAGATCTGTTCCAGACGCTTCATGCACGGCTGAAGGCGCTGAGTACGAAGGCTCAGTTCTTCCAGCAGCGTCACGCAGCGGCGGCGACGTTCTGCCATGCGATGAGACACTTCAGCGCGGGCTTCGGTCGTCAGATCTGTTGCACGAAGACGCGCGTAGTCTTCCTGGTCACGCTTTCGCATGTGTTCGATGGTGGCCAGATTGCAGGGCATACGACCCAGAATCTGTTCCTTCTCCAGGCTTTCCGTCATCGACACCTTGATCGTGCGGTCGAACGGCAGCTCGCCTCGATGAACCTTGACCAGTGTTTCATGGCAGTAGTTCAGAGCGAATTCGGTCGACAGCAAAGCACGGCGGAAACGGCGTCGAGTCACTTCGATTTGCTTGGCGAGGAAGATTTCTTCTTCGCGGGTCAGCAGAGGAATCTCGCCCATCTGGCTCAGGTACACGCGGATCGGGTCTTCCGTTCCTCGTGAATCATCATCCAGACGGATTTCCTGCTTGCGCTTTTTGCGAGCGGAGAGCGGAATCCCTTCTTCGTGCTGTTCCGGATCCGGAACGAGCTGGATATTCAGTTCTTCGAGATAGATGATCAGATTATCAAGATGCAGCGGATCGGTTGCTTCATCCGGAAGATACGAGTTCACCTGCGAAAACGTCAGGTGACCCTGCTTCATTCCGGTTTCAATCAGATTCCGCAGACCTTCATCAAGGCATTGCATGAGAGTTGCTCCGAAGGACTTCCGTGCCACCAGAAAATCACGAGGTGGGTGAAGTTGTGATTTACTGATGATGTCCTACTTCAGTGAAGAAGGATGACCCATTTGACTTTGACGAAAATTGTAAAGTCGGCGAAGCGCATCTCTGGTGTCGTCGTTTAATTCGCTCCCGGACTGTGCCGTCTGAGCAAGAAGTTGTTTCGACACAAGGTTCAGTCGTTTCTCTCGCCGTTCCAGAAGAGGTCCGAGGACCCTTTCCAGATGCGGTGGCATTCCACCTGTTGACTCCGGTCGGTTCGGCTGCTCCGACATGAGCCTTGCGATTCCCTTCTCCTCGGCGGAGTCCACCACTGCATTGATCAGGCTCAGAAGTTCTGAGTCGGATTCTGCTGCAATGATGAGTCGGCCAAGTTCAGGAAGGTCTCCGTCTTCCTTCCACAGATCAATGCACAGTGCCAGCAGCCGCTGGTGCCGTGTGTTTTCAAAATCATCCGACCCAATTTTGTGTCGAATGACATCAATGGTTTCCGGGGTTGTCAGAATGATCTCCAGCAGCTCTCGTTCCGCCCGATCCAGAGCATTCTCCGGAGCGGCCTTCACGATCACCGGTTTTGACACCGCGTTACGCTGGAAGCTGACTGGTTTCTTTTGGTTCTTGTCTCGAAGTTCCATCAACTGCTGACGAGCGACTCGCTCATCCACCTGAACTCGCCAGCAAACGTTCCGAAGAATCAGGTCTTCACGAACACTGCCAGCCATTCCAGGAGCAGTTGCCAGAAATTCGACCATCTGGTTCAGCACCTGCTGACGACCCGCCACCGATGTGTTGCCGGATCGCTTCAGCACTGATTGCAACTTGTATTCCCACGCCTCCGATGCAGTTTCCGTCAACTTGAGGAACTCATCTTTGGAGTGCTCCTCAAGGTAGTCCGCCGGATCCTTGCCTGACGGAACATTCAAGATTCGTAAATCAAGATCCTGTGCAATAAATTGGGATATTGAGCGTTCTGCGGCGCGTTGCCCTGCGTCATCAGAGTCGTAAACCAGGACCACTTTTTCCGCAAAACGCCTCAGAAATCGCACATGTTCTTCAGTCATCGCTGTTCCCAGCGTCGCCACCGCGTTGGTGACGCCCGCCTGGTGACAGGCAATGCAGTCCATATATCCTTCCACAACGATTGCAGTCTTGCTGCGACGAATTGTGTCACGAGCCCGATCGAACGCATACATCATGCGACGTTTCTGAAAGATCGCGCTTTCCTGACTATTCCAATATTTCCCCCGGTCTTTGTCGTTGCGTCCGGGCAACACTCGTCCCCCAAACGCAACAATCCGTCCACGTTCGTCAAAGATCGGAAACACCAGACGATCCGCGAGATCGATTGCCGAGTACCCGAGACCGTTGTCGCGTTCCCGAATCAACCCAGCCGCAACCAGCTGAGCCGGTGTAAATCGTCCTCGAGCTTTCTCCAGAAACCACTGACGGTTTTCCGGATGATAGCCCAGCCGAAAGTTCCGAACCGTTTCCTCCGTTAACTTGCGCTTCTTGACATACTCCCGAGCATATGCCGACTGTTCACCAGTCCGCAGTGCTGTGTGCATCAGATTCGCAGCCCATTCCACTACAGCCAGAGTATCCGTCTTACTTGGGCCAGCCTGATCGTTGCTGCGTGCTCGCTTTGGAATTTCCAGACGAGCACGTCGCGCGAGACTTTCTACTGCCTCCGGAAAAGTGACTTTCTCAGTTTCCATGACCCATCGAAAGCAGTCGCCACCAGCTTCACACACCCAGCAGCGATATGACTGTCGATCGGGGTACACAAAGAACGACGGGTTGTGGTCATCATGAAATGGACAGAGTCCAACGTACTGACGACCACCATGCTGCGGTTTCAGAGAGACGATCTCGGAAACCAGATCCACCAGGTTCGTGTTGGAACGAACCAATTCTTTGAAGTCATCTCCTGGTCCCTGCACCACGATACTCCTTTGAGCGATCTGAAGATCCTGGTTCAGGGTTGAGGAAGAACGAACGTATGACTGAGGTCGCTGAACGACCGGTCCGAATTGTATGCCGCTGTCAGTCCGTTCCCAGTGTCCGCGCAGGAGCACAGGTGTTGGGAGTTATGGGCTGACCCCGGAGTATCTAAAAACAGCGGGAGACCTCTTCTGCTCAACCGCTGATGGGATTGGCTGGCGACGCCGGAGCTTGCTTCCGTTGGCCCCGTTTTGGCGTCGGGCAATTCTAACCGTCAACCGTTGCGGGTCAAGGACTTCGGGAAAATGCAAACCCGGAAACACGGGCCCCTGCAGGTTCAATCACGGCAACGTTTCAGGTCTTCGAAATTGGCGTTTTCCAACCAGTGGTTTCAGCTTCGCGGATCGTCGTTTTGAAATCGACAGGCAGGCTTTTCGAAGCCGGTGCGCCAAACCAAATCTGCGGTCCGGACGCGAGCATTTCGCCCAAAGTCTTTGACAGATCGGGGAGTTTCGTCAAATCGATCAGTCAAAATGTTCGGTCTTTCGACACTGTTGCCAAGTCGAAGTTCACGATTCGCGAGAAAATTTCTGCAGTGTGAAGAAATCCGGGATCCGTGTGCGTCTACTTCCCGGACAGCGCGAGTTTGCACAGTGGGCGGACACACCTTTGGAGCAGATTTTTGGTCCTTTTGCGTGAGTCTCCTGAGCTGTTTTCTCTCGCCGCCCCGCCAACGCTCTCCATTCCTCCAAATTCCCGCCTCAGGCCAATCCTTGAAACCACAACTCGAATCCATCTACCTCAGCCATCGACAGGCGTTGTTCAGCCTTGCCCTGTCGACAACCGGCTGCGCAGCGATGGCAGAAGATGCGGTCCATGAGGCATTTGTTCGATTGTGTCGTTTGTCCAGCTTTCCAGCCGCGCTGATGACTAAGGAATGTTCAAGTCAGAGTTCCGTTCAAAGTTCTGTCACCGAGGAGCCGTCGGACATCGCTCCTCAAATCGATCAGCTTGTTGCCTATGTCTTCGCAGCCGTTCGAAACGCGGCGATTGACGCAGGCCGTAAGCAACAGACTCAGAAGAAACTGGCCGAGTCCATTTTTCAAATGCGCGCTGCGAAGTCGACCGACGGGCTTCCGGAAAACAACGATCGCTCTGAAATGCTTCGCAAGGCTGTGGAAGCACTGGAACAACCGGCAAGGGAAGTCGTGATCCTGAAAGTTTACGGAGGACTTACGTTCGAACAAATCGGACAAGTCCTTGAGATCCCTGGAGCGACCGCAGCGACTCGTTATCGAAGAGCGTTGTCTCATTTGGAAGACGCACTGAGGAACAACCCATGAGTAGTGTCGACAGGAACGATCCAGGCATGTTGGAACTGAACATGAGCGACATTGAACGCAGTCTTCGGGAATTGTCGCTGGCACCGGTCTCCGCCGAGCTGGATGCGCGAGTGCTTGGTGCGATTCGGGCGTCGTCAGGCTGTGGTTGCCATCAGGTCAATGGGTCGGCTGTCGTCCCTTCTGCCTGTGGAAACAGCGACTCGGCGGCGAGTGACTCGAAAGCAAATGAATCAATCCGTTCTTTTCGAAACAGCGGCGTGGTTTCCATCGGCTGGCTGGCCTGTGCCGTTTCATTGATCATCGGTGCAATCGCCGGCCGACTGTTCCTTCCAACGACACTCCGTTCGCCAGCCCTGGAGATTGATGCCGCGAACGTTTTCACCACAGAGTTTCCGGGAGAAAGTGATCTGAGGACGAATAGCTCCGGTTCCGAGGTTTCCGCGTGGACCCTGGAGAGTGCCCTGAAAATGGGGTCAAAGATCGTCGAGTCTTCGCGATTTTCCCCTTCGGTTGGTGCTGTTGCCTGGGAGCAACAAACCGGAGAAATCTTTCGGGTTGGAACTCATCAGGCGGATCGTCGCTTCGCAATGTGCCGGGAATGCCATCGAGTTGGTGGCTGAAACGAGAAGAACGAGCGAACTCCGTGAAATTGCGGCCTTTCCTGCCTAGAATTTGCCAGACTGTGACTTTGCCCGGTTCGAGCTGACTTTGGCCATTGGCTGGTTTGCCGTACCGTGGACCGTTGGTCTGTGCCTGTCCTGCCATTCAGAATCCCACCTCCATGCAATTTGCTCGTATCAAAAGTCTCCTGTCGATCATCGCTCTGTGTTGGCTCGTCGGCTGTGCCGAGGATGCTGGCATTCGGGAGTATTCGGTGAAGGGAGATAACTCAAGGATCTTCACCTCGGACGTGCTTCGTTCTGAGTTTGGATCGATCCCATTTCGCTGGGATGTCCCAAAGACGTGGAAGACCGCGCAGAACGATCAGTTCAGCAAGATGGCGTGGAGCGCAGGGCCGGACGATACACCTGCTCGAATCACGATCAGCGATTTGCCCTCACAGGCCGGCATTGCTCCGCAGTTTGGTCGCTGGGCCGGACAAATCAATTTCTCCAGCAACGATCCAGCAGCACTGATGCAGCTGGTGCAGAATGTTTCTCTTGGCGACATGAACGGGCAGTGGATTGAACTGGTCGGCCCGTCGGAGACTATCCTGGGGATGATCGTTCCGCATAACGACAGCTTATGGGTAGTGAAACTGCGAGCAGAAAAATCGGTTGCGGAAGAACTCAAGAAAGACTTTCGAGGTTTCTGTGAGTCATGGAAGTCGGGCTGAGAGGAATCGTGTGAGTTGATCGATGCGACTCACAAGGCTGCCCATTCATTCGTGCTACTTCCAGAATTGTGATGACTTAGTGTTCTCGCACTGCGAGCTTTGAATAGAGGGAACGTGACATGTCGACAACGGCTGCACCTGGCGAATTTCGAGGCACAGGGAAGGACATTCTGGCAAGCTCGGATGCACTTGCTCTGAGAGTGATTCAGGCACTGGCTTCACTGAAGCTGACGTGTGTCTTGTTTCTGCTGGCGATGGTCATCGTTTTTGTGGGCAGCCTCGCTCAAAGTCGTCGCGACGTCTGGCAGGTGATGGCGGAATATTTTCGATGCTACATTGCATGGATTGACCTGCAGGATTTGTTTCCACCGTCCATGTTCGGAAATTATGGAGCCGAGGTGGCGAAGGCCGCTGGTGTTTTGCGTTACATCCCGTTCCCCGGCGGCTGGACGATCGGCTGGCTGTTGCTCTCGAACCTGATCGCCGCTCATGCCTTGAAATTCAAAGTCCGAGCCACCGGAATGCGACTGGCTGCTGGTCTGGCATTCATAGTCGTGGGCCTGTTGATGATGTGGTTGATTGTGTACACGGGCAATCAGCAAACCGGCGTGGAAGCGGCCAACTGGCTGCTTGACCCAACGGCCATTTGGTATCTGATGCAGTCGATTCTTGGCCTGGCCGGGATCTCCACGATTTTCGCCGGCTGCCTGAATAAGAAGAACGGAACAACAGCACGGGCTGTGATCATACTGGTAGGCACGGTGCTGACCGGCGTCTTTTTGTACTACGTCCTTGGTGGCGAAAAGACGCGGCTGAATCTGTCTTCCATGCGAATTCTCTGGCAGCTGCTGAAGGGCACTGCCTGCTCGATCGTCCTGTTGATTGGTTCCAACCTGTTGTTTGAAAAACGAGGTGGAATCGCGTTGCTGCACTTCGGCGTCGCGATGCTGATGATCAGCGAACTTCAGGTCGGTCTGGTTGCCAAAGAGAACATGGTCATGCTGACTGAAGGCGAGACGACTACGTTTGCTCGCGATGTCCGTGAACGTGAACTGGCCATCCTGTTTCGAAAGGAAAGTGGCGAAGAGGATTGGGTAACGATTTCGGAAAAGAAGCTGGTCGACGCGAGTAAGGCTGCGGGACCTGCATCAGACAAGGCGGAGACTTCATTCGCAAAACCTGGCGGTGAGGTGACTCCCGGGCAGATCATCAGCCTTGCCGACCTTCAGAGCCTTCAGCTTCCATTTGACCTTGCCGTCCGCTCTTTCGTTCGAAACAGCACACTGCGAGGAAAACAGCCTGGCGAAGAAGCGGAGCTGGCAAAGGGGCTGAGTTCCTTCGCGACGGTTGATGAAGTTCCGCCTGTGAATGGGATGGACAGTCAGCAGGATGAAAGCAGCGTTTTCGTGGACGTGATTGAACGAGCGTCCGGGAAGATTCTGGCATCCCTGCTGGTGTCGCAAAACGTCAGCGAAATGCAGGCACCCGGTCTGGCAGAGAAGGTCAGTGTCGCAGACAAAGACTATTACTTCTATCTCCGTTTTCAACGCAACTACAAGCCTTACGAAGTGAAGCTGATCGACGTCAGCCGCAAGAACTACGTTGGAACAGCAACACCTCGCGACTATCGATCAGAGATTGAGATTACCGAAGACGGCAGCACGGAAAAGTTCACCCTGTGGATGAACAATCCACTGAGGTACAAGGGCGAGACTTTCTACCAGTCAGGCTATACGCCGCTGGAGAACGGCAAAGAAGCGACGACTCTTTCAGTCGTGCGTAACTCTGGCTGGATGCTTCCTTACATCGCCTGCATGATCGTGAGCGTCGGTATGTTCGCTCAGTTTGGACAGACGCTGCTACGATTCCTGGACCGTTCGGATCGCAGAGTTCCAAAGGCTGCGACCGGTGATTCAGATGAAGATTCAGCGACACCCGCTGCGACGTTCCGCCCAGGTTTTGCACCGATTGCACCGAAAGAAATCGTGGAATCGCCGGAACCGAAGGCGGGTTGGATGGCTGCTTTCGGAATCCCGGCAATGGTGACGTTGATCTTCGTGGTCTACGTCGTGCGCGGCATGGCGCCGCCAAAGCCTGTCGAAAACGCAATGAACCTCTATCGTTTTGCACAGTTGCCAATTGCCTGGAACGGACGTGCACAGCCAGTTGATTCACTCGCGCGAACTCAGCTGATGCTGATTTCATCGAAATCGACGTTTGAAGCAGAACTGGAACCATGGCAGCTGAGCGATGACAAAGTCAGAGAAGCGATCATCAAGTCCGTTCAGGACGCCTGGCCGCAGGTGAATGTTGAGGAACTGAAATCTCTGAAGGGAACATACTCGGAATGGATTGCAAAGGTCATTGGTCTGACCGAAGCCGAGCCTGAAGCGGTTGAAGCGAGATTGCGTCCGCTGATGGTTCGCAAGGCACCAGCGGTCCACTGGCTTCTGGACGTGATGACTCGACCAGAGGTTGCGGCGCGACACCGAGTCCTGAAGATTGAAGACGATAAGATTCTGTCTTTGCTGGGACTGCCGAAGCGGGGAGGTCTGACGTATTCGATTGCTGAAGTTCGCAAGAACCTTGACGACCTCGAGAACATCATGCGAAACGCCCTCGCAAAGAAGAACGCGAAGACTGAAGTTCTGGATGTGACTGAAGGTCGAGTGCTGACGCTGTTTGACAATCTGCGACGCATTAACCAGCTGGCCGATGTGTTCGGGGTTCAGGAGACCGACAACGCTCTGGATTCCGCAATTACATCGTGGCGAATCCTGAGAGCACTCGGCAATGAGCCCGCTGTGATGGCCGTTCCGACGGGTTACGACGAAGACGAGCAGCGATCGTGGGAAACCTATGTCGCTGCCAGTGCGGTTTCCACAATGAACGAGCAGATGGCCGCTCAGGAAATCTCGAACTATGAACAGTTCGCCGAGTATCTGAAGAACAAGCGTCCGCTGGAGCTGGTTCAGCGCTCTGTGATCGGCAGTTACGGAATTCTGCTCAGCACTGCCAAGGAGACAGCTTCAGAAGGATCACCAGGTGAATCGGTTCGAAAGGCAGCAGAAGACGGGCTGAAGCGTGTGGATGATATTTACCTTCGAAACATCCTGACGATACTCGCCAAGGCTGACACGAAGAAGACACCGGAAGAAATTGCGAATGAGATTACGCTGGAGCAGGCACAGTCTGTTGCCGCTGAGCGAATTTCTTCCGACCTGTTTCAGGTGATCTCACTGCTGATGGAAGAGTCGCCGAATGACAAGCGGCTGACCCAGATCCGAAGTCGGCTTCAGGCACTTGGCACGGAAGATTCACCTGCCTTGACAGCGGCTATGAACGAAGAGCTCGGACGCCTCGTGTGGGACGACCTGCAGGCTCGAGTTGGCCAGTTGATGCCCGGGGGAAAAGCCAATGCATCCTTCACCGCGTCAGCGAAATCCGTGACGGCGATTCTGGACGCGTGGAAGAAAGCCGACGTTGGCCTTTTCAATGAGTCTGTTACTGCGTATCAGACCGCCCTGAAAGAGAAGCCGCTTCCTCATGTGGATGCGAAGCGAGTTGCAGTCGAAGCATGGTTCAATTACTTCGAACCATTTTACAAGACGGAGTTTATCTATCTGCCGATTCTCATTTTGACATTCGTCGGGTGGCTGCTGCCGCTGAATGGTTCTCTTCGAAAGACGTCGCTGTTCCTTCTGGTGTTTGGCCTTCTGCTCCATACGCTGGCGCTGGGATTGCGTATGTGGATTTCCGGCAGACCCCCAGTGACCAATCTCTATTCGTCGGCCATCTTCATCGGCTGGGCTGTCGTCATTATGGCGATGATTGTGGAACTGATCCTGAAGAATGGTATCGGCAATCTCGTTGGAGCAGCCTCAGGAGCAGGCACGCTGATGATTGCTCATTATCTGGCTCGTGATGACGGTGATACGCTTGGAGTCATGCAGGCCGTGCTCGACACAGCCTTTTGGCTGGCGACTCACGTTGTTTGTATTACTCTGGGATATGCGGCAACGTTCCTCGCCGGATTTCTGGGGCTGGGATACCTTGGACTCTGCGTGGCCGAGAAATTCACTGGCCCGCTCATCAACAAGTCCACGAATACATCGATGCGAGTACTCACGGGACGAATGGTCTACGGCGTGCTCTGCTTTGCTCTGTTCTTCAGTCTTGTTGGTACCGTGCTTGGCGGTCTTTGGGCCGACGACTCATGGGGCCGATTCTGGGGATGGGACCCGAAAGAAAACGGCGCGATGCTGATCGTGATCTGGAACGCGGTGATCCTGCATGCTCGCTGGGACAAGATGGTTGCTGACTATGGTACCGCCGTCCTCGCCATGCTGGGCAACATCGTGACAGCATGGTCATGGTTTGGAGTCAATGAACTGGGCGCTGGACTGCACGCGTACGGGTTCACCGAAGGACGCTTGTATGCTTTGTTCGTGTTCGTGGTGATCCAGGCGTGGGTGGTCGTTGGCTTTACCGTCTTTGCACGTTCACTGGCAAAGCCGGTTAACGCCTCCGCCGCCGGATAGTCGAATTCTGTGACCTTCCCTGAAGCCTGGTCTTCCAATTCTCGCCGAGATAAACTCCTCGATCGACATTGAAAAGTGTTTTGATCCAGGAGTTGGCGATGGGCACATTCAGGCAGTGTTCTTGCGTTGCGTTTGTTTGCATCTTCTTCAACATTGCGACCGGAACATTCGCCGAAGATGTTGTGATCGGAGACCGCGTCCTGCATGTTGCTGACGGCTATGAGGTGAGTCTCGCCGTCCCTTCGTCGCTGGCAGAGCGCCCGATTGCCGTTGCACGCGATGAACAAGGTCGGCTGTATGTCACTGATTCAGGTGGCATGACCGAGCGAGCTGAAAAGCAGCTGGAAGAGAAGCCTCACCGCATTCGCCGTTTGACTGATATCGACGGTGACGGGGTCTATGATCAATCCACACTGTTTGCCGACCGGATGATGTTCCCGGAAGGCTGCCTGTGGTTTCGCGGATCGCTGTATGTTGCCGCCCCTCCGGAGATATGGAAGCTGACAGACACAGATGACGACGGCGTTTGTGACAAGCGTGAAGTCTGGTTCAACGGAACGACTCTGACAGGCTGTGGGAATGATCTTCACGGTCCATACGCAGGGCTCGACGGTCGGATCTACTGGTGCAAAGGGGCATTTGCAGAACAGAAACACGTCCTGTCGGATGGCGTTCCGCTGGTGACTCAGTCATCACACATTTTTCGTGCGAAGCCGGACGGCAGCCAGATGGAGAATGTTCTGACCGGTGGCATGGACAATCCGGTCAACGTGGCGTTTCTGAGGAACGGTGAGCGCTTTCTAAGCTGCACGTTCTTTCAGTTCCCCGAAGCCGGACGTCGTGACGGATTGATTCACGCAATTTACGGCGGTGTCTACGGCAAGAAACACTCGTCCATCTATGCTCACCCCATGACGGGTGATGTCATGCCTGTGTTGAATCATCAGGGTGCCGCTGCACCGTGCGGTTTGATTGCCGGCAGTGACCAGCTGTTTGGAGGAGATCACGATCAACAGTTGTTTGCGTGCTACTTCAATCTGCATAAAGTCGTGCAACATCGGCTGATCCCGAATGGTCCTACGTATCGAACAGAAGATACGGATCTGTTGTCCTGTGATCATCCGGATTTTCATCCGACGGATGTCTTTGAAGATGCCGATGGAAGTCTGCTGGTTGTTGATACGGGCGGTTGGTACAAGGTCTGTTGTCCAACATCACAGCTCGCTAAGCCGGATGTACTTGGTGCTGTGTATCGAGTCCGCCGAAAAGGTCAGGCAACTGTCACGAACGGACTCGGCCAGGACATTGCGTGGAGGGACGCTGATGAAAAGACGCTGGTGGGACTTCTGGAAGATTCTCGCGTCTTCGTCCAGCGCCGTGCGGCTGATCTGCTTCGGCTCAAGGGACAAGCGGCGATTCCATTTCTGGCTGATACGCTGCTGGAGCACTCATCTGCGGATGTTCGCCTGCGAGCGGTTTGGGTACTTGCCGGCATTGATCATTCGGACGCTGGCCACGCAGCGGCATTGGCACTCGAAGATGCGGATGTTGATGTTCGTCAGGCTGCTGCTCATGCTGTCGGCCTGCATCGAGAGGCCAGGGCACTAGAACGCCTGATTGATGTGGCAAATGGACCGGAGGCTGGTCCGGCGCGAGCTGCGATGGAGGCGATCGGACGGATTCGCAACGCCGATACTGTGTCACAGGTTTTTGAACTGCTTGCCAGATCAACAAATACTGAATTCGCTGCCGGAGGCGAACCACTCGATGACGCCGCACGCATTATGGAGCATGCTGGAATCTATGCGTTGATTGAAACGGCCAGCGTGAAGGAGACACGAAAGGGCTTGCAGTCTGATTCACCTGCGGTCCTGCGAGCAGCTCTGGTTGCGCTGGACCAGATGCGCGGCGGGGATCTCAAACCGGAAGACGTGATTTCTCAAATGTCTCACGCTGATCGCCGCGTGCGAGCCACTGCGGCGTGGATTGTGAACCATCATCCCGACTGGGGCGGTGCTCTCTCTCAGTATTTTGGCTCACGACTGGCCTCACTGAATTCACTGAACAAGGACGAGCAGACTCAGCTTCAGGAACTGCTTGGGAATCTGGCGACAGCACCCGAGATTCAGATGCTGCTCACATCCGGTCTGGCTGCGGACGCGAATGCCGACGTTCGCAGGTTTGTACTGAGAACTCTCTCGGCAACCGGTCTGTCGTCGACACCGACAGCATGGCTGGATGCACTTGCGAAGCTTGCCGCAACAGAGGATGCCGAAGTGCTGTCTCTGGTGGTGAGCGCCGCCCGACACTTGCCTCAGCCAAAGGATGGTCATGCACAACTGCGTCAGGCTCTTGCAACGGTCGCTTCCAACGATGCGCTATCGCCCGAGTTGCGACTTTCCGCCATCGATGCCGCTGGGAATGGACTGAAGCTCGATGATAAGACGTTCGCACTGTTACGACGAAATCTGAATCCTGAACTCCCCCTCGACCAGCGAAGCATCGCGGCGAATCGGCTTGCTGGTTCGGCTCTTTCGGAGGCTCAGGTCTTTACGCTTGTTGAATCACTTGGCGAAGTGGGCGCGATGGAACTTCCGAAGCTGCTGCCTGCTTTCGAACAGCATGCGTCAGAATCTCAGGGAGCAAGGCTGGTGGAAACGTTGAAGGCATCGCCTGGGTTTCGGGGACTTCGAGTGGATCTCATTCGGCCGTTGTTTGCAAAATATCCGGCGTCGGTTCAGTCGTCTTCGCAGGCTCTGGTTCGCATGCTGAACGCGAGCATCGAAGAACAAACGGCTCAGCTGGAGCAGTTGCTGAAGACCCTTCCCGATGGCGATGTGCGCCGAGGGCACGAGGTGTTCATGAGTCGCAAAGCGGCCTGCAACACCTGTCACAAACTGGGATACGGCGGAGGACGGCTGGGGCCTGATCTGACGAATATCGGCAAGGCTCGTAATCGTCGAGACCTTCTTGAAGCCATTGTATTCCCCAGTGCCAGCATTGTTCGCGGGTATGAGCCGATCGCCGCCGAGCTGCAAGACGGACGCATTGTGGCGGGAATCATCACGGGGGAAAATCAGTCCGAGATCGTCGTGTCTCAGGATGCCGTGAAGTCCGTCCACATCGCTCGAAGCGACGTCGTTCAGATACAGCCGTCGAATGTCTCGCCAATGCCCACTGGTTTGCTGACGTTACTGAGTGCTCAGGAAATTGCTGACCTCGTTGCGTTCCTGCAGAGTGATCAGCGATAGACGCCGGAGTTACGCAGTATTCGTAGCGGCAGGGCGCGAGCCCTCCGGTGAGTCTGCGTCGTGAATTCACCGGACGGCTTGCGAGTTCCGCTACAAAATCCTTCACAGCGTTTTTTAATTCTCCGGTCGCTCAGGCTGATTCCACGCACGTGATGCACCACGAGACAGGGCCCGATTCCAGCGTATCAAATCTCGAGAGCTGCCCATTGGACTCAATACGAAAGCAGGCGATCTTTCCGGTTGCTTCACCGGCCGCGTACAGGAAGCGATTGTCTCTACTGATCGCAAATGACCTCGGAACCGCTTCGGTTGGCGTGATGGAGATCAGCTCCAGCCGGCCCGTCGACTGATCAACAGCAAAGCCTGCGAGACTATTGTGTCCTCGGTTCGCGACATACAGAAACTTGCCGTCCGAAGTAAGAAGACACTCCGCCGTTGAGTTCTGCGTGGCATCGAATTCGGCCGGAACCGAACGGACAGACTGAACCAGACGAAGCTGTCCCGACTGCAGATCACACTCGTAACATGACGCACCATCTTCAGTGCTGCTGCCGGCCTCATTGCTGCAATACGCCCATCGGTCGGAAGGGTGCAAGACGATGTGGCGAGGATTCTTGCCGTCAGGGGCGACGACGAACGGAGGATCGAGGGGCGTCAGTTTTCCCGTCATTGCATTGAAACGAAACTGATCAATCCGGTTTGCCCCCGTGTGGCTGACTCGAACGTACGCGTTCTTCGAATCAATGCAAACACCATGCGCGTTCTGAGCAGTGTTCTTTGAATCCACGGGCGATGCGGAGAGTGTTCCGTCGTCCGCTACGGAATGCACGGTCACCTTGTTGCTGACATAATAAGGCGTCAGCAGGAACCGACCGGTTCGATCAAGAAGCAGATAGGCCGGATCGTCGCCGGCCGGCACGACGTTAATCAGTGTGAGTTTTCCTGAGCTTCGATCAATGCGATAGCTCGCCAGTTCGCTGGAACTGCGGAAAGAAACAAACAGGAATTTGCCGTCCGCGGAACCCAGCGTATTCGCGGGCTCTGCGGGACATTCTGTCACCGCGACGCGAGTCAGTTTTCCGGTTTCCCTATCCCTCCGCCATGTCACAATCTGCCGTTTCTCCAGCAGGCTGACGAACACAAACGACACGCTGGCGTCGGTCGTCGAGGCCGCGTTTAGAGCCCGATGAGCCACCATGGTCCCAAAAAGGATGCCTGTCGCCGTTCGCCTTTTCATGATGCCTCATCTCTTCAGGTGCCATGCACCGATGCGTCAATATTCAGTAGAATGACTGGGTTTCCGAGACTGGATGTGTATCAACTCTTCATCAGATTCGCCATGCGGTGGCGTTGTCGGGGATACCGGTTCGCATGTTCAGTGATGTCGGAGGATGGCAACGTTTCGGCATTCACGTCACGAGCGGCCCGGTGTCTTTCGGCAACGGGCTGCGCCTCCGGAATTGGAGGCCTGGGGAATGGAACACACCCGTATCGTGTAGGGCTCATCGGATTGAGTTGAGAAGAACCTAAATGGTCGGGAACGGGTGTTACCCTGGAGTCTGGTTATGTGGAACCTCGTCGTGGGGATGTTCCAGAACAATCTGAGTCGAGCCGCTGTTGTTCGTCGTTGTCGACGCACGAACTGTCAGGCGGCCTGGGGCCTCACGGAGCGTCTTGAGTCGCGCTGGTTGCCGGCAACGCTGCCGAAATTGTCCGTTGCGGATGTTCGAGTCACCGAAGGGGACGCTGACTCAGTCATGGCCAATGTGGTTGTGTCGCTGAATCAGGCCTCCAGCGAAGTGGTCTCCTTTCGCCTGCAGACTCGCAACAGAACTGCTGCAGCAGGACTCGATTACACGGCTGTGAACGGAATCTATACGATTCCTGCAGGAAGCCTCTCCACGATCGTCCCGATCGCAGTGCGCGGTGACAGAACAGATGAGCTTGCGGAATCGTTTGACGTTCTGCTGTCGCTCCCGAAGAAAGCTACGATCGCACGATCGCAGGGACTTGTCACGATTGATGACAATGATGCTCCTCCAGAGATTTCGCTGAGCGACGTCCAGGTCACAGAAGGCGCTTTTGCATTTGTGAACGTCCAACTTTCTGCAGCATCGTCGTTGCCCGTGAGTTTTCGCTACAGCACTCAATCTGGATCGGCTGTCGCGGGCCAGGACTTTGTCAACGCGAGCTCGCTGTTTGCCATTCCAGCCGGCCTCACGTCCATGAAGATTCCGGTAGCAACCATCAATGATGTCATCGACGAACCAGCTGAAGATTTGAGGTTCATGATCTCCGGCGCCGTGAATGGGACGATTGTCGATGGCAGCGCTCAAGTCACTCTGACAGACAACGATGCGCCGCCGGTGCTTTCTGTTGCGTCGTCAACGATCAAGGAAGGACAAGCGACGGCGACAGTTGGAACAGCACGAGTGACGCTGAGCAGTGTTTCCGGATTTCCGGTCTCGTTTTCTCTGACCTACAACGATCGACTCGCAAAAACCGGCGTTGATTACTCCCCGATCTCCAGCACACTGACCATCGCACCAGGTCAGAAGTTTGTTGACATTCCGGTCACGATCCTTGGTAATTCAATTGCTCAGCCCGACCGTGTTTTCACGATCGAGATTCGGGGCCCGCAGAATGCCACAATGTCCTCGTCATCGGGCATGTTGTCCGCCACTGTGACGATTGACGATGACGACACCACGGCACTCCCGCTGTTTTCAGCCACTGACCTCAAGTACCAGGGAGCTTTTCGTCTGCCTTCAGGCCCGAATGGATCATCGACCTTCGAGTTCAGTGGCAACTCGCTCGCATGGAACCCAGCGAATGGTTCCCTCTTTACCGGAGCGAATGTTGACTATGGGCTGCATCTGGCGGAATTTCAGGTCCCGACAAAACTGGGCACAAGTTCCAATCCCGCGCTGCTGCCGGAGGCTCGTGTTCTGCAATCGTTTACAGACCTTGGCAGTCTGTTGACAAAAGATGCGGGAGGATTGTCACAAACTCCGGAACTGGATTACCTCAACCTGAACATCGGTGGTTTGCTGGTGACCCAGGGCGGGCTCACCGGCGGAATGTTCATGGGATACCGCGGTGAGAATCCGGAAGAGTCCACTCATACTCATTTCCGTACGACGACAACCAACCTGTCCGATTTAACCACCAGCACCTTTCACGGCCTTCTGGACATTCGGCCGGAAGGATCGGACTTTCGAGGTCGGCTATTGGGTGGCTACATGGCCGAAGTGCCGGCTCAGTGGCAGAATTGGATTGGGGCGGAGTTTGTCACTGGGGCCGCCGGGCTCAACCGCATTCAGTCTTCGTCGTCCGGACCTGCTCTGTTTGGTTTCGACGCCAACGCGCCGGAACACAGCATGGCTGATCCACTGGTCTACTATCCGTATGGCAACGCCCTGCAATGGGCCGATCCGGTTGGTAATCGACTCGCACCGGCGCAGCCTTTGTTTAATGGGACAGCAAAGGTGGAAGGAGTTGCGTTTGTTCCGGGAACACGTTCCGTCGTCTTTCTTGGATCAAACGGCCTGACTCCGATTGGCTACGGGATCGGCTCAGCGTTTCGCGACAACGCGCGAGTTTACAAAGGCTATCATGCTCAGAACGGCGTCTACAAATATCAGATCTGGGCTTACGACATCGACGATTTCGTTCGAGTGCGCAACGGATTGAAGGCACCTTGGGAATTGCGTCCGACGACAGTGATGAACTTCGACCTACCGACACCGGAACCCAGCAAATACCTTGGCGGAACGGCATTTGATCCAGCGACCGGCCGGCTGTTTGTGTCGCAGCGGTATGCAGGAGTCGACTACACGCCCGTGATTCACGTTTATCAGCTTGGCAAGCCCGTTTCGCCGGCACGTCAGTCGAGCGGAACACTGTCGTCGATGGTGAAAACGTCCGCGAGTTCCGGCTCTGTTAGCTCAACAGTGCGACACGATGTGTTCAAGCACGACGATGAGTTCTTCGGGGCAGGCAGCGTACTACTTTGAGGTGTCTTCAAGGTCATTGGCGGCGTATCGAGGCACCAGGCCCAGTGACTTCATCACTGCAACTTCTCGCTGACGCATGATCGTCTTTTCGTCAGTTGTGAGATCATCGTAACCACAAATGTGCAGGATCCCATGGACGACATACAGCGTCAGTTCGTCCATCGCGGTCCAGCCACCTTCACCAGCCATCTGATCTGCATACTCCGCACTGACGATCACTTCGCCTTCAATCTGACATCCTTCTGCACGGCTTGACGTGCCGAGTCCGGAAGTCGATGGCTCTTCCGAGTCTTCTTGTTCTTCATCAGCGTCGGTTGTCGCCCCAGAATCTGCTTCTTCAACCAGGTCGGACTCGAGGTCCTCATCCTCGAACCATTCATCTTCGGAATCATCCTCCAGCGGCAGATCGGCATCACTGGTGAACTCCAGCTGGAAGCTGATCACGTCGGTTGGATAATCGTGATTCAGGTGATCTCGATTGATCACGTGGATCGCCGGATTATCGACGACGGTTATGCTCAACACGGCACTCGCAACGTTCTCCGCTTGCAGAACCGCCATGGCCGCCTGACGAAGACGATCGATGTCGATATCGACCTTCGTTTGCTGATTCAGAATATCGAGTTCAACGAACATTCGGCACCTGTGCAGAACATGCGTGTTGCCGAGGGGCGACCCTCGCTGTGTTTGGAATGTCTCTTCAGACTTGCCTATAGTACGAAGTGTTGAATCCGTCATTACCGGCCGTGCGAGTTTCCCGCTTTTTCCGGGGCTTTCGCAGGTCTCCTGCCCTGAATTCCTCCCACCGGAGTTTTCCATGAAGGCCGTTTCGTCCTTCGTTGCTGCTGTTTGTGGATCGTTGATCCTGACGTCGGCGCTGCACGCACAATCTCCCAACGATGATCCCTTCGCGCTAGGGGTTCGCAACACAGAAGCTGTGTCTGCTGAAGATCAGGCAAAGACGTTCACTGTTCCGGATGGCTTTCGAGTACAGCTCGTTGCCAGTGAGCCAGAGATTGCCAAGCCGATGAACCTGGCATTTGACTCAAAGGGGCGCCTGTGGGTCAGCAGTTCTCTGGAGTATCCTTTTGCGGCCGCTGCTGATGTTGTCCCTCGCGACACGATCAAGATTCTCGAAGACACCAACGGCGATGCTCGCGCGGACAAAGTGACGACCTTTGCCGACAAGCTAAATATTCCCATCGGACTGCTTCCTTACGGTGACGGAGTCATCTGCTTTGCCATTCCGAACATCTGGTACCTGCGTGACACCGACGGCGACAACGTGTGCGACAAGCGTGAAGTCCTCTACGGTCCTTTCGATACGACTCGAGATACGCACGGGATGTGCAACGCGTTTCGCCGCGGCGACGATGGCTGGATCTATGCATGTCACGGATTCAACAACCGCTCTGAAGTGGCGGGCAGGGATGGCCATAAGGTGACTCTGACTTCCGGCAACACGTTTCGATTCCGTCCCGATGGTTCTCGCATCGAACTGTACACACAGGGGCAGGTGAATCCGTTTGGAATGTCGATCGACCACTTCGGAGATATCTACACCGCAGACTGTCACACGAAACCAGTGACGCTGCTGTTGCCCGGTGGTTGTTACGACAGTTTCGGGCGACCTCATGATGGCCTTGGTTACGTTCCCAATGTGATGGAACACCTGCATGGTTCGACGGCCATCGCAGCTTTGGCACTGGGTTCTGACACCCTGTTTCCAAAGGAGTTTGCGGACAACACGTTCGATGGAAACGTGATGACATCCCGCGTCAATCGCAACGTTTTGCAGCGACGAGGATCCAGCGTCAAGGCGGTTGAACAGCCGGACCTGTTGAGCAGCTCAGACCCGTGGTTCCGTCCTGTGGATCTTGTCGTGGGACCGGACGGTGCGTTGTATGTGGCCGACTTTTACAACCGAATCATTGGTCATTACGAAGTCGACCTGAAGCATCCAGGGCGAGACCGATTTCGAGGCCGCATTTGGCGAGTCTCCTGGTCCGGAGCGACAGAAGTAAAGCCCGGCCCGGCGGGATATGGTCCGGACTTCAGCAAGATGACAACGGAACAGCTCGTGGAATCGCTTGCATCCGCGCCGGGTCAGGGAAAGCACATCGCTCGAGATGTGCTGGCTGATCGCCACAAGGATGTGCCAACATCTTTCCTCAAGCAGCTCTTGACCAACAAGTCGCATGATGTCCGTGTGACGGCTCTGCGTCTGCTGGGTCAGCGTGGGGAACTGGGCTTGAAGGAAATCGCAGACGCGGCAAAGGACTCCGAAGAATTGGTTCGAGTGCATGCATTCCGAGCATTGCGTGAGACCATTATTCCAGACGCAGAACGTTCGAACACTTCGGTCCTTCTTTTAAACGGATTCAAAGATCCGTCACCAATGGTGCGACGTGTAGCCGCGGCCGCAGCATCACGGCATGTTTCCGCTGACCTCGCCGCGCCGTTGTTGCGACTTCTGCATACGACGGAATTGGGTGACGTGCATCTTCGTCATCAGGTGCGAATTGCTCTGCGTGACCACCTGCTGGATGACACCGTACTTCAGTCGCTGGCGAAGTCGTCCGCATTGACGATGGACGCCGTGGCCATATCTGAAATCTGTCTGGCGGTGAAAACAAAGGCCGCCGCCGAATACGTTGCCTCTCACCTGGATGCACTCGGCAAGTCGCAGCCTCAGCGGCTTCCGGAGTATCTTCAGTTTGCGGCCGCCTATGTGACTCCGGAACTTGCCGGTCAGGTTGTTCAGGCGATTCGTCAGCAGTTTGCTGGTCGAACCAGTGAGCAAATTCAGCTGCTCAATTCCATGCGACAGGGATTTTCTCAGCGTAATCTAACGTTGCCGACATCCGTGAATGCCTGGGCCAGTGGCACTGTCCTGCAGCTGTTGCAGATGAAGTCGGCAGCGGATCTTGGTGCGTTGAATCGACCTCCTGGAATGAGCTGGAGCTATCTGCCTCATCCGCAATCTTCCGACCCAGCTTCCTGCTGGGGAACAACAACCAGCCGACAGTGTGCAGACGGGACAGCCGGAATGGTTCTCTACAGCAGCTTCGAGGCCGGTGAAAAGCGAACCGGGCTCTGGCGATCCGCAGCGTTTGCGTGTCCGGAATCACTGAGCTTCTTCGTGGCAGGACACGATGGTTTTCCTGATCAGCCACTGAAGAAGGCCAACTTTGTTCGCTTGCTGGATGCCGAAACCGGAGCGATCCTGCGAGAAGCATCTCCACCTCGCAACGATGTGGCTCAAAAGGTCGAGTGGAATCTGAATGACCTGAAGGGAAAGAAGGTCCAGGTAGAACTCGTCGACGGTGATACAGCCACTGCTTACGCGTGGATGGCCGTTGGACGATTTTCTCTTGAGGGGCTCAATCCGTCCGATCAGCTCCAGCGCATGCGAGACGCTGCGTCGCTTGTGGCGGACTTCCGACTCACACAGTTCCAGCCTGCACTCATGACGATGATTCGGACCGAAGGAATCTCACGCAACGATCAGGCACAGTTTGCAACGGCGGTTGCTCGACTTCGAGGCGACTCGATGGCCTCCGCGGTCGCCAATGTGTTGCGACTGGCAGCCGTGAATGATGCTCTTGCGGCGACAGTGATTGACATTGTCGAGAAGGGCGATGCGGCAGCGGTTGGCAAGACTCTGGAATCTGCTTTCCAACTGGCAACATCGACGGAGCAACAGGTGCTTGCGGAACAGCTGGCTTCTGACGTGCGAGGTGCAGAAGAGCTGGCAAGGCTGATGGAGAATGGTAAAGCGTCCGCGAGGTTGCTGACACGTCCTTCCGTGCAGCAGAAGCTCCTGGCGATTTCCCCCGAACCACTCAAGCAGCGATTCCTCTCACTCGCCGAAAAACTACCGAGCGAGGACGGCGTGATTGAGCAACTGATTGCCGATCGCCTGAAGGCAGTGTCGAACGCACAGGGTGATGTCGCGGCTGGCAAGGAATTGTTTAAGAAGAACTGTCAGGTGTGTCATCAGATCGCTGGCGAAGGAAAGCAGGTGGGGCCGAACCTGGACGGCATCGCCAATCGAGGTCTGCAGCGCATGGTGGAAGATGTTCTGGCTCCGAATCGCAACGTGGACGTCGCGTTTCGAACAACCACGATCGTCACAACCGAAGGCAAAGCGCTGAGTGGGTTGTTGAAGGAACTGGAAGGCGGCCGGTTCCTGCTAATCGACAGTCAGGCAAAAGAAACCACTTTGACCAGCGACGACATTGAAGAACGCAAACTGGCCACTTCGTCACCGATGCCCGCGAATTTTGGGGAATCACTGACCGCTGATCAGTTTCGCGATCTGATGAGCTTCCTGCAGACTCAGAAAAACGTGGTTGTTCATCCGTAGTTGTGGGGTTGCAAAAAACGCTCAGCAACCTTCTCAAATGGTCTCGTGCGGTTCCGGGCCAAAGGCCCTGCCATTTACTTAGTGGTTTGTCACATCAACAACTTGGGTTTAGCCGTCATTTGGGTTTAGCCGTCATTCCCGCGCAGGCGGGAACCCAGAACGTTGAAGCCAGGGTTCCCGCCTGCGCGGGAATGACGAACCCAACCTCGTGGCTCTGACGGAGCTCTTGCCGGGCAGCTGACGCATCCCGCTCGCCAGCGGCACGCCGTGTTTTGAGGAAACGATTACCGTCCCTTACCACGCGGCTTGCTGTGACTTCTCTTTGCACCTGGACGATTCGATGCACCTTGACGGTTCGACGCCGCAGGACGGCCGGAGGCACCTGGTGCTGAGCCGGTCGTGCGTCCCTGCCGTGCTGCCCCACGGACACCGCGAGCCGAAGGGGTTCCGCTGCTCTTGCGGTCGCTCACTGCTGCTGACTTGCGGTGTTTCTTTCCTCGAGTCTTTCCAGGGCGATAACCAAAACCAGTCTTGCGCGGAGGCCCGGCCTGTTCGCCGGTTTCAAGGAAGTGCTTCAGCTCACGAACCTCAGTGGGATTCAGTTCGCGATGACGCCCGACGGGAAGTGTGCCAAGCCGGAGCGGTCCGAAGGCGATTCGTTCCAGAGCCAGCACCTTGTGCCCGACTCGCGCAAGAAGACGACGGATCTCGCGGTTCTTGCCTTCCTGCAGTTCGAGTTCCAGAATGGTGCTGCGACCCTGTCGACCGACGACCCGAATGCCTCGAAATTTGAAGAAGCCTTCTGAGAAGTACATGCCTTCGCGAAGCTGCTGCAAAGTTTCCAGCTGAGGCGTTCCAGCGACCTGACAACGATAACGACGAACGACTTCAAAGCGAGGATGAGCCAGTCGCTGTGCGAGGTCGCCGTCATTTGTGACCAGCAAAAGGCCTTCGGTGTTTTCGTCAAGGCGGCCTACCGTGAAGAGACGCTGATCCGCGACCGGTACCAGGTCAACCGCGCGAGTTCGTCCTTCCGGATCGCTGTTCGTACACAGCACGCCTTTGGGTTTGTTGAGCAGAAAATAGCGGGGCCGTGCGAGTCGAAGTCGCTCCGAGTCCAGGCGAACATCACTGTCCTCTGTGGAAACCGATCGAGCCGGGTCAGTCACCACTTCGCCATCGACAGTGACTCGACCGTTGCGAATGTACTCCTCGCAGTTGCGGCGAGAATCCACGCCTGCCATCGCGAGAAACTTCTGAAGCCGGATCGTTGGGCCGGATTCATCCTCACCAGCAACTTCCGCGACAACCGGCGCGGCACCTCGAGCTTCCGGGACTCGCGGCCCAGTGGGGACTCGTGGTCCAGCCGGACGACGCTGCCGTGGCGGACCGGACGACGCGGGCCCACGACCCTTCGGACGGCTTTCAGACTTTCGAGGACCTTGCTGACCGGAACCGGATTTGCGTGGACGACGACTCGAACGATCAGATGGAGGAACCATTTCGTATCACTCAAACTCAAAGGCACAAACAACCCGCGCAGAACAATTTCGCAGGGGCGGCCAGTATACGCACGAATTCCACGCTTCGAGTCGTCGAATCTCCACATTCCAGCGAAACCACCAACAATCCCTGACAATTTCCCACAAACCCCAATCACCTCTGAGCCTGAGGCGCTATCTGAAGGCCTCATCTTCAGTCCTCGCCAAAACCCGCGCTAAGTCAGCAGTGGTTGAATCTCCGCGCCTTCTGGAGGGTATCCAGCATCCCAGGGATACAAGCCAGACTTCAATGGCCACACACACTGGTACATCGGGAAGCCGGAACCTCGATAGAGCCATTTGGCGTAACCGCAATATTCAGTGTAGTGAACAGGATCCACTGTTTTGAAGTAGTTGCCTGTGTTCGTGTAGTCTTCATTGAGGACATCAGGCTTGATGGTCTTCCCAAGAGCAATCGTGCCGCCGATTTGATTGATGATGTAGCCCCCGACTTCCTGTTTCAGACCAAGAATGATGATCTCGGGGTGCTTGAGAGTATGGAACATTCCAACCGAAAACTGGTATGGCGTCGATCCATCATTAATGCAGATCACCGACCAGCCAACTCTCTCGATGTCTCCAAGCACTGCTCGATCGTACTTGTCCTTGGGTGTAGGAAGTTGGGGACCCGGTTTGGACTTCTTGAACCAGTTGAACATTGCAATCCCCCCCCGGAGCGAAAATGAATATGACCTGCGGCTGGTTCGTGCTCTTCACATGAACCCATAGGAATAACGAACAATCGGAGTTCCATCATAACTGGCCTGGGTGCACGAGCAAATTCATGTGAGGGACTCGCCAGGTACCAGGCTAAACAACCACCGTTCGTCCGCCTTTGCCGGAGGAGATTCCGAAGACGATGTATTCCGCTGCCTCAGTACCGACGTTGGTCATACGATGGATTTCGCGAGGATCGACGAGGACTGTGTCGCCGGGACCCATGCGTCGCGTTTCTCCGGAGATGTGCATTTCGACGGAACCAGACAGCATTACGAAGACTTCCTGCATGTCTTCGTGGTAATGCGGCTGGAAGGACGAACCGGCGGGAAGGCTGGCCCAGTTGAGCATTTGAACGTGGCCGGCCTGGAACATGTCGCGTGTCGCGATGACTCGTTTGAGCACTCCAGGGTTCTGAGGATTTTCGTGCGAAGCGGGGACAAATCCGGAATCAGAAGCCGAAATCCAGTGCATTTTCGCGTTCCATTGGGAGGGTCAAACTGGTGTTGCGGCCCGGCAGGATTTGCTGGTAAGGTTCGAAAGTTCGGAGATTTTGCCGATTTTCGTACTGAGTCGATTCGAGAAAAGCCGCAGACAAATTTCATGATGCGCGGAGTTTCTACATTCTGTGTGCGACAGCAACTGAAGACGCATTCCTTTCGAATGCTGCTCGGTATGCTGACGTTGCTGAACGTAGGATGCCTCAACCCTCAGACGACTCGCTTTCCTTCCTGGTATGCGTGGTTTCCTGCTGCGGAAAATGAGGCATACGAAGGTCAGTATCCGTTTTCCGACCCGGACATCGGGCCGTCAACGGATGCCAATCCGCGAGGATACGATCGTCCTCGTTCTACCGCCAGGAGGGCTGCCGAACAGCGTGTGTTCCAGGGAATTCCAGTCGGGCCGGAATCGGTCCCCGCCGGAGTTCCTCAGGGCGGCGCGAACAACAAGCGATCTGTCTTCTGACAGGTCAGAGGCTGGAATGTTTCGCAATCCGGATATCTCGTGGCCAGCCCTTTCAGCGTTCGCCCGATCGATGGCTCGAACACTCGAAGCGGGTGTCGACGTACGCAAGGCCCTGCAGACGGCATCGCGACAGTCGTCCGACAGTCGTCTATCACCTGCCGTGGAGAATATCAGTCGAGCCATCCAGAACGGAAAGACACTGGCGGAAGCGATTAGTGCTCAGGGAGATCTGTTTCCCCCGTTGTTCCGCGATCTTGTGAACGTCGGCGAGCAGACTGGAAACGTGCCAGAAGTTTTCACGGCCCTTGCAAAGTACTACGAATCGCGCATTGCTCAGGTTCGTGAGTTTCGTTCGGCAGCAACGTGGCCAGTCATTCAGCTGGTCGCTGCCATCGGTATCATCGGGCTTCTGATCTTCATCCTCGGTTTGCTGCCTCCCGGACCAGACGGCAAACCATTTAACGTGACCGGACTTGGGCTCTATGGAACGACGGGGGCGTTGATCTGGATTGGCAGCTGGTTTGGAACCGCTGCGGCAGCGTTTTTCTGCTGGCGGTGGTTACGTAATAGTCTTGGCGGTCAGGCGTTCCTGGATCCTCTGTTGCTTAGCATTCCGGTGCTTGGTCACTGCATGAGTTCCTTCGCGACGAGCCGTTTCTCCTGGTGTTTCGCGCTGACTCAACAGGCTGGCATGTCGATCCGCCCGTCACTGGACTGCAGTCTGAAGGCCACCAGTAACGGCGCCTTCATCATGGCCGAACCTATTATCTGGCAGGAACTGGCTGAAGGCGAAACGCTCACTGATGCGCTGTCCGCATCGAAGCTCTTCACAACAGAATATCTTCAGATGGTGGCAACCGCGGAAGAGACCGGCACTGTCCCGGAACAGCTCGATCGACTCAGTCATATCTTTGAAGAAGATGCTCGTCGCAGCATGTCGAAACTGACATCGGTACTCTCCGCTGCCGTCTGGATGTTCACGGCGGGGATTGTCATCTTCTTCATCTTCCGCATCGCGATGATCTACGTTGGCATGTTGAACGATGCCGTGAAGCAGGTCGTGTAGAGTCGTTTCGCTGGCAGCGTGTTGAGTATGTGAGCCGCAAAGCGCTAGCTGCGGGTGAGAGTCAGAAGAGCATTTGGAAAAGACCCGCGGCTAGCGCCCTGCGGCTCACTAATACAACAGCCTGTTACAGATCCGTTGCAATTGCGATGCGTCGGAGGCCGCGGCAGAAGTAATCGATGACAGCCGCTTCATCGATTTGAGTCACCACTTCTGCATTCGTCTGCCGGTGCTGGAATCGGCGTCGATCAATCACCAACATGCCACTTGTGATCTCGCCCGCAGTCTCGACATCGGCCACCACATGAGACGTTTCAAACTTCGCTGCACCAGCGGCAATGGCAAGTGCTGCGGCGGCGGGCAGAGCCACCTCTTCGCAGGGCATTTGCTGCCGACAGGCTCGCACCGCATACAACAGCAGGTTGTTTACGAACTCACCGATCGGTGTTGAAGGGATCAGTCCGGCGAGACGATCAATGTCGTCAAACGTCATGGCCGGGTTCTGGCTGACTTCCAGCGGAACAACGATCTTTCCAACCGGACTCTTCATCACAGCGCGGGCTGCCTGAGGATGACACCAGAAATTGAATTCCGACGTTGGTGAGGCATCGCCTGACGAATGCAGCGTCCCTCCAAGGCAGATCAGTCCATTCAGCAGAACCGGCAACTCAGGGTCCAGGTCGAAGGCCATGGCCACGTTCGTCAGCGGGCCAAATGAAATGATGCGCACTTCCTGAGGATGTTCGCGAACCACATCGACGATCAGGCGAGCACTCTCGCGGCGATTGTGAAGATCCGGAACAAGCGGCTCCGTATCGCCAAGACCAAATCGGCCGTTCAGAGATTGCTGGTGTGGCATCCCCGGTGGAATCAGGTCTGCAGGATTCTCGGCCAGTTCGGACTGACCAATCCGAGGATGCCGGATCGGATCGACGAGTCCGACGAGGTAATGCAGGTTACGAGTTGCCTGAAGACCAGACACGCATCCGCCAGTGCCTGTCAAAGCCAGCACTTCGACAGCGGGATCGGCCATGGCCACCAAAATCGCCAGTGCATCGCCAATTCCCGGATCCGCATCAATAATGATCTTCTGGACCAAGACGTCTGCCCCTGTTACTGTCGCATCAGATGACTGGTCAGAGTCGACCAGTCAGCGCTGCATCTTGCAGATGCTTCTGCCAGTACTTTGCTCAGTTCCATTCACATGGTCAACAGTCATTTTGCAACCAAACGGCGGACGTGGCGAATTCGTGCCTTTCGCGTGTTCGTTTTCTGCTGCCTGCTGGGACTGGTGAATGTGCACCATTGGCGGTCGGTGCGAGACAACTCCGCACAGTCAGACTGGCGATCAATCCTTCCCGAGATTCAGCAGATTCATCCCGCCGTTGTTTCTTCCCAGCCGCAGTTCACGGTTTCGGAAAGTCCGACACCGGACACCGCAACTTTGCTGGATGCTGACGGCAACGCGATCGGAACAGCGCTGCTGACATCTCCTTCGGCGGATCATCTGATTGGATTCTCCGGGCCAACGAACCTTTTGCTGGTGTTTGACGCAAAGGACGCTCTGCTGGGTTCGTCGATCCTTGGCAGCGGTGATACACAGGAGCATGTCCAGCGTGTTGCCGACGACAAACAGTTCTTTCGGCAGCTTGTCGGACAAACACCGGAGCAGCTGGCTCGCATGAAGAATGTGGATAGCGTGACAGGAGCAACGCTGACAAGCCTCAGCATTCTCGAAGCGATCCGCCTGCGCTGCTTCAGGATTGATGCGGGAAATCCCGACAGATCATCCCTTCCCGCTGTGGCTTCGTTACGCTTCCCGGATCCGCCTCGACTTGACGACGTGAAGAAACTGTATCCGCAGGCAGCGTCTTGCGAACGGCAGGCGGAAAGTGTTCATTCGTGGGTCGTCAAAGATTCACAGGAAATAACTCTTGGCTACTGCCTGCGTCTGTCACCAGCAGCAGATAATCAGGTTGGATTTCAGGGGCCAACTGACGCACTGGTGGCGTTTGATGCAGCGGACCAGGTCACTGGCATTGCGATCGGCGTGAGTTTCGACAATGAGCCTTATGTCGGATACGTGAAAGACGATCGTGGTTTTAGAAAGCTCTGGAACGGCAAACGACTGGCAGACCTCGCGTCAGAAGATGCTTCGAAAGTCGAAGGCGTTTCCGGAGCGACGATGACCAGCCAGTCGGTGGCACAGGCCATTCAGATCACAGCTCAGGCCTTGCTGGATGAACGCAGGAAGCTGACGGAGCTGAGGGCAGGATCTGCTGATTTGACGTCGTCGAAACCATCTTCGCCATCTGATAATCGCGTGTCCGCGGATGGCAGCGAGCGACTCTCAACGACCCAGCGATTTCTTCGCGCGAGTCTGCAGTACCGGGCAATCTCCACCGGGCTGATTGTTCTGTGTGGAGTGATCCTGGGGCTGACACATTTGCGATCGCGGCGATGGCTTCGCCGTTTGTATCAGATCATTGTGATCATCTGGCTTGGCTGGATGAACGCCGACTTTCTTTCTCAGGCCCAGCTGGTTGGCTGGACTCAGTTTGGCATCCCATGGGAACGAGCAATGGGGCAGGTGTTGCTGACTCTGGCTGCCATCGCAGTACCGGTGTTTCGAGGCCAGAATTTGTATTGCGCTCACATCTGTCCCCATGGAGCACTCCAGCAGGTCGTGAGGAATCGCCTGCCATGGCAACTTCGACTGCCTGTCGGGCTCACGCGCTGGATGAAGCTTGTTCCCGTGCTGCTGTTATTCATCGTTCTGGCCGGAGCGTTTGGACTGATCAGCGTGCGAGCCGTGGATCTGGAACCGTTTGACGCCTGGGTTTGGCGGATTGCCGGCAGTGCGGCCATAGCGATTGCGGTTATCGGATTGGTGGCGAGTTTGTTCGTGCCCATGGCTTACTGCCGCCACGGATGTCCAACCGGCGCGCTTCTGGACTGGTTGTCCGTTCGGTCGGACCGATGGTCGCTGACCGATACTATAAGCTGCATTGTGTTGGGTCTCTGTGCGATTCTTGTGTTGTCTTAGCCTCATTTGCCGGGGCGTCGCGGTGAGCTTCCCTGAAGGCGAATTCGCGTTAATGCTGAGCCTCGCGTTTGCTGTTTAGCGAGGTTTTTGACTGATTGTTGGTCAGGAACACCGGCGATGGGTGACATTCGTATCTTATCGCGGTATTTTGCGGGGAACTCGGGACTGGCTGTGGTGCATCGAATTTGAGGCATCCTGCAGTTTCCTATTTTCCAGGGCCAATTGCCGTCACGGTGCAGCCCGGTTCATTTTTTCAGTTCTCCGGAGGATCGAGTGTCGAATCCCGCATCTGCCCCAAAAGGGCCCAAAGTATCGCCCACCCGGACGATCGTCTCGCTGGTGCTGCTTGGCATCGTCGGTGTGCTCTGCGTCATTGAGCTTCGTGCTGGCCTTGGAAATTACCTGACCGGTCAAGCCTTCAAGAAGAATTCCGTTGAAGGCGGCTTCACAGATAAGTCTCTGGCACAGGTGGAGGAACTCGTTTCGTTCGGACCTAAGAAGGAAGTCGTCGAAGACAGTGGCGAAATTGTGACCTATCGCTATCAGTGGTTCAGCCTGCTGAGAGGCTTGATTGGCGAACGCCCACCGGAAATCTATGTAGTCGCTTCTGGAAAAGAGAACCCAAAGGCTCTGAGCTACTACGCTCTTGAGAAGGGTGAAGAACCACCATCAAACAAGCCAGAACCTCCTCCAGCCACATTCCCTGGCCAGGCTCCTCGCGCACCAGGTGGCGGTGGTGGCGGCGCTCCTCCGGCTCCAGGCGGTGGTGGCGGATTCGGTGGCATGCGACCACCAGCAGACAATCCATCTCCAACGCCAGTGACTCGACCGCCAGCAGACGATTCAGAGCCTTCAAAGGACGCTCCAGCGGAAGGTGCTGCACCTGCCGCTCCAGCCGATGGCGCGGCTCCGCCAGCTGGTGCTCCAGCCGCTCCTGCTGAAGGTGCGGCGCCTGCCGAAGGCACTGCGGCCCCCGCGGATGCTCCAGCAACCGAAGCTCCAAAGCAGTAGTCACTCGGGATCAGAGATTCTTTTGATCGCTGATCGCCAGTTTGCCAAAACGAAACGGGAGTCCGCAAGGACTCCCGTTTTTGTTTCCGATGTCAGGTCGCCGATTACTTCTGTTCGGCGGACAGTACTTCCTGGGCAGCCTCCACAGTGTCGGCAGGATCGGCGAGGAATTCACGCATGTTTTCCTCGCTGGAGAACAGCCAGACTCGCTTTCGAAACACGGCAGCGAACTGCAGTTGTCCGTCAACATGCTGCTCTTCGTTTGCGATCGCCACTGCACACTCACCGTCCAGCATTGGCCAGTACTTATTCGGATTGGCCTGGAAGGCGGACTTTTCTTCTTCTGACTGGAAGAAGAGAACTCGGTCGCGATAAGTCACTTGATGCTTTGAAGAGCCCGGTCGAATCTCATGCTCGTCCACAGCGGCGACCAGCGATGTTCCGCCAAATGCGGCGGATGTGTTCTGAGAATGCGACACGGCACGAGCTTGAGGCTTGTTCTGAGAGGCCTGCAATGATTCGAAGAACCTGCCATCCTCTTCTCGAGTTGACTCTGACGCCGCTGCCTTGTCCGTGTTCTTTTGTTCCGGACCAGTAACCCGATTATTTCTGGTCGATTGGGTCGCCGGATTCCTCACTTCGACGGGACGGCTTGCCACCTGGACAGACTTCTTTCGAGATGGATCGGCCGTTTCATTTGCCGTCAGTCCATCAAAACCAGGATCACGATGAGTGGATGTTCGGTCCGTGACAGGTGGTTTTCGTGACTGAGTGGCTGCGGTGTTTGAAGCAGTTCCGTTCTGCACGACCGCCGGTGTCGCCGGGTGAGGAACCTTGTTGAGTTCTGTCAGCAGCGCATTGGCCGTCTGGAAGCCTTTGATGCGATGAATGATCTGCAGATCGGGAGACACGACCAGGATCGCCGGGAGACCTTCAATTTCGAGGTCCTTTACCAGGTCCTTGTGCTTATCCGCATCAACTCGGACAGCAACAAACTGCCGATTGATCTGAGCAGCAACGCGAGGATCGGTGAATGTCGACTTCTCCATACGCTGACAGTAGACACACCATGACGCGGTGAACTCCATCAGCACTGGTTTGCCAGCCTGCGATGCTGCCTGAAGAGACTGCTCAATGTCGGTGGACCAGTGAATTTCATCACCCAGTGACACAGACGCAGAGGCAATAGTCAGTCCTAAAGTGGCTGACAGAAAGACCATGACACGAAGAGCAGTTCGCATGTCAAAACCTGTTCGAAAAGCAAACCCTGGAACGGCAGCAACAGGTTTATCGGACCGCCCTCCCGGGCGACCTGCGCCGAATGTTTTCAAAACATGGCAGGAACGGAAAAATCAGAAGAACCGGACCTTGGCTAGTGCACGCAAGAACTGCCGATGGCGGGAATCGTACGCATTGTCTGCCGATTGAAGAGCCCTGACTGTCGCCTGAAGAATGTCTGGACTACTCTGAACCATTCAGAATTCTTCTGCTGGCATTGACAGGTTGCTGGATCGTGCGGCTGGAAATCACAGAGGAACGTCCACAGGTTGATCTGTTTGAGGCTTCGCAACCCGAAACGTCAGTGAGGGACAAGAAGCACAAGTTGACCCAGAATCATCCCTTGCTGACGCAGCGGGTTGGGAATCATCAAAGGCGACATTCACGTGCAGATACTTGGGCTCGATATCGGCGGAGCGAACATCAAGGCGGCCACGTTTGATGGAGTTTCGGAGTGCATTCCATTTGCGTTCTGGAAGAATCCTGATGGACTGGTCGAAGCCTTGCAGGGACTCACGGTTCTGAATGGACAACGACCTGCGTTGGTCGGTCTTACGATGACAGCGGAACTCGCGGACTGCTTCGAGACGCGTGCTCAGGGTGTGGAGTTTGTCATCCGAAAAGTCGTTGAGGTTTTCCCTGAGTGTCCTGTTCGCGTGTGGATGACATCAGGGGAATTCGCGGAGCCGGATGATGCCATTGAGTTGTGGACTCTAACGGCCGCGGCCAACTGGCATGCTCTTGCGACATGGGCTGGACGAGCCGTCCCGCAAGGGCCGGCCCTGCTTGTTGATATTGGTTCCACGACGACGGATGTGATTCCGCTGGCCGATGGTCTGCCGTTGCCGGATGGCCTGAATGATCTTCAGAGACTTGCGAACAATGAACTCGTCTATTCCGGCGTGCGGCGAACTCCGGTCTGCGCGATCGTCCCCTGTGTTCCCCTGGAAGATACGACCATCGGCATCAAGGAAGTTCATGTGCCGCTCGCGGCCGAGCTGTTTGCAACGGCCGCTGACGTGCATGTGGTGAATGGTGATCTTGCAGAAAATTCGGAAGACTGTGACACGGCCGACAATCGTCCGCTGACTCGCCACTACAGCCTGAACCGACTGGCTCATCAGTTGTGCTGTGACAGTACAGATCTTTCGGAAACGCAGCTGGTCAGCATCGCAGCTTACATTGGTGAGCAGCAGTTGCAGCAGATTCAAACAGCGATCGAAAACCGACTGATGGCCGTTCGGAAGAAGTCCGAAGTGCCGAAGAACGAACCCGTCAGAATCCTGATCAGCGGTAGCGGAAGCTGGCTGGCGGAACGAGCATTTTCGCAGATGGACTCGGGCGGCATTCACTCCGTCTCTGATTTGTCGGCCATGTTCGTTCGAAATGTCAGCACCTGCGCGGCTGCGTTTGCGGTGGCACGACTGGTGAGTGAACGCTGCTCGGACGATCTGCTACCATGGAGTCAGCTCTAACCGAAATTGACTCCCTGTTTTGATGCAGGAAGGACCATGGCAATGAACCAGCATCCTTGTCGAAGCCAGTCGTGTGGCCATTCACGTCGCGGCATGATTCAGTCTGCTGTGGCGGGATCCATGCTGATGCCCGGATTGCTCAGCGAACTGCTGGCGGAAGATCGTCCTGCGGAAGATCCACTCGCCCCAAAAGCGTCGCATTTCCCGGGGAAGGCAAAGCAGGTCATCTTCCTGTTCATGACCGGTGGTGTCTCGCACGTTGATACGTTCGACCCGAAGCCACGACTGTCGCAGGATGTTGGGCGCGAGGTGAAGCTGGACCACCCGGAGATTCGCAACCGTCCCGGATATGAGCGCATCTTTCTGAAGAGTCCTCAATGGGCCTTTCGTCATCGCGGGGCATGCGGCACAGAAGTGAGTGACCTGTTTCCTCACATCGGCGGCTGCATGGACGACATCGCCCTGATCCGATCGATGCACACGGATCATTCGAATCACTACAACGCGACGCTCGGCATGCACACAGGCTCGTTCGCCTTTGCCCGGCCAAGCATTGGGGCGTGGGTGAGTTACGGACTGGGAACGGAGAATCGCAATCTCCCGTCGTTCATCACCATCGCGCCGGCTCAGACGTATGCCGGGACGCAGGTGTATGCGAGCGACTTTCTTCCCGGTGCGCATCAGGGGACGCTGGTTGTTCCGGGAACAGAACCTGTTGCGAATGTCACTCCGGCGTCGCCTCAGTCACAACAGCGCAAAGAACTGAACATCCTTGAGCGACGGAATCGAAGACACCTTGCAGCACGTTCCGCGGATCCTCAACTGGAGGCTCGCATTCGAACGTTTGAGACGGCCTTTGGAATGCAGACGGCTGTTCCGGAGGTGTTCGATCTGACGAAGGAATCCGAGTCAACGTTGAAGATGTATGGTTTGCAGCCTGGACAGACAACAGGCTTTGCGTGGCAGTGCCTGATGGCTCGGCGTCTTGTGGAACAGGGCGTTCGATTTGTCGAACTGATTGACACGGGTTCTTCGGGCAACTGGGATTCCCACGGCGACATGATGGACCATGCTCGACTGGCTCTGAATGTGGATCAGGCCATCGCGGGACTGCTTCAGGATCTGAAGGAACGAGGACTCTTCGAGGAGACTCTGGTCGTCTGGACCACTGAGTTCGGCCGAACACCTTTCAACAACAGCGCCGATGCCAAAGGACGCGAACATCATCCGTGGGCCTTTAGTTCGTGGATGGCCGGTGCCGGTGTGAAGGGCGGAATCGCGTGGGGTGCGACAGACGAATATGGCATGCGTGCTGAAGTCGATAAGGTCCATGTTCATGATTTCCACGCGACCATCCTGCACCTGATGGGGCTCAATCATGAGAAACTGACATGGAGGCACAGCGGACGCGATTATCGTCTGACCGATCTCTACGGAAACATCGTTCAGGGAATACTGTCCTGAAGTGGATTAGACAGGCAATTTTGTAATGCAAGACAGACACCTGACCGTCGCTTCTCACCGCCGTTATCTCGCGTCCTTCCATCCGAAGCGTGTGCCGCATCTCTTTACCGATGTCCTGGTGATCGGTGGCGGGATTGCAGGAATTCGCGCAGCTTTGGCGGTCGATCCTCGACTGCGAACGGTCGTCGTAACGAAGGACACACTGCAGCATTCGAACAGCGCGTATGCTCAGGGCGGCATCGCCGGGGTTCTTGATCCGCTGGATGATTTTGCGAATCATGTGGCCGACACGATGGCGGCCGGAAAAGGACTGTGTCACGACGACATTGTCGAGCTGGTGATTCGTGAAGCTCCGGCTCGCATCCGTGAACTCGTGACTTTCGGCGCGAACTTTGACCGAGTCGACGGAGAGCTGGCGCTGACTCTGGAAGGTGGTCACAGCCATCCACGCGTCGCTCACGCGCTCGGTGATGCGACGGGGCAGGAAGTCATGCGGGCCATGAATCGGCGGGCCGCGGAGCAGCCCAATATTGATCTCTGGCCTCAGACGTTCACTCTGGACCTGCTGACACAGGACAACGTCTGCCGCGGCGCATTGGTGTGGAATGCGAATCATGGCCGCACGTTTGTGTGGGCCAAGCAGACGATTCTTTGCACAGGCGGCGCGGGGGCGTTGTACCGTGAGACGACGAATCCTGCGATCGCAACAGCGGATGGTCATGCGACCGCCCTTCGAGCTGGCTGCGTGCTGCGTGACATGGAGTTTATGCAGTTCCATCCAACCGTGCTTTACATCGCCGGAAGTTCTCGCCATTTGATTACGGAAGCCGTTCGAGGCGAAGGCGCTCATCTGGTTGACTGCAATGGACATCGCTTCATGCACGACTACAACCCGGCGGGCGAACTGGCTCCGCGCGATGTGGTCAGTCAGGCGATTACAGAGCAGATGGCCAGAACAGCTCACCCGTGTGTGTACCTCGACCTGTCGCCGATCGGTGCTGACAAAGTCCGCGCGAGGTTTCCGCACATCGGAAAAGTGTGCGCCGACTTTGGACTCGATCTGACCAGAGACAGAGTTCCAGTGCGTCCGGGAGCGCACTACATGATCGGTGGTGTGACGACCGACGACGATGGCCGAACGTCACTGAACAATCTCTGGGCCGCCGGAGAAGTCACGTCCACAGGATTGCATGGGGCGAATCGACTGGCCAGCAACAGTCTTCTGGAAGGTGTTGTCTTCGGACTTCGCTGCGGCCAGAACGCTTCCGAGGCAGCTTTGTCGATGCCGGACATCTACGCCGCGCCGGACATTGAGTGGCATTCTGAGAGCGATGTTCAGAAGCCCAATGAGCAGCTGGACCTGACCGACATTCGCAACTCCCTGCGCAGCCTGATGGGACGCAGCGTTGGCATTGTTCGCAATGAAGCTGATCTCAAGGCCGCATGTGCTCAGCTGGATTTCTGGGCCAACTATGTGTGTCGCCGGGAACTGTCAGAACCCGCGGGCTGGGAACTTCAGAACATGATGCTGGTCGCACGCGCCATGGCCTCCGCCGCGCTCGAACGCCGCGAAAGCCGCGGGGTTCATGCCCGCAGTGATTATCCTGAAGCTCTGGAATCGCAAAGAAACCACATTTGCGTGACGACGAGGTAGCTCCGTTGAGCCTGGCCGATCTTCAACGAGGAAGAAGTCACACTTCAACAACTCACACGCGGTGGTCTGCCCGCATTCAGTCCTGAGTGATCCACGGATCAGGTTCGAAGCGTGTGCCCAGAAAGTCGGCGTCGTCGGGGCTGTGGAGTTCGTACACTTCGATGCAGTACACGAACCCGTCGACGGCGAACGGAATGGCCTGGTCCTGCAGGTCGCGGCGAAGGTTCTGAAGGGCAACGCTTCCTGCCACTTCGACTCGACTGTCTGACTGGCGAACGGATCGAATCTCTTCGAAGTGCGACAGGCTGAACATGGACTCCAGCTGGTCGAACAGCGCTTTCTCCCGCGCACCACCGGGCTGGCTGGATGACGTGGCGGCGATGTCCGGAATTCCGGTCAGATTCCAATACGCGGATGAAGCTGAGTCCCAGATCGTGCGAGACTTCTCCAGCAGGTCCGTTCGAGCATCGTTTGGCTGGATCGACGCAGCATACTCCGCCAGCCACAGTTCTGCCGTGCTAACCACCAGAGCTTCGACCACCATTTCTTCCGTCGGATCTGCTGTCGGATCTGCCGGATTGTCGTGCAGGAGGTCACGAATCGCAGCTCCACACGTCAGCACTTTCTCGCGAAGATCTTCAAACTCCGGAGCCATCAGATCGGACTCCAGAATGGCCTCGAGAAGTGCAGGCCAGTGCTGAAGTCGCTTCCGTATCGATTGGGAGGAATGTATCGATGTTGTCATTGCCGAACCCAGCCGCAGTCACAGTGAGACGTATTCATCCGAGCATCAAAGCTGAGATCGGACGAGTTTCCTGACGGCGTTGATCCTCAAAACCGACGCCGCTCGAAAATACCTGCACTGACAGACCGTGCCCAGGGAAAATCCGGAAATGTTGCCTCCTTCACCTACGGGAGTTGCTGTTGCAGCCGCTTGATGTCGTTCGGAATGTCGGCAAACCGATCGTCCCATTTTGTGGTGACCAGTTTGTTCAGCGTTCCTCGAGCATCAATCTGGCTGCCGAAACGAATCTGTGCTTCGGCCAGCCGAACCAACAGTGTCGGGTCTTCTTTGCGAAGATCTGCGGCTCGCTGGCGATGGTACAGCGTCGCGGCCAGGTTGTTTTCTTCTTGCCGAATCTCCGCAAGGACCGACTGGTTGTCGGCTTCCTCCGGCGCAACTTCGACGATCGACGTCGCCGCTCGTTCTGCCTGGGCGTCGTCCTGAGTCTTCCAGCGTCGATAGAGTTCACGATACAACGCCGTGTCGCGTCGGCTGGCATCCGAATGATCCAGCAGCGCGTCGATCGCAGCCTGAGTCTTCAGCTGCTTGTCCAGACTGCTGACCAGCCAGGTCCATGCTTCTGAATCCTGTGGCTGGAGCTGCAGAGCAATTCGAAGCTGTGTCTCGGCATCTCCGGACTGTTCACGATCCAGCAACGCCTTTCCGAGTGCCCGGCGAAGGAACGAACTGTCATCTCCGTTCTCTGCCGCCTTGCGATCAAGCAACTGAATGATGGCCTTCAGGTCCGGTGCTGCACTCATCACGGACTGTAGCGTGCTCTGGATGGAACTACGATGGTTCTGGTCCTGACCACAGGTCGCCCATGCAATCGACAGAGCCTCCAGTGCTTCAGGAGT
>JAEUII010000114.1 GCA_016795145.1 Planctomycetaceae bacterium
GCACAGGCAGAATCTCCCCATAAGTGCCTGCTGTGAAACGTGTTACAGAAATCTCTTCGCGTGGCGCTCGTTCCTGTCGTATCGACTGTGCGCAAAGAATCGTTTGCGCCGGTGTTAACGATTCTGTTAATAATGGCGTACATACCGATCGTGCGGGTCAGGGGTGCCGGATCGGTCGTCGCTTGTGAGGCTGTCCACTTGGCAACTGGTCAGCAGGAATCGAGACGGCGTTGTCGCGTCAGAAGCGGGATGCTGATATCGTCATCGAGCCCGTGATGCGGTTTCTCGGCCGCGTGGGTTTGCGGTGTTTCAGCGATTGGATTGGAACTATGTCGAAGTGTCTTGTGACCGGTGGAGCGGGCTTCATTGGCAGTCATCTGACGGAGCTGCTTCTGAGGCAGGGGCATCACGTGGTGGTGCTCGATAACCTGTCGACAGGACGCGATCACAATCTTGACGCGGTCCGCAGCAACAACCGTCTGGAGATTCGTCAGGGTTCCATCACCGATCCGTTGGCACTCAGCGAAGCCGTTCACGGGGTCGACATGATCTTCCACCTTGCGGCTGCCGTGGGAGTGAAGCTGGTCGCCGACGACCCAGTGCGAACAATTGAAACCAATATCTTTCCCACGGAACAGCTGCTGCGACTTGCTGTGCAGGGCAATGTGAAGAAGTTCTTCCTCGCATCAACGAGCGAAGTGTATGGCAAGCACCCAGGCGAATCGTGGGTGGAAGATGATGACCTTCACCTTGGCCCAACCAGCCGTCCTCGCTGGGCCTACGGATGCTCCAAGGCCATCGATGAGTTTCTCGCGCTGGCGTATCACCGCAAGTATCAGCTGGGAGTGACCGTTGGTCGCTTCTTCAATGTTGTAGGACCACGCCAGGTGGGCAACTACGGAATGGTGGTTCCTCGGTTTGTTGAAGCGGCACTGCGAGGCGGGCCGGTTCTGGTTTACGATGACGGTTCACAGGTTCGCTGCTTCGCTCATGTTGGCGAAATTGTCCAGTGCGTTGTGCAGCTGATGAATACTCCCAGTGCGGAAGGGCGAGTCTTCAATATCGGCAGCGATCAGCCAGTGTCCATCCTGAGCCTTGCTCAGCAAGTGATCTCAAAAACTGGCTCGAACGCTGAGATCGAATTTGTTCCGTACAACAAGGCGTACAGCGAAGACTTCGAGGATGTGCAGCGTCGAGTTCCGAATGTTGATCGGCTGTATCAAACCATTGGTCGAAAACCCGTGATGCCGCTGGATTCCATTCTGGCCGACATCATCCAGTGGAAGAAAGAAACTCTGCACAAGGGCTGACAAGCCGCAGAGCGCTAGCTCCCGGTTAAGTTTGCCGTGTTTGTTAAGCGAAAACCGGACGCTAGCGCGTTCCGGCTGACTAGTCCTTGTTCTCCAGTGATCGCCACAAGTACCACGAGGCGATGCTGCGATAGGGACTCCAGTTCATCGCCAGGTCGTCGTAGTGTTTTCGCGGTGCCTGATCAGGAATGTCGTAAAGCCGATCGACGGCATTCCGGAGTCCAAGGTCATCAGGCGCGAATACGTCCAGTCGCCCAAGGGAAAAGATCAGGTACATCTGAGCGGTCCAGCGACCGATGCCTTTTACCTGAATCAGTTCCTCGATGGCCTCTTCATCGCTGGCTTTGCGGATCCGCTTGAAACTGATCGAACCATCCAGCGTGCAGCGAGTCAGATCTCGCAGATACGTTCGCTTCTGAGTCGAAATGCCAACCTGCTGGAGCTGTTCATCAGACAATGCGTCCAGCGACTGCGGAACGATGCGACGGCCGGGCAGCAGGTCCTGAAGTCGGTTGCGAATGGTGGACGCGGCGGAGGTGGAAATCTGCTGCGAGAGTATCGACCGGACGAGAATCTCGTAGCCCTGTTTTCGAGGCTTCAGAGTGAACGCACCGACGGTTCGGATGACTTCGCCAAGGATCGGATCTCGCTTCCTGATGTGTCGTATTCCGGCCTGAACAGCCTTTTCATCGAAAGACATGAGTACTCCTGAACATCACAACAAGGGCTGGCAGGACGGGTGATCCTGACGCGAACACGCATCAGAACAGTGACTTCCGTGATCCTTGTCGGTAGGATATGAGGTCAGGAAACCGGTTGGAACTGGTGAGCGTTCCCGATTGGTGAATTGCCTTTGTTCGGCCTGCCGGCAGTCTGTTTCCGCTGGAGTCTACGGTACCTCTTTTGAGTTTTTCCTGTGGCTGATTTTCGTCGCAAACGTCGCCATCTTGGCCTGCCGATCTGGAGCAGCGTGCTTCTGATGTCGGTCAACATTGCGCTGATGGCCATTTTGATTGTTCAGCTGGCGCGCCAGAGTTCCTGGGTCAGTCTGATTCTGGGGTCGACAGCACTCGCCATCAGTCTGTTTGGGATTTCGTTTTATTCGTTTCTGACGATCAAGGAGATTCAGCTCAATCGTCGACAGGCCAACTTCGTCGACAGCGTGACTCACGAACTCAAAACTCCCATCGCAGCGTTGCGACTTTATCTGGAGACTCTTCTGATGAGTGAACCGGATGCGAAGGATCGGCGAGACTTCTACGAAACGATGAACTCCGAACTTGGTCGTCTGGATCGGCTGATCAACCAGCTCCTCGAAGTCGGACGGCTCGATGCGATCGGTCACCAGTCGGAGCCGGAAACCATCAACCTGGAGGACCTCCTGCGACAATGCGCATCGGCGGCTTGCTTGCATCATAAGAAGGAACTCAACGATGTCTTCCGGTTTGAAGTGGCTCCGCTGGCGATGACATCCCGACGGCTGCTGCTCGAAATGATCTTTGGCAACCTTCTCGATAACGCTGTGAAGTATGGCGGCAATCCGCCACAGGTTACTGTTCATGCGTTTTCGCGCGGGACCGATCGAGTCGTTGTGCGTATTCGCGACAACGGCCCAGGCGTGCCGGCAGAGAATCGTCGGCGGATCTTCCAGATGTTCTTCCGCGGCAACGACGAGCTTCAACGAACCAAGACAGGAACGGGGCTGGGTCTCTATATCGTGCGAACGCTCGTCAGTCTGCTGAAAGGTAAAGTCACCGTCACGGATGCGGAAACAGGAACAGGAAGTGTCTTTGAAGTCACTCTGCCCGGTCGTCAGCTTCGCCCCGCTGTGAAGTCAGAAGGAGAAAGCGACAGCGACAGTAGCCATCGAGTCCGTGAACTGGCGCTTTCGGGTAAGGAGAAAACGCCATGAGAATTCTGGTGGTCGAAGACGAAGAAGCCATCGCCAAGGGACTTCGGTTCAATTTTGAACGTGAAGGGTACCAGGTCAACGTTGCCGGCGATGGTCCAACAGCTCTGGAAATCTACGAGTCTGCTCAGCCGCCCATCGATCTGGTCGTTCTTGACCTGATGCTGCCTCAGATGAGCGGCTACGAAATCTGCCGCGCGCTGCGACGGCTGGATCTGGATATTCCGGTTCTTGCTCTGACCGCACGTACTTTGTCTGAAGACAAGATTCAGGCGTTTGACTGTGGCGTGGATCAGTACATGACCAAGCCGTTTTCGCTGCCGGAGCTGCTAAGCCGAGTTCGCAATCTTCTGGACAAGCGGCGTCGACATCTGGATCGACGTTCTGTCCGACCGACAGAAGATGTGACTCGATTCAGCGATGTCGTTGTTGACTTTGGACGCTTTGAACTTCGTCACAAAGAGGAAGTTCATGCACTGACAACGCGCGAGCAGGAATTGCTTCGCTACTTTCTGGAACATGATGGCGTGGTTCTGTCGCGTGCTCGCCTGCAGTCGGAGGTGTGGCGCGATGCGGCCGACATTTCCAGTCGCTCCATCGACAACTTTGTGATGAGACTTCGAAGGATGATTGAAGATGATCCTTCGTCACCCAAACATCTTCTTTCCATTCGAGGTACAGGCTACCGCTTTGTCAGCGAACCAGCAGACTCGACTTCGTCATCGGAAGAATCGAATGAGCCTGGCAAGACCTGAAGTTCACACCTCACGCAGCCCCGGAATTTGACCCACCGCACGCCAAGTCTGGATCCCGCCGATATGTTCCACTCCCGCCTTCAAACAACGCTGCTGACGACGACCGTCGCAACCGCGATGACGTTGGTTCTGACCTCTGACAGTCGTGCCGATGGTCCGGACTTCAATCGAGACATTCGCCCGATTCTGTCGAATCACTGTTTTCCCTGTCACGGCGCGGATGACGATTCCAGAGCCGCTGATCTGCGACTGGATGTGCGAGATGAGGCGGTTCGGCTGAAGGCGATCGTTCCCGGGAAGGCGGCTGAAAGTCTGCTCTTTCATCGAATCACCACGACGGTTGCCGAGGAGCAGATGCCTCCGGCGGAAGCAAACAAGCCTCTGACACAGGAACAGATTCAGCTGTTGAAACAGTGGCTGGAATCCGGTGCTGAGTATCGGGACCACTGGGCATTTGGACGCGTCGATCGCCCGACGGTTCCAGAGACTCGTTCTGATGACTGGTGTCAGAATGAGATTGATGCGTTCGTTTTGCAGACTCTTCGGCAGCGAGGAATGACGCATTCGCCGGAGGCCAGTCGAGTCACGCTCATTCGTCGGCTCTACCAGGACTTGCTCGGTCTGCTTCCTTCTCCAGAAGAGACGCAGCAGTTTGTTTCGGATCCTTCTCCGGACGCCTACGAGAAGCTGGTCGATCGGTTACTGGCAAGTCCTCATTATGGCGAGCGCTGGGGTCGTCACTGGCTCGATCAGGCGCGCTACGCCGACTCGAATGGCTACACCATTGATGGTCCTCGCGTGATGTGGCCCTATCGAGACTGGGTCATTCAGGCACTGAACAACGACATGCCGTTCGATCAGTTTACGATCGAACAGCTGGCGGGCGATCTTCTTCCAAACGCGACGCTCAGTCAGAAAGTGGCCTCTGCTTTTCATCGCAACACGATGATCAATGAGGAAGGCGGCGTGAAGCCCGATCAGTTTCGGCATGAAGCGCTGCTGGACCGAGTCAACACGACGGGGGCCGTGTGGCTGGGACTGACGGTCGGTTGTGCACAGTGCCATTCGCACAAGTATGACCCGATCACCCAGGAAGACTATTATCGCTTGTATGCATTCTTCAACTGGGCAAGTGATGCGAACAGCACTGGCGAAACCGTGACGGTTCGCGAACAGGAACTTTTCGGCTGGACCGAAGAGCAGAAGAAACTGGCCGAAGAACTGCAAACTCTTCGAAAGGAACGCGCTGAGCAGGAAAAGAACGAAGCGAACCAGCCTGCTCTGAAGTCTCTGGCATGGAACTGGACTCAGCCGGAAGTGTCAGGCGTTGGTGCTTCGGGCAGCAGCATTCTGAAAATCACATCCGAGGGATCGCTGCTCACAAAGACACATCCGGCCGCGAATGACACTCTGACGGTGAAGTTGGCCGTTCCGCCAATTGATGGCAAACAGCAAACGATTACGGGGATTCGACTGCGAACTTTGACAGACCCCAGCTTGCCGGCGAATGGGCCTGGCACCGCAGGAAACGGCAACTTCGTCCTGTCCGACATCGCTCTTCGCTCGGGTTCTGTGGAACACCACTTCACTCGCGCGTGGGCAGATCACAGTCAGGAGAAGTTCCCGGTTGCTGATGCGATTGACGCGAGTAATTCCACGGGTTGGGCGATCAACGTAACGGGTGCTCAGGTTGCTCAGGGCATTCGAATGAACGCGCCGCATGAAGCGATCTTTGCCTTCGATCAGCCAATCACAGCGACCGACGGACTTGTGACCGTTGTGCTGCGTCATGACATCAATCAAAACTATCTCGTTGGCCATTTTGCCGTCGATGTCTCCAATGCGCCCGTGCTCAAAGATCTGCCGGACAGTGGTTCGGGCCAAAGCAAGGCACAGCGAGATGCTCGCATTGCGGAGCTGGAGACGCTTCTGCCCGGCAAAGGTTCGACAGTGAAACAGATGGTGATGAAGGATGCGGATCAGCCTCAGGAGACATTCCTGCTGACTCGCGGTGAGTTCCTCAGCCCGGACAAGAAACGTGGTCCGCTGACACCGGCTATTCCGAAGGCTTTTGAAAGTTCGGCCGCACCGTCGGAATTCAGGACTCGACTGGATCTCGCTCGCTGGCTGGTCTCCAGGGAGAACCCGCTGACGGCTCGAGTCATCGTGAACCGAATCTGGGGGCGCTACTTTGGTCGAGGACTTGTCGAGACGGACAACGACTTTGGTTATCAGGGATCACTTCCAACACATCAGGATCTTCTGAACTGGCTGTCCGCTGAGTTTATGGAATCGGGCTGGTCGATGAAGCGACTGCACCGAACCATTGTGTGCTCGGCGACCTACCGACAAAGCTCCGAAGTGACAGCCCCGGCTCAATTCGAGAAGGACCCCGGAAATCTGTTTCTCGGTCGACAGTCGCGATTCCGAGTTGAAGCGGAGATCGTTCGTGACATGGCGCTGGTGGCAAGCGGACGGCTGAATGAAAAGATCGGCGGCCCGGGCGTTCACCTTCCTCAGCCCGACGGCATCTACGATTTCACTCAGAACAAGAAAGACTGGCCAACGGCAACCGATGGCGAACGCTATCGTCGAACGATGTACGTGATGTTTTACCGCAGCGCGCCGTATCCTTTGATGAGTACCTTCGATGCGCCGGACTTCAGCACGGTGTGTACTCGAAGAGTTCGATCCAACACGCCGCTTCAGTCGCTGACGGTCGCGAACGATGTGGTGTTCACCGAACTGGCAGAAGGACTGGGCCAGCGAATTCTGAAAGATTCAA
>JAEUII010000122.1 GCA_016795145.1 Planctomycetaceae bacterium
GACAGGACGTCCGTTCGATCCGGAGAAAGTCCTGCGCCTGAAACATATGGTGATCAGCCATCACGGAAGCCGCGAATTTGGCAGCCCAACAGTCCCGATGACTCCCGAAGCAATCGCACTGAACTGCATCGACACGCTCGACGCGAAACTCCACGAGTTCACTCGGGCCATCGAAGATGACATGAACTCGGAATCGTCATGGACTCCGTTCAACCCTCGCAACGATCGTCGCCTGTTCAAAGGCTTCGCAAAGAAAGACGCATGACCCATAGTCGCGGTTCGCTCCGCGAACCAGGCGTTATGTGCTTCCGCCGAATGCCAGAACAAATGGCGAGCGATCTCTCACGACGCTCAGGATCAACGTTCTGTTCGGCGGAGCGAACAACGACTCTGTTCACATTTCCCTACAACCACAGAATTTCGCTGGTCGAATCACCTGCCAGCACGCCACAATACACGCCCTGCCTTTGATTCCTTCCGTCGCTTTCACGTTCGGTGTATCGCATGAGTTTTCTGCGAGCCTCAGTCCTGTGCCTGATGATAATGCTGTGCCGGACGACCGTCGCCGTCGATGACGCAGTGCCGTCATTTCGTAACGATGTCATGGCCGTGCTGACTCGATCCGGATGCAGTCTGGGAACGTGTCATGGAAATCAAAATGGAAAAGGCGGCTTTCGAATTTCTCTGCGTGGCCAGGATCCCGAATCGGACTTCGTCACGCTAACCCGCCAACTCGGCGCGCGACGAACTAATCTGCTTGCTCCGGAAGAGAGTCTGCTGCTGCAGAAGCCATCCATGCAGGTACCGCATGAAGGCGGAAGGCGGTTTGCTCCGACCAGCCACGAGTATCAGATTCTGCGAAACTGGATCGCTGCCGGAATGCCAGCTGATGCAAACACCGTCCCGACTCTGGTCCGGCTGACGGTGGATCCGTCGAAAGTCACGCTGGAAGCTCCTGAGAATTCTGTCGCACTCCATGCCACTGCGGAGTTCAGTGATGGCTCACAAAAAAACGTGAATCACCTGGCCGTCTTTGAATCTTCCGACCCATCGATTCAAGTTCAGTCGTCCGGAGAAATCCGCTTTGCAGACTCCACAACGGCTCGTCAGACATCTGTGACGGTCCGCTATTTGAATCAGCAAACAGTTGCCCGTGTTGAGTACGTTCCGGATCAACCAGGATTTGTGTTTGATGCTCCTGCGTCAAACAACCCCATTGATCAGGCGGTGTTTAGTCAGCTGCAGAGACTGAAGATCAATCCGTCACCTGTCTGCGATGATGCCACGTTCCTTCGCCGAGTCTTTCTGGATGTCACGGGCCTGCTTCCATCGGAGCGAGAAGCACGCGAGTTCGTCTCATCGACAGATCCGGGCAAGCGAGACAAGCTGATCGATCGGCTGCTGGCGTCTCAGGAATACACCGACTTTCAGTCCCTGCGATGGGCCGACCTGCTGCGAGTCGAAGACAAGACGCTCGATTCGAAAGGCGTGGAGGTCTTTTATCAGTGGATCCGCGAAAGTGTGGCTTCCGACAAGCCTCTGAATCAGTTTTGTGCAGAGATCGTGGAAGCGCGAGGCAGTACGTATTCTCATCCGCCGACAAACTTTTACAGAGCACTCAGAACACCGGAAGAACGAGCTGAGTCCGCGGCGCAGGTGTTCCTGGGAATTCGTCTGCAGTGTGCTCGCTGCCACAATCATCCGTTTGACCGATGGACTCAGGACGATTACTACGGCTGGACCAACTTCTTTGCTCGCGTCGACTACAAGATTCTTGAAAACCGTCGGCGCGATGAAAACGATAAGCACGAGTTCGACGGAGAACAGGTCGTCGTCGTGAAGGATGAAGGCGACGTTCGAAACCCAACGACAGGCAGGACGATCAGTCCTCGCTTTCTTGGCAACGCTGCGGCTGATCCGTCGGCGTTCAAAGGTGATCGCCTTCAGGTTCTTGGCCAGTGGCTGAGTGATCCGGCAAATGACCGCTTCGTGGCGACTCAGGCGAACCGCATCTGGTACCAGTTATTGGGGATTGGTGTCGTCGACCCGATTGATGATTTTCGAAACACAAACCCGCCGTCAAATCCGGAGCTGCTGGATGTTTTGAAGCAGGAATTTGTCAAAGAGAGTTTTCGAGTTCGTCCGCTGATGAGTCTGATCCTGAAGTCCAAAACCTATCAGCTGTCGTCAGAATCGAATCGCACGAATATTCACGATGCCGTTCTGTTTTCGCACACAATTCCTCGTCGCCTGACCGCGGAACAGATGCTGGATACGATGGCTCAGGTCGTCGAAACCTCCGTGCGATTCGGAGGATATCCGGAAGGAACTCGTGCGGTGCAGCTGGCCGGCGTCCGCAATGGCGGCCATCGTTACAGCCGCCCTGAAGCTGGTGACCGATTCCTCGCGCTGTTTGGAAAGCCGAGCCGACTTCAAACGTGCGAGTGTGAGCGAACGGGTGAGACCACTCTGGCTCAGACGATGGAGATGGTGGCGGGCAATGTGGTCACGGAACTGCTGAAGGAATCAGGCAGCCGCATTGACCGTTCCATGTCGTCGAACCAGACAACCGACGAATTCATCGGCAGCCTGTGGTGGACCGCACTCAGCCGCAATCCCACAGAAGCAGAACTGCACTCGATGCGTCAGCACGTGGCAACTGCAAAAGACCGGCGTCTTGCCCTCCAGGACATCGCCTGGGCCGTGCTGAATTCAAACGAATTTCTCCTTCGCCAATAGTCGCGGTTCGCTCCGCGAACCAAGCGCCTCGTCTCACGCGAGATCTTAGAACTAACTTATCCATCCCCACCGGCGCGAAGAAGCGTTCTGTTCGCAGAGCGAACAACGACTCTGTCAATACCTTCGCACAAGATACTCCCCAATACGCAGTTTTGCTTTCTTTGGATTATCAGCGATGTAACGCCGCAAGTACTGATACTGCTCCACTGTTCTTACGAGATGGTCGAACGGCTCCTGTTGCCAAAAGTGCCCTCGACGTCCGAGACGGTGATGGATCTGGCCGGCGGTATAGTGCAGCCATGAATCAAACTGCTTCCTCATCGTTTCGGGATTCGCAAACGCAGCGAGCAGATGAACGTGATTTGGCATCACTACGAAATCCCCCAGGCGATACCTCTGACCGTCACAATGCAGCAGAGCATTCGCAACGATCGTGGCATAGATTGGATCCCGCAGGACACATTGGCCATAACAGCTATCCAGAAAGTCCTCCTGCTTTCTGGTGAACGCTGTTCGAAATTCACTTTGGAGGCTGACATCCAGCTCAGTCAGAAACTCAGACCACCGAAGATGCTGCGGCATCCCGTGTCTTTTCATCCAGTCATCCTTCTCTCGATCCCACCGGCTCAGAACAGATCTCGGAATTGAATCAGCCGTTCGGAATGTCACAAACACCATCGCACCGGCCTGAGCCCAATGTGGCCTCAATCGTTCTTCGACAAGCAGCTCGGCAGATGGATCAAAAACACTTCCCAACATAGGGCCTCCATAGTCGCGGTTCGCGCCGCGAACCCAGCGCCTCGTCTCACGCGAGATCTTAGAATCAGCCAACTTTACCCCTACAACTTAAACAACCGTTCTGTTCGCGGAGCGAACAACGACTCTGGCTACACGCGAGCTGTTTCTTTGCAGTCGGGATACCCGGTACAGCCCCAGAATTCCTGACCGGCCTTGCGGCCCTGCTTCGCCGTCCTTAATGCCATCTGTTTGCCGCACTTCGGACATCGCGGCCCGATGACAGAAGCCGTTGCTGTGCTGGGTTCTGCGGAAGCAATGGCCGTCGAAGGCGAAACAACGGGGGCAACGAACGGCGCTGGGGCAGCCACAGGATGGTTCGTTTCGTGACCAGGCGACGTCGCTCGTGGAGCATTCTCTGTGGAGTCACCGTTTGCGCCGAAGCTCTGAGGATGTTCATTGCCGGACAGAGTCGCGATGCGCTGATCCAGAAGAAAGCTGGCCTGGTGAATCAGGCAGATGGTCGCATTCGCGCGGACGGCGGAGTCGCCGTGTTCAAGCCAGCGAGCATACAACATCCAACGCTGCTGATCCGTCAGTTTGGAAAGATCAGACTCACTGGACGACGGAGCTCCCGGATTCGTCGCCGCTTCTTTCGGCCGCCGTGCGACACTGCGGATTGCGGTGAGTTCCGGCGAATCCAGAGTCCACTGAGTCAGTCGTCGATGTCGCAGGTAGTCTTCGAAGTCCAGAAGCAGTTCCTCAAGCCGCGTGCGAGCTCGTTCGAACAGTTCCAGTTCCCAGTCTCTGCTGCCTCCGCGACTGGCAGTTCGTCCCGCCTCAGCGAGAAAATGGCGACATTCGCGAGCCGCCTGAAGCATCGGATTCGCCGTCGCAGGCCGGTCCTTCAGAAACGTCTCACAGAACCACCACGTGGCGTCATAGATCAAAGTCACTGCCTGAAAAGGCAAACGCGTGCGATATCCGCCGGATCTTTTCTGCTTGCTCATGCTGCTTCTCACTGGGTGTAATTAGTAACGCTACCAAGGGCGTTACTTATTATCACCCAATTTGAGTCATGTCAAGCAGCGACGCGTCCGTCTACTACTTACCTTCCTTGTGCACCTCCAGAGCAGATTTCAGGCTCTTCAGCGATTTTTGGGGTTCGTTTTTGACATCGGGTTCGAAATGACAAAGCCACGAACCGTCTGATTCGAGGAAGACCATCGACGATTGATGCTGCTCTTCAAATTCATGGTCAGGAATCAGCTTCTTCAGCTCATCAAACTGAGCCACATCGAGCCACAGAACGTGGAACTTCTGAATGGCATCTCGAATCATCTTCAGAGATTCCTCGTCGACCGCAATATGATCCCGATCTTCCGCAGTTCCTCGAAGCAGAGCGTGAAACCAGCGAGCCTGATCAGAATCCGGCTTCGCCACAATAATGGCAATCCGCTGCTGCTTTTCTGTTGCTGACTTCTTTGCATCAGCAAATACCTGCGCAAGGTTTTCGTGGCGAGCATACACATCAGAGATCAACCTGGTCCCGTCGCTCTGGATGGCTGCTTTCAAATCAGCGACCGGCACGGTTTCCACTTTGACACGAGGTGTCGTCTTGTGACCGGGCTTCAGTGAAACGTCTTCAATCGTGACCCAATGTCGATACGGGCGAAGTCGAAACTCGAAGTGGTCCAGTTGCCTGGGCGGCACATTGAAGATTTCAACCAGCAGAGGTTTGGCGGGACTTCCCTCGAAGGAAGCCGCACTCATTGGCCATCGCTTTCCATCTTTATCAACAGCAACGAGGGATGATTGAGCAGTATCATCGACACCCCGCAGGCCAAGCCAGACAAACTGGCTTTCGCCGCCTCGCAGATTGATGTGGCTGACACCGATTCGGTTGTAGACATCTCGACAGGCCGCAGGAATCTCCACCCCTTCCTGCTCCTGCCCTTCAGGATCCACCTTGATCCATGGCCCCCAATCCACATCAGTGACTCCCAGTCGGAAAGAAGTCGTGCTCGAGCTGACTCCGGGTTCCACAACGGCTCGCACGACTCCTGTCTCATCCGGATTCATGACAAATCTGATGCCATCTGCTCGACACCCCACATGCTGATTTGCCGACAGCCCTTTGACTCGAAACAGAACATGTCGAGCACCCTCGGCATACCGATGCGAAGTGTCTAACCATGGCGGCAGTTCAGGTGGCACGGTGTAGACTTCTCCGTTTCCTCGCCACACGGGCTTTGGTGCCACTGGAGATTTCCGATCCTCCTCAGTGGACTGCCGATGCTCATGAATCGCAAGCAGCTCCACAGAGAGATTCTCTGTCAGGACCGCAGAAACCGAGCGTTCATCGGACCGGGAGTTTTCAGTCGACGCAGCGCCTTTTTCCACCTGCTCATCGTTTGCTGCGACGGTGGCTTCGTCGCTCCCTGCGACCGCTGCGGACCAGCTCAGGCCAGCCAGCGTACAAACCAGCAGGCCGACGAAGGCAAGGACGCCTGAGGTACCCTGCCTTGCATCATCACGACGCACGGCGAGGATTCGGCGAACGCGTGCCAGAAGAGAACCTCCGCCGACATTCATCGCCAATGTCATAAACTGCGTCCGGTATTCTTCCACCGCCAGTAATGCTCGGCCATAGTCTACGCGATTGTTCAACACGTTCACGACCAAATCATCGCAACAATGCTCACGTTCGATTCGGATGCGATGCGAAAGCCACCAGACGGCGGGATGGTAAAAGAACAGCGTTTCCATCAGCGTTTGAAGGAGATTGACGAAGTAGTCATAACGTCTCACATGAGCCAGTTCGTGGGCCAGAATCGCTTCCAGCTGCGAAACAGGAACACTGGCCGCAAAGCTCGCGGGCAGCAGGATCAGGCTGCGAAAACAGCCAATCACAACCGGCGATGACACAACGGTCGAAGCCATCACATCCACACGTCGCCGAATCTGAAGACGAGCACACAGTTCCCGAAGTGTCTCATGCACTGACTGCGGTACGGCCGACGTCCCGCGCGTTCGAAGTCGATAAACGCTGACCCAGCCTGTGATAGGACGCAGTGAGAAAACAAGAACTCCAATGCTCCACGCAACCACCATCGTGCCGAGCCACGGTCGCAGCACCACCGGAATCTGCTCCCTCCATTTGGAACTTGGTCGCATCACGGCGGCGATCGCTCGCGAGTCTTTCAGTGAGGCATCGGAGGCTAGCATGGAGCCATCGACACCGGCGGCCGCCAAAACGGCATCACCGGGTTCCATTTTCGTGAGTAAGTCACCTTCTTCAGGAGCCCTCGTTACAAGGGAATCCGACAACTCCGGCATCTGCAGCCACGTCACAACAGGACACCCACACATCAGCATCAGTGCAAACATCTGCAGCAGATAGTGTGACGAAGAAGGAGCCTTCCGCAACAACCGATCTGCGATCAAGACCAGACCGGCAACTACCGTCAGTTGCCACACAGAATGAAGCAGTATCCAGCCCAGCGTTTCCACCAAAGCCTGATTCACGATCGTTCCGACCAGATGCACTGACATGCTTACGCTCCTGCTGATTGCCTGGTTGTCGCTTGTTGTTCATTTGAGTGCCACGCCGACTGTGCGCGGCAGGATTTCTTTCGAGGCTCAACGTTGCAGCACAGCGATGAGGACGTTCTCGCGTCGGAGACACGAGCTACAATGGGGACATTCTCGCGTCGGAGACACGAGCTACGATGGGGGGAATGCTCTAGCGCCCTTCCATTTCATCCAGCAACCGTCGAACCTCAGTGAGTTCTTCCGGGGAGGCCTTTGCAGATTTCAACGCGTGCAGAACAAGGCTCATTGCGGCCCCGTCATACACTTTGTCGATCAGGTTTCGCACCATCTGCCGCCCGGCGGAATCACGAGTCATCGCGGCGCGATACACATGCGGCGAGACACTCTCATCCCGCTTCACAAGTCCCTTCTCAATCATCACCGACAGCATCTTCACTGTCGTGGAATAATTGGTGCCCTTGTCTGCACTGAGCCTTGCGTGAATTTCACGAACCGGGCTTGGCCCCAGCTCCCACAACACCGCCAGCATCTGCAGTTCCACTTCGGTGGGCTGGCTGGATTTTCCTCGAGTCATCACGGTTCTCCTTCCGATATGATTCGCCGTCTAGCGAATTCTTTCGCTTTTTAGTGTAGCGAACATTTTCGCTAGTCAAAGCGGAGTTTCGGGATTTTTGCGAGAACTACCAACAAGTAGCAAAAGGGCGCTAGCACGCCCTTATTCTTCCTCTCCCAAACGAAGTTTGGGAGAGGTCGAGCGAGCGCAAGCAAGCTCGGGAGAGGGCCGATCCTGGCAATCGTGGCCCCGAACTAACAAACTGCTTCTCAGCCCTTATTCGTGCTGAGCTGCACAAGCTGAATTCGCTGAGCTTCTTCGTCGCTCACGTAGTCGCTGTGGCAGTTGGCTTTGCCGTGTTCCGCACCCACGGTCTTGCGAGTCTTGCTGGCCAGGCGGTGAATTTCTTCGGGCGACAGCACGCCTCGCTTCTCCAGGATTTCTTTCTGCTCGGGCGACAGCGCATCCGTGACTTTCGCTTTGTCCCACTGGAAGGCATCTGCTTTGCCACTGGCAAATTCCTGGATCTCCTTGCTGATGCGAACGCTGCACCAGTCATGCCCGCACATCGCACAGAAGTCGGTGTCGACATCCAGGTCTTCATCGTGATACGCCCGCGCTGTGTCGGGGTCAAAGCTGAGCTCAAAATGCTTCTGCCAGTTCAGCGCAGCACGCGCTTTGGTCAGTTCATCATCACGATCGCGAGTTCCCGGAATGCCCAGTGCGACGTCCGCTGCGTGAGCGGCAATCTTGTAGGCGATGCAGCCCTGTTTCACGTCGTCCTTCTTTGGCAGACCGAGATGTTCCTTTGGCGTGACGTAACACAGCATGCTGGCTCCGTGCCATGCGGCATTGGTTGCACCGATACAGCTGGTGATGTGGTCGTAGCCGGGGAACATGTCTGTCACAAGCGGGCCCAGCACGTAGAACGGTGCTCCGTGACACAGCCGGCGCTGCAGCTTCATGTTGAATTCGATCTGATCGAGAGGCACGTGGCCAGGGCCTTCGATCATCACCTGCACGCCCTTTCGCCAGGCGCGTTCTGTCAGCTCGCCAAGAGTCGACAGTTCGGACAGCTGAGCAACATCTGTGGCATCCGCGAGACCGCCAGGTCGCAGTCCGTCGCCAATGCTGAAGGTCACATCGTGCCGTCGCATCACGTCACAAATGGCTTCCCAGTTTGTGTACATCAGGTTTTGCTGACGATGATGAATCATCCACTTGGCCAGCAGCGAACCACCTCGACTGACGATCCCGATCAGTCGATCACGAACATAGGACAGATGTTCGTGAAGAACACCCGCGTGGATCGTAAAGTAGTCAACGCCCTGCTGAGCCTGATGCTCCAGCGTTGCCAGAACATGTTCAATCGTCAGCGTTTCAATACGACGGCCGATGATCATGGAATAGATCGGAACCGTTCCGATTGGCACGGTGCTGTTGCGAATGATCGCATCACGGCAGGCATCCAGATCACCACCGGTCGACAGATCCATCACCGTGTCCGCGCCCCAGCGTTCAGCCCATCGGAGCTTTTCCACTTCTTCGTCGGTTCCGGAAGAAACCGGCGACGCACCCATGTTCGCGTTGATCTTCGTCTTGGAAGCGCGACCAATGCACATTGGCTCCAGAGCATACTTCAGATGCTGCTTATTCGCCGGGATCACCATTCGGCCCGCAGCAACTTCGTCCCGAATCTGCTCGGCAGTCAGATGCTGCTCACTGTCGGCCACCCGGTGCATTTCCGGCGTGGTAATGCCCAGGCGAGCATATTCCAGCTGAGTCACTGGCTCAAAACCAGCGGGAGCCTGCCACGCTTCGGCTCGTTCGTAGTTGCTTTCAAACCCCGGCCGGCGAACCCAGTCAGCCGGCATGAAATCCCAGGCCGTCTTGTCCGAAGGCGCGGGCATTCCCGGAGTATCCGGCGAAGAATACGTCAGCGCGCCGGCTCGCCCTGGAGCCAGTCGAGGAGCCCTTGCGAAGCTGCCGGGGGTTGTTCCGGCATGCTGGCTGCTGGGGTCAGACGCCTCAATCGCGGGCATGAAACCGACAACTCGCTCAGCATGATTCATCGAAATTTCCTGACAATTAACAGTATCTCTGCAACTCAAAAACCGGCCGTAAATCGTAGTGGCACAACGACGATTTGCAATGAGCTTTTGACAGCTAAGATACCGCTGTCTCAGATGTACCAGAATGCGGACATCAACAGGAATCGAGACACAATCATGGTCAGACGCATGGACGGGTTCAGTGGCGACAAGTGCCAGTCGGCACCTGACGAAGCCTGTTCTGCATTATGGAGCTGAGGGTCGGGAATCTCGAATGAACATGGCTCGTCCGACGCCCATCGAATCCTACGAGGATGCTCTGCGATGGCTCTATGACCGCATCGATTACGAACGGATTCGTCCGACGGGACAGAGTCCTTTTCGGCTGGAACGCAGTGAGCGCCTGCTGAAACGCATCGGTTCGCCCCATGAGAGAATCCCCTGCGTGCACATCGCTGGGACCAAGGGCAAGGGTTCGACAGCGGCCATGATCGATTCCATCCTTCAGGCGGCTGGAATCCGTACTGGACTATTCACCTCGCCTCATATCGAACAGTTTGAAGAACGCATGCGGGTCTGTGGCCACATGCCAAAACCCGAACAGCTGACTCGCCTTGTTGCACGACTGAGTGAAATCCTGGCATCGGCGGAAACAGAGTCCGGGGATCGCGAGCCCACATTTTTCGAAATGACCACACTACTTGGCTGGATGCTGTTCGATGAGATGAATGTGGAACTTGCCGTTCTGGAGACCGGGCTTGGCGGTCGGCTCGACTGCACGAACGTGTGTGAGCCTCTGGTCACCGTCGTTACCAGCATCGGGCTCGACCATACGCACATCCTTGGCAACACGCTTCAGAAGATTGCGTTCGAAAAGGCGGGCATCCTGAAGCGAGGCGTTCCAGTCGTTCAGGGCCAACTGCCAGGCGAAGCGGACGCCGTCGTTGAGGAACGTGCAACAGAACTTGGCTGTCCTCGATTTGTCTGTGGCCGCGATTTCGCGTGGCATCATTCCTCACCGCCAAAACGTGACGGCAAACCAGAACTCGCTTCGAGACAACAGGACCTCATGATTTTGACTCCTCATCGCCGTCACGATGGGCTGACGATTCCGCTCCTGGGTGTTCACCAGGCCCACAACGCCAGCCTGGCGGTGATGGCCTGTGAAGTGCTGCGGGAGAATGGCTGGTCGAAGATCGATGATTCCGCGATCGCTCACGGACTGCAACAGACACACTGGCCCCTGCGATTCGAGATCTTCGACGGGGAACCGACAATTGTCCTGGACGCGGCCCACAATCCGGATTCCATGCGAGCCGTCTGCCAGGTTCTGGAAGGCAGTGAATGGAAGAACCGCAAACGAGTGCTGATCTTTGCCGCATCGGCCGACAAAGATGTGCGGTCGATGATGAGCATTGTGCTGCCTCACTTCGATGAGGTTGTACTCACGCGGTTCCTCGGAAATCCTCGCAGCGTTCCGGTTCCACAGCTTCAGGAATATGCAGCGGAGATTCTGGCAGGGAAGGATCGCTCACCACAGATCCATGGTGAAGAATCTCCCAGAGACGCGCTGAACACGGCGCGAAGTCTGACTGCTGCGAACGATCTGATCTGCGTCACAGGCTCCATCTTTCTCGCGGCAGAAACACGAGGCCTGCTGAAGGAACGAAGGGCCTAAGGCCGCGAAACGGTGCTGGCCGTCCGGCGAGTTCAAGTCAGGCATGCCCCGCACGGAATTACTGCTTCGCGCCGTCCTGGACGGCTGCCGTCGCAGCGTCTTCAAGCAGTGTTTCCGTCTGGAAACCCTTCGAAGACAGAACCGATTCTGGTCCCAGTGCACCGATGATGGTTTCGTTGTAACGGAATTCACGAAACAGCATCAATCCTCGATTGATGTCGAAACGAAACTTGCCGGACGGTGTCGCCTGAATCAGCTGAGTCTTGATCATGACTCCCCGAAGCGGCGTGTTTACGGACGATCGAAATGAAATGGAAGCAACGCCGTCCTTGATTTCGTCGAGACGATACGTTCGAAGAATTGTGACCGGCAGGGCAGCGTCCTCGGATCCTCGCACAAGCACCTGAATCGATTCCTTCCAGGTGTCTCCCTGTGCGACGGGAATTTCCGGAAGCAGCATCAGAAAAGAACCCGGATCCTTCCGGGCAGCAGCAGCATTGAAGGCAGAAAAGCCATCAATCGGCTCCTCGTCTTTGTTTCGGACGATCGCCTGCGGAATCACTTTTTCATAGCAGGAAGCTCCAACGGTTGAGATCCAGTATTCGACGGCGGACCCCTTCAGACTGTGTGCAACCCCTCTAAAGATGCTGGGCACATCCGCAGGCTTCATCGAGCTGTCAAACTCGACCGGCTCGTCGTTATCAACCTGCTTCTGCATCCACACCTTTTCAAACTGCATCGCGAGCTTTGCGGCTCCGTCAGGCTCGATGGAGGAGACTGTAAACAATCGCGTCTGTCGGACCTCGGAGACGTCGACTTTCTTCCTGTCGCCAACGCTCGCGTCCAGTGTCATCTTCTGAACCGACTCGTAACGCATCTTCTGCGCCGGATGATACTGATACCGCAACAGCTGCTTCTGAACGTCAGGAGCCGGACTGGCTGCCGTCGTTACCGCCGGACTTACACCTTCAGCAGATTTTTCGGACGTCGCAGCAGCAGGCGCTTGAACTGCACTCGGAGCAGAAGGCGCTGGCGAGGGATCCTGAAGAAGGGTCACGATCAGGCAGAGAGATTTCAGCATCATGCCGACAGTCCTGGTTCAAAAGCCTGCGGCCACCGCTTCTTCCTGAAGCACAATGACCGCACGTCTGGACTCTAGCAGATTCCAAACTTGAGCCGCGAGACAGATTTCAGCCCTATTCCGGGACCGTGCCTCCCAGGGCTGACCATGAATCGGCAAGTATTGCCGGTGACCAAGTGGCTTCGGCAGACTCTGCGATTTGTCCCAACTCAAGGTTGCTGGGAACGCCTGGTTCGGCGGAGCAGAGTCGTTGTTCGCTCCGCCGAACAAAACGCTCATCTCGCCCACCCAATAAACAGCGCCACCGTATCCCGTCCACAGTGGTGGCAGTGAAGGCGACTGCAACCTCAAGGCAGTATGGCAGATCATGCCACGCGGAAGACAAACGCCTGGTTCGCAGAGAGGGCGTGAATCTATGGCGGTTCAGTTTGATTTGACATCCCCCAAGCGAAGAATTTTTTTTGGGGGGGTGTTGTTTGTTGAGATTGGTTGTGGAAGTTGGTTTTCGGGAGATCGCCGGAGCGGCGGAACCGGATGCGT
>JAEUII010000125.1 GCA_016795145.1 Planctomycetaceae bacterium
GGATCGGAGCTGGGCGAATGAGCGCTTTCTGACGCAGTTCGGAGATAACCTTGCCGAACTCATCTTCAAACGGCCTCAGACCAACGGCGATCTGTGTAAGCCACTCTGAGAAGGAGCCGCTCGCTTCACCAACCAATTTTATGTGTCCGGCTCTAAGGCCCTGCACAACAAGTGGGATCTCACTTCGCCAGGCCTCGTGTTGTTCAACTTTTGATTTGGTTCGCCATGTCGCGTGATACTCTTCTCCAACGCTGGGCAAATTCACCATGAGTTCAACACAGTCCAAATCCTGCTGTTCAGCGAATTCAGTTAGAATCTGCCAGACGTGATCCCATTCGTGTTTCCCCTGAAGGCGAACTTGCTCGTGATGAAGAAGAGGCTTCGGCCCTTCCCTTCTCCGGAGCAGTGATCCTGCAAACCTCCGAACTCGGTTTGTCAGCAGGGTGAGTTCTGCATGCCCAAAAGATCGCGTCACGACAAGCAGTGCAATGGCTGTCATGACCGCCGTGATGGCTATGAGATCATTGCCAAAAGTCGCGCTCGCGATGGCTCCCAATCCTGTGAGCCCACATAGAGATGCAACGAGAAGCAACAATCGTCCGCCTGTGTGCCCACGTCTCACAAGGCAATGATGCAGGTGGCCCCGATCTGTCGCATAAATGCTGCGTCCTGTCAGACGCCGTCGAACAATGGCCATCGCCGAATCAAAAATTGGGATTGCCCAGATCGCCGTTGGCATGATCAGAGTCACTGCCGCATATTGCTTGACTGAGCACTTGAGAGCGACGGTACCAAGAATCAGTCCGATCAGCATGCTGCCGGAGTCACCCAGGAACATTCGTGCCGGTGGAAAGTTGTAAACCAGAAAACCAAACAAGGCTCCAGCCAATCCCAGCGAAATGAGAAGGCCGTCAGGGCGTCCTCCCATGATGAATGTCACTGCAGCGACTGAAAGGCTCAACACAATTCCGGTCGTGCTTGCAAGTCCATCGACCCCATCAATCAAATTCAAAGCATTGATGGCCCCGAGAATCCAAAAGATTGTGACGACAACTGACAAGTCACCAAACTCGATTGGATAACCCAGAATCTCGACGCTCCTGATTTGGATGCCCGAGGGCAACATGATCAATGCTGCGGCAAACTGGCCAAGGAGCTTCTGCCGGCCACGCAGGCCGAATCGGTCATCAAGAATGCCCACAAAGACGATCAACATGGTGGCACAGGATAGGCACACCAAATAACTGAAATCGCCTCGAGTCTCGAGAAGTGCAGTCGGGAAGAAGAAGAGCGTTGCACCGATTGCTGAAAGAAGTGCAAAGACAATCGTGGGACCACCAGTCAACGGAACAGCTTCACTGTGCAGTTTTCTGTGACCATCTGGTCTGTCAACGATATTGAGAAATCGACAGACTCTACCCACGATCGGTGCAATCAGTACCGATGCGGACAGTGAAACAACAAATGTGAGCAGGCTGGGATTCATTCCACAAACATTCATGAGGTGCAACGGGAAAATCTCCCGCTGTCGCTCGCTCGCGTAGTCGCCAGAAAATATCAACGTCCCTGCGGTCTCATTCGAAGACCACTCATTCATCCCATGCTGAGATGCAAATCCCCTGCCAGTTGGTTCCTGCAAGCCCAAATCGTGCTATGCGAAGGCCAGCTGTAGTCGACAGGTTCGCGATTTCCTTCTTGTTCAAAACTCACTGAACAGCCCGATTTCTCAGCGAGTTTGATCTTGGTGATACACGACAACCTGTTGCAAGCATGCATTCGTTGAATCACACAGAAGACGTGCAGTGTTTACAAACCGTACAGCTGTTGTGTTCGACAGAGTTTCATAAAAACGACATGCTGTTGCAAAAATGCCTCAAGTTGCGGCATTCGCTTGACAACTTTTTCTGCATTTTAGTGATCGTTTGATCAGTCTTGGCGAGGCGAGCAATGCTGTTAGCGGGGCTCGGACTGGTGGCGTTCGGTTCGGCGGAGTGAACCATGACCACGACTATGACTATGGATTAGTGGGGTTCTGAAGAGGTGCCTGGTTCGGGGAGGAAGCCGGTGAGAATGGCTCCGACAAGTGCGTAGGCTCCGGCGACGCAGGCGCCGACGATGGCCATTTGGCCGGGGCCGGCGAGCGAGATGGTGATGAATGCTGCTGCCGTTCCGAGGATTCGGCCGCCGATGTTTGCAGCGAAACTTTCACCCGTGCCGCGAAGATGAACGGGGAACACGAGCGGGATGTAGTTCCCCCAGAAGCTGAACTGACTGACTGTCAGAACGCCCGCGATGAACACGCCAACCTTGATCATGGTCAGGGAATCCGACTGCATTGCGGTACTGATCCAAAAGAACAGCGCCGGAACAAAGATCATCGACGGAATCTGGAACAGACGCAGCAGATTTCGACGGCTCGCGATCTTCAGGGCCATTACAGCCAAAAGGGCACGGCCGACAAGACCGCCCAATTCCTGCCAAAGTGTGACTCCAGCAACGACCGCATCGCTTTCGTTCCCTGCTGCCTTCTTTTGGTCAGGTGCGTATTCTGGCTTACCGGTCTCCTTATTCTTGCCCTTTGGTTCACCTGCTTTTGCTTTCGCCGCAGCAATGACCTGCTTGTGGCCGGATTCCTTGGGAGTTCCAAGTGCCTGTGCGCCAAGGATTTGTGGCAATTGCTGGATGGCTCCAAAGGCGATTCCGTAGCTGGCCGCGAAGACGAGCGTTGTCATGATGGTCGTCTTGCGAAGTGCGGGGCTGAAGAGTTCGCCAATTGAAGGCCGACGCAGCTGGCCGGATTCTTTCTTCTTCTGCCACTCAGGAGATTCGGGAAGGAATGGCCGGATGAGAAGCAGCGGTAGAGCAGGAATCACTCCGGAAATCAAAGTGTATCGCCAGGCTTCGTGGCCACCCTGGATCTCAGGCAAACTGAGGGCAATCTTCCCTGCCAGAATATTCATCCCGGCAACCATCAAGCCGCCGAATGATGAAAATGCCTGAGTCCAGCCCAGCACTTTTTCTCGCTGCTCGTGGTTTGGAAACAGCTCCGCCAGCCACGCCACCGCGGCAACGAACTCGACGCACACGCCGATAAACACGCAGCAACGGAAAACGAGCAGAGTCTGCAAATTGGTCGCGAAACCTGCCGCCATTGCTCCGAATGCATACAACAGAATACTGAACGTCAGGACTCGACGACGCCCAAGTCGGTCAGTCAGCCAGCCCCCGAACAGTCCAAAAAGCCCCCCAGCCACTGCTGGCACAAAGAAAAGTGTTCTGGCCCAGAACGTGTAGTTTTCCCCGCCAGGAAGCCACTTAGCCATTTCCGCTGGGCGAGCAGCGCCTGCGGTCACGGCGGCTTCGATCAATGGAGCACTCAGTGAAGCAATCGCTGGCTTCAGGATCAGAGGCAACATGAGCAGCTCGTAGATGTCGAACGCAAAGCCGATGGCTGCGATCGTACACACAAGCCACTGTACACCCGTTAGCTTCTGGGGAGCTGTCATTGCCGTTTCACTTCAATTGAGGAGGGCTATCAGGCGAAAGGACCGAAACGATCCTTGCCGAAGGAAGGGTCTGGGATTGGGGACGACCTTGCTCTTGTTCACAACCCGAAACGTAAGTGAGGGATCACAAATTGCGTGTTTGTCCACGACGATCCCTTGCTGACGCAGCGGGTTGGGATGGGGCAACAGTCTGCTGAACCGGGCGGATTTTAGTAGCGATTATCAGATGATCCACTGAGCCAGCAGCGAAACATGACGTTTTCGTAGCTTCGGTGAGTCATTTGAAAGTCGGAACACAACATCTCATCATGGTGTTCAAGTCGAAGTGCGCGGACCAACTGTTTCAAAAGAAGTGTCATGCTTCGTTTGCGAAGAAATGACCATCGCCGTGCATGGATGTCTCTGAGTAAGAACAACAATGAATAACTCTGCCGCTGCAGACCCACATGGTCATGGTGCCGCTTCTTCTGGACATTCCTCGGAACATCACCAGTCTTTCTGGCTCTGGGTTCTTTGTCTGACGGGTGTCGACTACTTCAGTACTCTGGCGTACCAGCCGTCGATTGCGATTACCAATGCCGGCCGTCTGGCGCCGCTCGCAACGATTCTGCTTGTCCTGGTGACCCTCTTTGGGGCCGTTCCGATCTACTGTCGTGTTGCAAAATCCTCCCCGCATGGTCAGGGGTCGATTTCCATGCTGCAGCGATTGATGCGAGGCTGGTCGGGCAAGTTTCTTGTTCTGACGCTGCTTGGCTTTGCCGCGACCGATTTCGTCATCACGATCACGCTTTCCGCCGCTGACGCCGCAAAGCACCTCATTGAAAATCCTCTGTTCAAACACGTTCCTCACTGGCTGCACAGCCAGATGGGGATCACTCTCTTCATGATCATGCTGCTTGGAGCGATGTTCATGAAGGGATTCCGAGAAGTGCTCGGTGTCGCCGTCGCGATCGTCGTGGTCTACCTTGCGCTGAACCTCGTCGTGATTTCCGGTGGCCTGGTGACGATGGCCAGAGAGCCCGCGATCGTTTCTGACTGGTGGCAGAAACTGAAGGAAGGTGACATCGGTGTTCAACCGCATCATTCGGAGGCGGTCGATGAAAATGAGGACGAAGCTGGGGCCTCTGATGCGCCATCGGCAACAGCGACAGCCGGGGTTGCAAGCACGACTGAAGCGAGTTCTGAAACGACGAAGAAGGAGCCACAGCCAGAACCTGCAAAGGTTCCCTTGACCTTCTGGGCGGCTCTGATGATGAGCATTCTCCTGTTTCCGAAACTGGCTCTGGGTTTGAGCGGATTTGAGACGGGTGTCGCAGTAATGCCCCAGATCATTGGGGATCCGACGGACACGGAGCAGAACCCGGCCGGACGCATCAAGCGGACACAATGGCTTTTGATCACGTCTGCTCTGATCATGTCGGTGATGCTCATTGGTTCGTCGCTTGTCGTCACAACACTGATCGCACCAGAAGCGGCTGCACCAGGCGGACCAGCGTTTGAACGCTCACTGGCCTATCTTGCTCACGCCGAAGGCGGTCGCAAACTTTGGCCGTTCTTTGGTGATGTGTTTGGGACGATTTATGACATGAGCACGATCTCGATCCTGTGTTTCGCAGGGGCGAGTGCGATGTCGGGACTGCTCAATCTGGTGCCACGCTATTTGCCTCGCTTTGGCATGGCGCCGGACTGGGTTGCGGCGACACGTCCGCTGGTTGGCGTGATCATTTTCGTGTGCCTGATCGTCACGCTTATCTTTCGAGCCTCCGTGGAGGCACAGAGTGCCGCTTATGCGACCGGCGTGATGGTTTTGATTCTCAGCGCCTGCGTGGCGGTGTCGATCGAACGCTATGGTGAAAGAGTTGGCAGCTGGGCGAAGCGGATGCCGTGGGCAACGTTGTTCATTACGTTCGTGTTCACGTACACCGCGCTGGACATCATGATTGCGAAGTCTGAAGGGTTGATTATTTCTCTGGCCTTCATTTTCGCCATCATGCTGGTCTCTCTGATATCCCGAATTGTGCGGAGTGATGAACTTCGAACTGTACGGTTCCAGTTTGAAAACGCGGATTCCAAATTCCGCTGGAATACTCTTCAGCATGTTGAGATTCCTGTCTTGGCTCCGCATCGTCCCGGCGGTCGAACGCTTGACGAAAAGGAACAGGAATTGAGAGCCTGGCACCACCTGACTGACGACATTCCAGTGGTGTTTGTGGAAGTGAAGCTGGGCGATACGAGCGAGTTTCTTCAGGAACCGATGCTGGACATTGCGCACGAAGGTGGGCGGTACATCATTAGAGTCAGCCACTGTACCTCGATTGCTCCGACAATTGCGGCGCTGGCTATTGCATTGAACGGCGCGACTCGGCCAATCGAACTGCACTTTGGGTGGTCCGATGAAAGCCCGCTGAAGACCAACCTTGGTTTCGTACTGTTCGGCGAAGGAAATGTGCCGTTCCTGGTCCGAGAACTCGTGCGAGACGCCATCCCTGATGAGGCAATGCGACCTCGAGTCATCATCGGTTAGCAGTGGTTGGCAGCTGGTGGCAATTGGCAGAGGAATCCCAACCGCAGCGTCAGCGAGAGATCTTTGACTTCCTTGACGGAGCGTGGCCACAAACACCCTGGGAATGGCAAACGGCAGTTGCAAACCTGACTTTTGGTACGTAGTCTCCGCGGTGACAGTGTGATTCCGATTGGGAATTTCTAAGGAAGTACCCGTGCCTCGCTTGGTTTTTGGCCGTTTGTTGAGTTCCTGTCTGTGTTTTGGTGCCGCTTCTGTGATTTTCACGATCGCAGGCTGTGGCGGTGGTGATGAAGCGGAATCGTCGACCGCTCAGACAACCCCTGCGAGTTCCGGAAGTTCAGCGCCTGCTGCACCAGCCGATGGTGGTGGTGGCGGCGTTGCACCAAGTGCTCCTGCGGACAATGCTGGACCAGCGGGTGCGACAAGCAATGTGCCGATGGCGCCCGATTCGGGCGAAACTCCCGGAGCCGTGGGTGCCGGAATGGCCGGGGCTCCAGGAATGTCAGGGCCTCCGGGCATGTCTTCTGCCGGAGCAGGCATCAGCGGTGCTCCGGGAATGTCGCCGGAGTCTGGTGGCTACGGTTCAGCGCCTGGCGGATATCCTGGATACCCAGGTGGCGATGGACTAGCGGGAGGTGATGGATTTGGCGGCGGTCAAACCCCAGGTCGTCCGGCCAACGTCGCGGAGTGGTCAGACGAAGATTTGAAGTCAGCGGTGATGGAGCGTGATCGCCGAGTACTGGAGGCGATTGCCAGTCGAGTCAAGAAATCGCCCGGTGATCAGAAAGTCGCCGAACTGCTGGTCGCTTTGATCGCTGCGTCGAACGAAGCTCCCGCGCAACCCGCAGCATCAGCTGGTGCTGGAGGATTGGCTGGTCCGGGCGCTTCGGGATACGGTTCAGCTCCGATGATGCCTGGAATGTCGTCTGGAATGCAGCCTCCGGGCATGTCTTCGGGAATGCAGCCTCCGGGCATGCAGCCAGGGGCAGGAATGTCGCCGCTTGGAGCCGCTCCGATTTCCGGCGCTCCCGGTATGACACCTCCAAAAGGCGGCATGTCCAGTCCGCCGGGAGGTGGTAACGCTGCCCCGCCGCAGAGTTCGATTCAACGAAAACGACGTCCATTGGATTCTCTGAATGCCATGATCCTTGAGTCTGCAACTGCCTGGCAGCAGCCGGGAGTGGGAGCAATGGCTGGGCGAATGCAGGCAGGCGGAGGAAAGATTCCGGGGGGAGCTGCTCCAGGTGCCGGCGCTCCATCGATGGATGCTGGTGCAGGAGCCGCCGGCGGACTTCCGGCACCTCCGTCTTTGCCCGCGATGCCTGGAATGTCAGGTCCTGGTCCAGGAGCCGGAATGAACATGCCGGGCATGTCAGGCATGCCAGGGATGAATCCGGCCGCACCAGCTTCTGGCGCATTGACAAATGAAGAGCTTGTTCAGGGACTGGCTGATGGCCTGGTGCAGAACAAGTCTCAAATGGCCTGGCAGACACTGTTTGCAATCGTCTCTGGAAACATGAAGACACCACTGACTGCGGAAGAAAATGCCCGCGTTGTCGTGTTGTCATTGTGCAAGAATTTTAAGTCGGATCCCACGACCATTGGCCAGGTGCTGACCGCACTGATTGATGGGTCTGCTCCGATCCCCGGCGAGAGCCGAAATGCCTGCTACCTTGCTCTGGCAACAGTGTCCGGCCAGGCTCTGGACGGGCTGACGGGACTCCAGGCCGGAGCAGTTGCTGGCCTTCCGGGAACATCAGGCCCAGGAATGCCCGGCTCTGGCATGATGATGCCAGGGATGGGAGCACCGGGCATGGGAGCACCGGGCATGGGAGCACCGGGCATGGGAGCGCCGGGCATGGGAGCGCCCGGCATGGGACCTGGCTCCAGTGGCTTCATCGAAAGTGACGGAAGTGGAATGCCGGCTCCAGCGGGGCCCGCTGTGACCGGAACGCCGACTGCAATTCCAGCAGATCAGCTGAAGGCAGTGTCTCAGGTGTTGTGGGGCGATGTGTGTGTAAACGCCATCGTCAAGAATCTGAAAGCCGTGACAGATCCAGCGTCTGGTGAAGCGCTTCTGGCCTTTGCCGGTTCCATCCCGAATCGCAAAATCCGAGAAGCGGAGTTGGAGTTCCTGACGAAGTTCCACTCAGCAGGTGCTGACAGTTTGAATAGCTCCGGAGTGTTGACGAGTTTGGCTCGAGACCCTGGGATGCTGGTGATTCTGAAAGCACTTCCTCGCGGCAAGGCGCCCAAGGGTGATGACAAGAACCAGCTGGATTCGTGGGGAAGTGCTCGCCAGTCGTTAGCCCTGTCGTTGCGCGACCAGCTTCGAGCAGCATCGGCTGGTGGTGGCAAGATGAAGAGTGCGGGCGATGCATTCCCGGTGAAGCTCCATAAGGGTGGCGAAGCAGAATACTCGGGAGTGCTGACCGTTTCGGCAGCTGAGCTCGGGGGAGCCAAAGACGCGGAATTCAAGGTCTACTATGCTCGGACTTCATTCTCTGCACAGAAGCCTCGCGATGAAGACGACATGATTTCGCACTATGAGCAGAAGGCGAGCGGCAAGGGCAAGCTGGATCAGTCCAAGGGTCTGTTTTGGATCGACGGGGTCAAGACCGCTCCGAACGGTGTTCGACGATCGATGGACATTTTCATTGGAACGGCCGGTGGTGCTTCCGGTGCAGGTGGTGGTCCTCCAGGTGGATTTGGAGCCCCTGGCATCGGCGGACTCGGGATGGGTGGGCCTGGAATGGCGCCCGGCGGCGGCGGTTCCGGGGCTTCTGTGCCCGTGGAAATCGTTGTGGTGGAAATGACAGATCCGAAAGGAACTACGGAGAACGCCACAACTGTCGCAGAACCAGTGAAGCGTTGATTGTGTCCCAATCTGTGGCGAAGGACATCGTCATAACCGACAAACTGGCCCCAACTGGGCGTTTCAGTTCTCAGCCGTCTCGAATTTGCATCGAAGTCGGCGATAGTCTTGTAATGACGGAGTTCACTCCCTAACATCCCGCCCCGAGTTGACCGGGCAGATAGCTCAGTTGGTAGAGCACAGGACTGAAAATCCTGGTGTCGGGGGTTCGATTCCCCCTCTGCCCAATTTTATTTGTTTCTGGTGATAGACCGGAGTAATCCATCTATGCCAAAGAAAGACCCGCAGCCGACCCGTCCTCCGGATCCACCGGATTCTCAGGATTTGGTTCAGAATTCGCCGGAAGACCGAGGGACCGCTGGTCGCCCGGAGCCTCCTCCATCGGTCGATATTGACCGTTATGACAGGAGAAGCAGTAAATGACGCCGTCCACTGATCCGCCTCCTCCACCGCCATCGATGGATCGCACCGTTCAGCTGAAACCGGGAACGCTGGTGGTTAATGCTGCAGAGAGCCAGCAGAAAGTTCAGCCACCACCGCCACCACCGCCACCAATGGATTCGGTACAGCGTCAGGCTGGTCAGAATCCAAAAAACTGACAAACCATTCCGAATATGAATGCAAGGAAGGACACGATCAGCCAGACGCTTGATGCGGCAACGCAACTCGCCTTCCAGTCATTCGTGATCTTGAGGGAGTAGGCTGCCACGGCTCGAGATTTGATGAGGTAGAGAGTGTGACGCTTGTCGACAGGGGAGATTCGCGGCCAACCTTGGAACTCTTCCCTGTTGTATTTTTGATATCCCGTAATCGATTCGAGAAGTGCTTCAGTTGTTAACGCTGAACTTGCAGCACCTGGCAAACGGCAACGAATCGCCAACAACAAACCGGGGACTGACAGAATGAACCCGAGGACCCAAAAACCACTAGATAACCCAGTCTCCATGGCTGCTGAACGATAAAAAATCGCGGAGCCGCAAAGACCTGCTTGGAGTCCCAAAATCCAGTCGGATTTTTTCTCCACGGTTTCAATGCTCTTTTGGGCCTCCTCGAGCTTCATTCGAGAGTGTTCATCGAGCTTGACGAGGAGAGATTCATTTTGTTGTTCAATTTCGTGTTCTTTTCTCCAGAAGGCTTCATCGAATTTTTTGACAAGCGGATGACATTGTGCATCACCTAAGTCGGTAATTGGACGTGGTTTGAGTAACTGTAGCAGTGCCAGTTTCGTTTGCTTCAATCCGGCCCGTATGACGTTTTTTCCGTCCGCCCAGACCTGTAGAGACTCAATGAAAAATCGAATTTGAATCACGGTTCACCCCTTGAGACGAAGACAGGTTACCTCCTAGGAAGGGGCGTTTGAATGGAAATTCGAAAGTATCCCTTTTCAAAAATCACCGTCGGCTAACCGCATTGAATCGGCAATAACAATCTATATCATCCCGGAATGAATGCCGTGATCAGCAAAGAAGAAACCCGCAGAAACATTGCCCTTTCCGTGGCTCGAATCATGGAAGAGAAGTCACTTTCGCAACACGCCCTTTCGGAAGCCTGCGGGGTGGATCAACCGAGAATCTCCATGATGCTTCGGCAGAGAATACTCGTGAATCCCTGTGATCTGGCAAATATCGCCGAAGCGCTCGGGGTTGATGTGTCAGATTTGATCTTCAATCGCCGGCTGGCTGTGGCGTGATGTGAATTTTTATCTTTCTTGAAGATTCGGCATAGCTTCCCGTTGCCAGTGATGTGAATTTTTATAATCCTCCCGACCGTTCTTTCGGTCGGTTTTGAGCCCGCCGGCTGAACCGGCGGGTTTTTTTGTTGCCCCGCCGCTTTGCTTCTCGTGGCGGGAGTGAACCCATTGAAACGGTTCGCGTTTGTTGGTTGCTCGATGACAAAGAACCCGGCCGCTCAGCGGGCCGCGGAATTGTACGCCTCTCAGTTGTTCGCCGCTCGCGTGCGGTACTGTGAAGAGCACGGGCTGACGTGGTTCGTTCTCTCAGCTCGTTTCGGCCTTGTGGTTCCGTTTCAGAAGTTGCCGCACTACGACCAAACGATCGAACAAAAAACGCCAATGGAGCGAGCCGGCTGGCACCTGGGCGTTGCCCGCCAGCTGCTCGAGCTGCTCGATGACAGCGACAATCCGCGGAAGGTGTCGATCGAGATTCACGCCGGGGCGGCCTACTGCTCGCCGCTCAGTGAAGTGCTGAGGGCAACAGGGTTCACGGTTGAAACGCCAGTGGCCGGAATCGCCATCGGTCAGCAGCTGCAGTTCTATTCATTGAATCGGCTTCACCAGTCAGCTGACGGCCGCCTCGGCCTCGGCGTTCCAGTTGTTCCTGAGTTTCCTGCGGAGGTTTGAGCGATGGCAACAGCCATGAAACCAGCGGCGACGAACGGCAATTTCCTGCACTCACAGCTCAGCCCGCAAGGCGTGCGAGTTTTGGAGCGTTGGCTCATCGCGAACGATGTCCGAATGTTCCTCGTGAAAGAGACAGAGGAGGCGGCGATAGCAAACGCCAGCGAACACCTCGAGGGCCGGATCCCGCCTGAGGCCTTCAAGCGCCATGCCGAACGGATTTGCAAGGTATGGAAGGCAGAAGTGCTGAGGCGTTCAACCCTTACCGAACTCACCTCGAAACAATGGGACGAGCTGCAGAACGCGGTTGAGCTCGTTTCAAAAGGCGGCCACCTCGAACGGCTTTCAGTGCTCGAGGCTGAGTTCGTGGTTCGCACTCAAATTCAGACCAACGCCGTTCAGCTGCTCAATTTGGCAAAGCGTTTTCACGTATGGCGGCCGCCAACGCTCGCGGAGATTGACGAGGCGAAAGCCTCTGTTCAATCGTGAGCTGTGCGGCTGTCAACGCAGCGGCTTCAATCAAGGTGATCACCACCTGAACGAGGCCGCAAGTTCGAACGCTCAGGCGTTCAATCTGGTTCACCTAAGGCAAAAAATTAGCCACCTAACGGCGTCTCGAAACATGTTCGCCAAACGCGGCGAAAAAGGATTGTCCAGGATGGTGTTCGCGGTTTCGTCACTAGGTCAGCTCAGGAACGGCCGAGGATTTCGGCCGGCTGATCACATCGGAGTCCGAGCCATGCTGGCATTGTTCAACCCGGACGCCCTCGAGTTTGCTCCCGGGCGCGTTTCAGTTCTTCCAAAGGCCGCAGGTTTTGAGCTAGCGGCTGAGTCCCCCGCGCACAGGATTGATATTCCTGGGCGCGTCGGCCCGGGTGTCACCGAACCCGCGGCCGTCCCGAGCGAGTCCACGGCCGGCGGCCCCCGCCTGCCGGCCGTGGATCCTCGAGTCCTTGAAATCTCGGCGGCCGTATCGGCTGGCAATGTTCGGCTGACAGTTCCCGCCGGCTCAGCCGAGCGGTTCGCCGCGTTGCCGCTTCGGGCCTGGTACAATTGCGAAACGTTCGGCCCCGGAGCTCAGCGCGTTGCCGATGTTCGAGCCGGCAAGACAAAAGCCGGCACGGCGGAAAAGGATCTCACCGCGCTGAACCTTTGGGAGCGGTTCACGCGGCCGGCTGACTGGATTGGCGAGTGGCCGGGTGTTTCAATCGTTGCCATCTCGGACGCCTATCTCGCTGAGTTTGTTGCGGCGTGCCTGCGGTCGGGTTTGTCTGCCGGCTATGTCGCCGGCGTTGTGAATCATCTCAGTTGGTTCCTGAGCATTGCCAGAGCTCGCGGCGTGTTGCCCGCAGTGCCTCGGAAGCCGAACGTCAAGAAACTCGCCGTGAGCGTGGCCGATGACGACAGCGGCGACGAGCTCGGCGTTGTGTACGAAACGCGGGCCGGCTCGATCCTCGATTGTGTTGGCTCGATTTGTCAGCAGCTGGCCGGATCCCCTGAGCTGCAGGACGCGTTTGTTCTGGCTTGTTCGGTTGGCCTGAGGCCGTCCGACTTGTTCTCACTCACGGCCGAACGGTTCGGCGTGCACGGCGGGCAGCCCTGCCTTCGGATCACTCCGGAGAAGACTCGGCGGCATGGAAAAACGCTCCGGCTTCCGCTCAGCTCGGACATTGTGAAACGGCTCGAGTCTCGAGGGCGGTTGAGCGGCGGCGTTCTGTTTCCGTCGCTGGTCGGAGCTGAGGCCGCGAACCCGGAAAAGAGCCGAGCAGCTCGCCGCCGAAACGCTCAGCTCCGAGCAGCTGCCGAGGCCGCCGGGTTCGTGTTTCCACCGAACCGCCGAAAGCCCTGGCAGATCGCCCGGGCAACGTGCAACGAACGCCTCGAACGCCATCGCAAAGGGGCCGGCGAATACATGCTCGGCCACAGCTCCGGGAGCGTCAATGCTCGGCACTATCGGCAACGATGGTCGGAAGTCTGCGAGGCCGTAAACACATTGCCGCAACCCGCGGCGTTTTTGGAGTGGTGAAACATGGAAACACCGCCAACGGTTGACATAAGGATCCACGCGCCGCGGCCTCAGCTTTGGGAGCGGCCGCGCGTGCAGTTCGAGACGCGTTGTTCGTGCGGCCTCGTTCGCGTGTTCTCCGGAACCTACTCGCCGGAGTTGCCTCTTGATTGTCCGGCGTGCGGTTCGCGCTGCGGTTCCCATATTCACCAGATTTGCCTGAGAGCCATTGAGATGACGAAAAGGATCGTCCGTCACGAGGCCTCTCTGAATTAGCTCGAAAGGATTCGCCCCGATGTTCGTTGAATGGCTCGCGTTGTTTGTTGTTGTCACGGTCATCAGTTTCGCCGCGTGGCTTCATGAGATTGAGCGGCGAACCCGCCAGCTGACTGAATGGCAAAAATCAGAGCGTCCGTTTTTGCGCCGGTTGCGTCGGTTGCTGCAGGTCGCTGAGAGAGTCGAGCCGCCTCGGCCCGCGGTGGATCCCGCCGAGGGCCTCGAGCCGGGCGACGTGCACCCGTTCGCCCCGGACGCGTTTGTGACAGCTCCGGGAGCTCCGCGGCCGTGAATCCTGTTGAGTCTGTTGTGTTCATTCTGCAGCTCGCCGCCGTGGCGTGTTGCGCTTGCTTCAGTGTGGTGAAAGGGAATTCAAATGCTGGTCTTATCAATGAAAACAACCGCCGCAAAACGCAAAGGGCCGGCGGTTTCAGTCGATGGTGTTGAGCTCATCGGAATCGGAACTATTCGCGTTCTCGATTCTCGCGGCGGAAAGGTTCGGTTGGGGTTCGAGATTCGTCCCGATATCAAAATTTTGCGGCTCGGCCTCGGAGCATTCGAGGCAGCTGAGGCCATGGCCGGCGAGGCGGTTGAATTAGGGGCCGAGCTGTGAAAGCCGGAACGGCCGTTGATTGGATCCAGCGAGACAGGTCCGGAAATCCGGTCCGGACCGTTCGCTCGTTCGTCGCTCGCGAACCGTTCAACGTGGTGCGGAACTGTGACCAGTTGCCCGTTCCGGTTGTGATTCTCAGCTGCCAGCGGCTCGTTCCGTTGGCCGATGTTGTGGCGGCCGGAACCGCTCCGAAAATCACGCGGCCGGAGCCTCAGCCGGTGGCGAAAACGGAAACGGAACAGCGCTCGGAATACCGAGCGGCGGCAATCGCTCGAGCCGAGCAGCTCGCAAAGTCTCGCGGAGCATCGTTGCCAGCTCCGGCAGCTCGAGCCGCTGAACCCGCAAGGCCTGAACCAGCTCAGCCAGCTCGGCCGGCTGAACCAGCTCGAGCAGCTGAACCAGCGGCCGCCGGGTGTGAAGTGCTGGCAATTGATTTCCTGAACCTATTGGTTCGGGCGTATCACTCCGGAACGAAAACGGAAGTTCACGCGGTCCGCTCGATGTTTCAGACCGTGGCCGGAACGGTTCGAACGTTGCGGCCGCGGCGGATTGTGTTCGCCCTGGATGGCGGCCACGTTCACCGAACGGCGTTGCTGCCGGAGTACAAAGCGCATCGGCCGCCGGACGAGCCGGGCCTTGTCGCTCAGAAAGAGCTGGCGGAAAAGGCCATCAGAGCGGCGGGCCTGCAGGCTGTTCGAGTCGAGGGGTTTGAGGCGGACGATGTTCTCGCGTCGATCGCTCGGCGTTATACGGGGACAGTGATTTGCTCGAGTGATAAAGACCTGCTCGCGCTGTGCTCAGTGGCTCGCGTGTTTCATCCATGGCAAGGCGGCCAGTTTGTTACGTCCGAAAGCCGGCTCGGTTTGCCAGCTGGCCAGGTCACCGACTTTCTCGCGTTGTGTGGTGACACTTCGGACGGAGTGCCAGGCGTGAAAGGCGTTGGAGAAAAAACGGCCGCTGCGCTGCTCGCTGAATTTGAGAGCCTCGAGGGCGTTCTGGTTGCCGCGAAACTCGGCCGCATCAAGGGCACGATCGGCCGCAAGATTGCCGAGCAAACCGCGGCCGCTGAGCTATGCCGCCGCGTTGTTGAATTGCGTGAGAATCTCCCGCTTCCGGAGCTGGTCGAGTGGCGGCCGCCGGGCGGGTTCGAAAACAGGCTGCAGGAGCTCCGGCTGGGTTCAGTCGCGGCAATCCTCAGCAGTCTGCACAGCTCCGGAGAACGGAGCACACCAAAGGCGGCCGCGGCCGAGCTCATCGGCGAGCCGGCCGAGCCGCCTGTTTCAATTGTTCGCCGTTCAATCTCCGAGCCGGTCAGGAACGGCCTGAGCGTCTCGGAGCTGTGGGACGGTCCGGACGGCGGTTTGATTTGTTGCTGGGAGTCCGGCCGAGCGGCCGCGGCTCGCGGTGGCGAGAACCCATGGAGAGCCGGAACGCTGAACGCGGCCGCGTGGCTTCAGGGGTTCGAGTTGCGAGACCTGGAGATTGATACGTCCGGACGGTCGGAACGTATCGCCTCATTGTTCTGAAAGGGTTGGCCATGACTCAGGCCGAAGTGTTGAGAGCATCGAGACAAGCAACGGCACAGGCCGAAGCGTTGGCGAGAATTGGATCGCTGTTGAAAGCGGCGAGAGAGGCAACGGCCAACGGGGCGTCCCTCGAGCTGCTCGCATATCGACACGAGCCGCCAGCTGGTAATCGGATCCGGCTGTTCAAAGAGTGTGGTCCGTTTGGCGAGGTGAAACACGCCGAGCGGGTCGAGCTCGAGGACGGCCCACAGTGGCGTGTGGTGGCCGTGTTCCGGCCCGCGTTTGTTGTTTCGGCTTGCCGGCTTCAACTCGAGGCCATTGCGGAGAAGTCTCGAGAGGCGGCGGCCGTTGGTTCACTTTGATTGCCGGCGGCGGTGCCGGCATTTTGCGAGCGGCGCGGGGCCGTTCGTCTGCAGTCAGCCCGGAGAGCTGGCGGCGGTTTAGATTGAAAGGAATTCGGCGGTGGTTGTTTATTGTGTGGCACGTTGGGGCGAAGTGTTCGAGACGGCCGAGAGCCGGAAGTTCAAGCGGCTTCCGTGGATCTCGGAGCGAACCGATTTCAACAGCACGGGCTGGCAACAGGGCCTCGACCATTTCGGCCCTGTGAAGTGGCTTCAGGTTTACGGCGCCTGGATGGTCATCGTCAGAGTTGCCGCGGCCGCAAAGGTTCGCGGCCGGCTGAGCGGTGACAAGGGCGAACCGTATTCGGCGGCCCGCATCGCGAGGCCTGCGGGCGTGGATCCTGAAATCGTTTCGGAGTGCATGGCCTGGGCGGTGAGCGTCGGCTGGTTGGTTCCGGCTGAAGACTCGCCGCCGGGAGATTCTCCCGGCAATCTCCCGGCAGTTTCCGTTGATCACATGACTACGGAACGGAACGGTACGGAACGGAACGGAACAACAACGGAACGGAACGGTACGGTACCAGGTGCCGAGCCGAGCCGGGCCGATGTTTTGAAAAACACGAACGCAGCTGCAGCAGCTCAGCCGGATCGAGCGGCCGAGCCGAAACAGCAAAGGCCTCGGAGTGCAGAACGAGCCAGCTCCGAGAGCCGGCCGGGCCGCGTTGCGTTCCTGCAGCTGGTTGAGCGGTCGGAGCTGTTGCAGCAGCTCGAGCAGCTGCCGGTGGTGTCGAACGCCCCTCAGTGGCTCGGTTCAGTGTTCGGCCGTGACAGGTTGCGGCCGGATATGATCACCACCGGAAAGCCGGCTGATTGGCTCGC
>JAEUII010000155.1 GCA_016795145.1 Planctomycetaceae bacterium
GGCGCGAACGCACCGTTGACGCGACGGATCGGTGCATCCAGCAGATCAAAACCCTCGTCGGCGATGCGGGCCGCCACTTCGGCTCCCAGGCCAAACGCCGCAGGAGTCTCTTCGACAATCAGCAGTCGGCCAGTTTTCGCAACCGACTCAAGGACCGTCTTTGTGTCGAGTGGTGAAACGGTGCGAGGATCGATCAGCTCCACCGAAATTCCGCCTGCCTGAAGTTCGTCCGTCATTTTCTGAACAACCTGAACCATGCGAGCCAGTGCGACGACGGTCACATCCGTCCCGGCCCGAACGACAGACGCCTTTCCAAACTCGATCTCGTAATCTCCCTCAGGAACACCACACTTCGAGGACAACAGTTCCCGATGTTCCAGGAACATCACCGGGTCATCGGATCGAAGGGCTCGAAGCAAGAGGCCTTTGGCGTCGTACCCATTCGACGGAACTGCGACGCGAAGTCCTGGCACCTGGCCATACAGCGAGTGGTAACTGCCGGAATGATGAGTCGCGGCGGAGTGACCGATCCCGATACAACCTCGCAGAAGCACCGGCATCTTCAGTCGGCCGCTGGACATGTACTGCATCTTGGCAATCTGATTGATGATCTCCCCCACCGAATCCAGAACGAAGTCGGCAAACATGAAATCGATGACCGGCCGAGTCCCCGTCATGCCAGCTCCGCATGCCAGACCGACGAATCCTCGTTCGCAGATCGGCGTATCGCACAGACGTTCCGGGCCATGAACTTCGTACAAGCCCTTTGTCGTCACAAAGTTCCCGCCACGCTTTCCGATACCTTCGCCCATGACGAAGATCTTTGGGTTCTTCGCCATCTCCGAGGTCAAAGCTTCCAGAGTCGCCTGGCTGTAGGTCAAAAGACGATCACCCTTTGCCGGTTCCGAAGGTGCAGGCCTCGTGGCAGCCGTCGATGACTCCGAATACACGTGCGTCGTTGCCGATGCCGCTTCGGGCTGAGGACTCGCCTCAGAAAACTCGCGAGCTTCCTTAACCGCCGCTGCGACTTCAGCATCAACAGCGTCAAACTGAGCCTTCAGGTTCGGCTGAGCCTTCTGAAGCCGAATGATGGGACATCGCGTCTTCCATTCTTCCACGTCTTCACGAGTTCGATAGGTGAAGTCGCCCATTCCTTCCGCGTGAGCCCGCGTGCGGTAAGTCTTGCACTCAATCAAAGTCGGCCCGCCACCAGCTCGGGCTCTGGCAATCGCTTCGCCTGCCACGCGATGAATCTCCAGAACATCATTTCCGTCCAGTTCATAACCCTGAATCCCATACGCCGCGCCGCGACTGCCGACGCTTGGGTTACCGCTTGAGTACGCAAAAGGAACCTCGGTTGCGAACTGATTGTTTTCGCAGATGAACAGCACCGGGAGTTTCCAGATGCTGGCCATATTCAGGCCTTCATGAAACGCTCCGTTGTTAACAGCGCCATCTCCGAAGAACGCGACTCCGACGGTGCCGTTCTTCAGGATCTTTGAGCTGTAGCCACCACCGCATGCCTGGAGAATACATGGAGCCACGATGCCGCTGGTTCCCATCATCCCGATCTCAGGAGAGAACAAGTGCATCGAACCGCCACGGCCTCGCGAACAGCCGGTGACGCGACCAAAGAGCTCCGCCATGAGTTCTCGCGGGGGCATCCCTTTCGCCAGAGCATGTCCGTGGCCGCGATGTGTGCTGAAGACTGAGTCTTTCGACGTCAGGTGATCACAGACCGCAGTCGCAATCGCTTCCTGGCCAACGTACGTATGGCAAGCACCGTGAACGAGTCCTCTCTGATGGCAGCGTGCCAGTTCTTCTTCCGTCTGGCGAATAATCTGCATCGTTCGGTAAAGCCGCAGGATGAGGTCGCTGCTCATGAATCACAGGTTCCGTAATGCGTGGTAGTTCGGAGGTGAGACCGAACCAGGGTGGGCGATGTTGAGGCTGGAATATGAAGGTATCGTGATCGGGACGCGCGCCTGGCTCAAGTCGTTCACGGCTTGCTGCCGCAGGGATTGGCAGAATTTGTGGCTGCGGCCCCAGAAGTCGCTGAATTCCGACCGTGCGTCAATTGTGGACTTGAAGCGAATACGTGCAGTGCCGTGTGCGAAACTGCTGAATCTCACGCTCAGACAAAAGTCGAGAGGAAGTTACTTCGCCCGGGCCGTCCTGAACCACTTCAAGGACCATCGCTCCGTCTGACGCTTCCCACATCGTCCATTGCCAGGGACGCCCTCCGACAATCCACCATTTTCGATAATCTGCAAAGCCCCGTGGATGTGTCAACTGGTGGTAGTCGTCCTTCATGACTCTCAGCACGGCGTCACTGTCCTTTGAATCGACGTTACGGAGACGCATTAATCGTTCTGCTTCTGTGATCGCAGCGTCCGGCCAGACACGTAACGCCCCTGCAACAGCGATGCGATCCCACTGTTGCCTCAGCGCACAAAGCACATGAACATCAGAATGCCGGAGTGACGATGCGGCGTGGTAAACGATCAGATCCGGATATGTCTGGGCCAGCAGGAACATGGCTGACGATTGCTTATCCGCGGGGTATTCCAGCTTCCATAAGTCCTCGATCACCTGGGGCTCGAGGCGATGACAATGCAGACAAAGTCGGGAAAAGCACTCCTCAAAGATCCGCCCATAGCTGATTCTCTGAAACCCAATAGGAGACCGTTGCAGTGACTCGCTTCGGCGAAGAAGCATCTGCGAAAGTGTAAGGCCATCAAACGGACGATCCAGAAAATCCAGAGCCAACACCGCTCCGGTCGCCACCACGGCATCGGAGTCTTCGATGAGTTCGACAAAAAGGTGAAGTGCCTTTGCCTGTTGCTCTCTGCTGAGCTCCCTGATCCAAACTCGAACGTTGTCCAGCGCATCTGTGGCGACCGTTACGCATTCGTACGGCCCTTCAAGTCCCTGGATTCTCTTTCGCAGGCGTTCCTTCTCCATTCTCTTCCTGTCGTGCAAGAACCTTTATGTCAGACCCTTGTCTGGAGTGCATTCTGTGTGTTTTTTGGGTTTTGTGTCCATATTGACAGTTTCTGCCGAAACTCGGGATACTGCGTCACTCGGACAGGAAGTCCCATAAATTGCGAAGGTTGCAACGATGTCGGCTGCGGTTTCACTGGCTCCAAAGACACGATCTGAGATTTGCCCCGCCTGCGGTACTCCAGCGCAGCAGGCTCGACAGGCCTGGAAGTTCGTCAATGCACGCGGCGAAACAGAATGGCTGCGATGCCCGTCCTGCCAGTCGTATTTCATGGACGGTGAGTACCGTCTGGAAAACGAGATTGCTCACACGCAGCAAATGACGTGGGGTGACACCGAACACGGCGCTCAGCTGAACCAGTTCAAGCAGCGAATGTATCGAGCGATCCTGGATCGCATTCATGCACTCGTTCCACAGCAGGGTGCACGACTGCTGGACGTCGGATGTGCCTACGGCGGATTCATGACAGCGGCAAAGGAATCGGGCTTCGACGTCACAGGTTTCGACATCGTGCCTGAAGCCGTTGGACACGTGAACAAGTCCGGCATGAAGGCTCAGTGTTGTGCTCACGTCAGCGAATTCTCTCTGATGAAAGAGCCGTTCGATGTCATCACTGTCCTTGATGCCAACATCTACTGGCCGGACCAGCCAGCCGAGTTGCGTGAAATTCACAGTCGCCTGAAGCCCGGCGGCCTTTTGGTCATGCGAATTGTAGACAAGTCATGGCTGGCTTCGATCGGTGCGGCACTGCAGCAGGTGTCGCCAGCGAAGGGCGAAAAGATCCTGCGTCGAGCCGTCAATGATCATCGGTTTTCGATGCCCGTTGGCAGCTTCCTAAATCTTCTGCACAAGACCGGCTTCAAGGTCATCAGCGCGAGTCCTCGCGGGGCAGTCCATAGTGATCAAACAAGCCTCGCTGTGAAACTCAGCTTCGGTCTCGGAATCGCCCTGTGGCATACGCTCGGCCTGTTTCTCGCCCCCGGAGCAGTTGTGATTGCCGAGAAAGACGCAACCCATAGTCGCGGTTCGCTCCGCGAACCAGGCGCATAGTCGTAGTTCGCTCGACATACCAGGCGCCCACACACAGTCTTCCGCTTGG
>JAEUII010000193.1 GCA_016795145.1 Planctomycetaceae bacterium
CATGGTCTTTCCCGGACAGCCAGCCGTTCTGCAGACGACAGCTCAATACGCTGCGCAGTTGATGCGGGAACGTCGGCCCACTGGTCCTCGGGTTGCCCTGCTGACCGGCTGTCTGATGGAAGCCGTCTTTCGTGAAATCAACTTTGCAACGGTTCGAGTATTAATCGACAACAACGTTCAGGTCATTGTTCCAGCCTCGCAGGGATGCTGCGGAGCCATGCAGGAACACCTTGGACTCGATGGTGTGGATACGCTGCGACGCAACAATCATTCGGCCTTTGGGAAACTCGATGTCGACGCAATCGTCACGAACTCTTCCGGCTGCGGACTGGCTCTTCGCAAAGCGATGCAGGCGGACGGGAAAGAGACCGTGCCCGTCGTGAAAGATGTGCTCGACTTCCTGAGTCAGCTTTCGCTGAAACGAAAATCGCCACAAACCCCGGACGCCCGAGTCTACGTGGATCTTCCCTGTCATCTGGTACACGGACAGAAATCTCCCGGCATTGCGAAATCTGTTCTGGACGCGACAGGGTACCAGTGGCAGCTGGCCCCGAATGCGAAAGACTGTTGCGGATCAGGTGGCGTTTATAATCTGCAGCAACCGGAACTTTCCGGGCAGATTCTGAAAAACAAGTCCGCATTTTTGAACGACGCTGAAGGTTCGCCGGTGATCCTCGCGACCAGCAATCATGTTTGCATGATGCAATGGTACTCCGCTCGAACGAGCGGTTTGGTGACGCGACCTTTTGAAGTGAGGCACGTCATCCAGCTGCTGGATCCGGAATGTCGAAGTTAGTGCGTCTTCAAGACAAAGATTTCGGGCGGGAGGTAGTGGATCTTGCTAAAGATCCCTCAGTCGCAGCGCCTTGTGCAAGGCCCACGACCTCGAATGACCAGCTTGACGATGGGCTGTCTCATAGTCAAAGCGGCGTTAAGTTCTGATCCCGGCTCAGCCGAATTGAATACCCTGAGCCAGCGGCAATGTGGAGCCATAATTGATCGTGTTGGTCGCGCGGCGCATGTAGGCTTTCCAGCTGTCCGAGCCGGACTCGCGGCCGCCGCCTGTATCTTTTTCGCCGCCAAACGCGCCACCGATTTCGGCGCCGCTCGGGCCGATATTGACGTTTGCGATACCACAGTCACTGCCTCGCGCGGACAGAAAAATCTCTGCCTCACGCACGTCGTTGGTGAAGATCGATGAGGCAAGTCCCTGAGGAACACAGTTCTGCCATTCGATGGCCTGATCCAGAGTCGAATACCGAACGACATACAGGATCGGAGCGAATGTTTCGTGGTACATGATGTCAGCGTGGCGGTCGAGTTCGACAATGGCCGGGCGAACATAACTGCCGCCGGATGGAACACGCTCGGCAAGCCTTTCACCACCGAACACAAGACCACCACTGTGCCGCGCTTCGCCGATCGCCGCCTGCATTTTCTCCAGCGCGGCATTGTCGATCAGCGGACCAATCAGTGTCCCATCGTCCAGAGGATTTCCGATCGGGAGCGATGCGTAGGCAATCTTCAGCCGTGACAACAGCTCATCAGCGATAGACTGATGCACGATCAGTCGTCGCAGAGTTGTGCAGCGCTGGCCGCAGGTGCCGGCCGCTGAAAACACGATGGCTCTGGTGGCAAGATCCAGGGATGCGGACGGTGTAACGATGCATGCGTTGTTGCCGCCAAGTTCCAGCAGAGATCGTCCCAGTCGACCGGCCACAGACTTTGCGACTGACAATCCCATCGGGACACTGCCGGTCGCGGAAATCAGCGGAAGGCGTCGATCGGCCGCCATCAGCTCTCCGATGCGGCGATCTCCCACGACCACTGTGCTAAGGCCTGGCGGAACGTCCTTCATTCCTGCGGCCGCCTGCATCAGGAGATGGTGGCAGACGATGGCGGTGAGTGGAGTTTTCTCCGAGGGCTTCCAAACAAGCGAATCACCGCAAACCAGCGCGATGGCTGCGTTCCATGCCCAGACCGCAACAGGAAAGTTGAAGGCCGAGATGATTCCGACGGGCCCGAGCGGATGCCACTGCTCCATCATTCGATGATTCGGGCGTTCTGTTGCGATCGTGAGTCCGTAAAGCTGGCGACTGAGTCCGGTTGCAAAGTCGCAGATATCGATCATCTCCTGCACTTCACCAATGGCTTCCGCTCGGATCTTTCCGCATTCGATGGAGACAAGTTCCGCCAGGGCCAGTTGATGGCGACGCAGAACGTCTCCAAACCGGCGCACCAGTTCGCCCCGCATCGGAGCCGGCACAGAACGCCAGTGTCGAAACGCATCGCTCGCCGCCGCAATGGCTCGGTCCAGATCCTCGCCGGTGGCTGAGGCAAGAGTCGCAATCGTGCTGCCGTCGATCGGAGTTGTCACAGCCAATGCGTTTCCCTGGCATCTCCGTGATTCTTCACTGATCCACAGGGCTTCCGTATGGTTCACGCCCAGCTGCTTCAGAAGATTCTCGACTCGATCCTTCATCGGAAGCTCCTTCTTTCTGAGTTTCAGTTCGACATCGATCCGAACGTGCTCATGCGGACAAACATGAGGCACATTGCCTGCTGGTTTATGGCATTGCCATCAGAGCCAACGCCATATTGAACAGGTTGAAGAGGAAATGGACCATCATCACCGTGATATAACTTCGCCTTCTCAGATACGCATAGCCGAGCACAAAGGCCAGTGGCAGCAAGGCAAAACAGTCAGGAAATCCGTGCGCAAAAGCAAACAGAACCGATGACAGAAGCAGTGCGCGTATTGGCATCCCCAGCTGTGCTATGCCACCAAGAATGACGACTCGGAACTGTAGCTCTTCGACAACTGGAGCAACCACCACAGCAATAACGAAAATCAATCCCATCAGGCCGGGACTGACACCTTCGTCCAGCATTTCAAGAAATGGATGCTGCCCTGGCATCTCCCCGGTCACACTTTCAACCAGCTTGATGATCAGCAGTCGCAGGATAGTCGTTGGCAGATAGGCCGCCAGAAACGTCTCGGCAGCGAACCGAAGTTCCTCAGACATTGAGAACGGGGCATCCTGCGGTGTCTGAGATTTCGGTGGGCCATAACCAAATCCCGTGGATGGCTCCGAAGGCGGGGCGAAAGGAGCGACACTATCAAGGTCGTTCCAGCGCATCGGCGTCTCAAAATTTCTCGCATCATTCGATGCAGACAGAGGATCTTCGGAGTCCAGCCGGACGCGTCCCTGTTTGCCGACATACCAGACGACTGCTCCCACAGCCAGCAGCAGAATCGTGTCGAGCACGATGGTGTTCATGACACCGTCGTACATGCTTTGAACCGCTTCGGCCCTCTCCTTCGCCTTTCTCACATTCTCTGCGTTCTCGCCCGTGGGGTCAGCAAGTCGCTCTTCGACGTTTGGAATGCGGTTGCTCGAATCCTGAATCGGTGTCGCGACAGGAGCATCAGGAGAATCAGACGAAGGATCCTGAGCCTGAGGATTGAGGGCACCTGATGTTGGAGCAGCTCCGGGCGTAGGCGCGGCGCCTGGTGTTGCTGGCGTCGCCGGAGCAGGGGCAGCCGGAGGTTCGTTTGCACCGCTGATGAGAACCATCAATGCAAGGAAGCCGGAGAGACCTGCCGTGATGAAGGTCAGCAACGGGGGAACTCGCAGGATTCCTCGATTTGCTGCTGGCAGAGCATTTCCGGTCGAGAGATACCTCGTCAGCCAGATGCTCAACATCACGAGGCTGCCCACCATGGCCAGCAGAACCATGAGACCGGCAAGGACCTGACCGCCCGACAGCTCCTCGGCCGCCTGAGCATTCTGCGCTGGTGCCCCGGCAGGAATCTGCAGAAGAAAGGAAATTCCCTGTGTGTTCATTTGGCTGCGGCCCGCTGGTTCCGGGAAGATACGGCTCAATCTAAAGTCGGATGAAACGACCGTGACTGATCCGTTTGGAATTCACTGATCGTAACGAACAGGCACGGCAACTGCATCGCTGCAAGTTCCGTGGCTGAGAATGATGGCTGGAATTTCAGCACTCGACCGCGGCGTTTCCTTAGAATGAGCAGCGTCAGAAGCAGAAACATCCGTTTCGACCACAGGACAGGTGACAGGCAAACACTGGTCTGGTCACATTGGAGCAACCACGTTGGCGACGATACTGGACAAGATCATTGATCAGAAGCGGCTGGATATCGCGGCTGCCAAAGCACGTGTTTCGTTTGAGACTTTGCAGAGTCAGTTGTCGTCTGCTCCACCTGTTCGGGGATTCCTGAAGGCACTCAAGGCAGCGACGGCGCCAGCGTTGATTGCAGAGGTCAAGAAAGCGTCACCTTCCGCGGGGCTGATTCGACCGGACTTTGATCCTGTTGCCATTGCCAGAGATTACCAGTTGGCCGGTGCCGCGTGTCTGAGCATTCTGACGGACGAAAAGTTCTTTCAGGGACATCTCGATTATCTGCGAACGATTCGGCAGGTCGTTGAAATTCCGGTGATGCGAAAGGAATTCATCATCGACCGCTACCAGGTACTGGAAGCTCGCGTTGCTGGCGCGGACTGCATCCTGTTGATTGCCGAGTGTCTGGATGATTCGCAGTTGAACGATCTTTACAACTACGCCAGAGAACTTGGAATGGATGTTCTGATCGAGCTTTACGATCTGGAGAATGTTCCGAGAGTGATGAAGACCGGAACGAAGCTGCTGGGCGTCAATAATCGCGACCTTCGCACATTCGTCACTTCGATGGACCACACGTTCACGGTGCGCCAGCAGGTTCCTGAAGACGTGCTGCTGGTGAGCGAGAGTGGCATCGGTAGTCACGACGACATTCTTCGCCTTCGAGCTGCCGGGATCGGTGCCGTCCTGGTTGGCGAATCTCTGATGCGACAGCCCTCTGTTCCCGATGCTGTTCGTCGCCTGATGCACGGCAACTGATAGTCATCCCCGCGATGCGGCTTTGGGGAACGGAAGTGGATCAAGTACAGGGAAGCTGACGCATCCCGCTCGCCGATGGGGTGTGCGTCCGTTGATTGAAGCCCAACTCCACGGAGATGACTTCAGCTTTGAGGAAAACCCTCATCCGGCCTGTCGACCACCTTCTCCCCTGGCCTGAGGAGAGGGAACATCGAAGAAAACTCAAAGCACTGGGCCTTAGAGCCGTCAAGAAAGACGAAATCTCGGGATTCTGTTTCTCTGGGTTTCCGGGAATAATCCAGCCTGACGTCTGCGAAGGCGGACTGAACTGGGTTTTGTCAATCACAGTGCTTTGGTGCTTCAATGGTCAGCGGCAAGTTTTCGGTCGTGAGTTTCGTGGTGTTTGGAATCTGTTGCATGATGCCGTTTTCGGCATTCGCGGATGACACTTCATTGGACAGCCTGAATAAGGCACTGGCCGAGGTCAGTTTGCCAGACTGTTATGGCAAGGATAGAGAACTCGCTGAGTTCCAGAAGGCTGAGGCTCAGGTCTATGTTTTCCTTGGAACCGAGTGTCCTCTTGCGAAACTCTACGCGACTCGGCTTCAGAAGCTTGCCGACCGATTCAAAGACAAGCCAGTCTCGATCGTCGGTGTGTGCTCCAATGTTCAGGACAGCCTGACCGAGATCGTCGCGTACACCAATCGGTCGGGGATTCAGTTCCCGATGCTTGTGGATAATGAACAGAAGCTGGCTGACTTGCTCAAGGCGACTCGAACACCTGAGGCGATTGTGCTGAACGCAAAGGGCGAACTCATTTATCGTGGCCGTATCGATGATCAGTATGCGATCAGCGTTGCAAAGAAGACTCCTTCACGAGAAGACCTCGCACTGGCAATCGAGTCCGCGCTGAAAGGCGAACGTCCTTCTCCCGATCACACTCCGGCTCCTGGATGCGTCATCGGTCGACGTTCCAAAGTGGAACCTCATGGCGATGTGACATGGAGCGGTCATGTTGCGGAGATCTTCTATCGGCGTTGTGCGGAATGTCATCGTTCCGGAGAGATCGCTCCATTTAGTCTGACATCGTACAAGGATGTCCTGGGCTGGGAAGCAACGATTGCGGAGGTTGTGGATGAAGGACGCATGCCGCCATGGAACGCGAATCCTGAGTTCGGTCACTTTCGAAATGACTCAAGACTAACTTCAGATGAGAAGCGGTTGATTCGCGAGTGGATTCAGAACGGTTGCCCGGAAGGCAATCCAGACCAGGTGCCTGCTCTGCCAGCCTTTACCAAAGGCTGGCGTATGCCCGAACCGGATCAGGTCATCTATGTGGCCGACAAACCGTTCTCGGTTCCAGCCACCGGTACCGTTGAGTATCAGTACATACCGGCAGAATTGAATTTCACGGAGGACAAGTACATCGTCGCCGCGGAAGCTCGACCCGGCAATGCCGCCGTCGTGCATCACATCATTGCGTTTCTGCAAATGCCTGGAGACAACGACATCAGTCTTGGACGAATGCTGATTGGATACGCACCGGGAACATCTCCGCTGATTTTTCCCGAAGGATCAGCCATGAAAGTTCCAGCCGGTTCAAAAATCCTGTTTGAAATGCACTACACACCGAACGGCACGGAGCAGACAGATCGCAGTTACATCGGGATCAAGTTCGCGGATCCGGCGACTGTGAAGAATGAAGTCGTTGGCCTGGAAGCGCTCAATGGAGAATTTCGAATTCCGGCCAATGACGCAGCGTACCAGGTGACGGCTCAGCGTCGGCTGCGAGAAGACCTGGATGTGCTGAGCCTCACACCTCACATGCATGTGCGAGGTAAGGCGTTTCGTTACGAAGCCGTCTTTCCGGACGGCAAAACAGAAACGCTGCTCGATGTGCCTCGGTATGACTTCAACTGGCAGCTGCGATACGAATTCTCTGAACCAAAGCGATTGCCAAAGGGAACCGTTGTGAAGTGCACGGCGACGTACGACAACAGTTCTCAAAATCCGAACAATCCGGACCCCTCAAAAGAAGTCACGTGGGGACAGCAGAGCTGGGAAGAAATGATGATCGGCTTTATCACCGCCGTAAAACCCGGCGTCGCTCCAACAACAGGCAGTGGCAAATAGTGCGGCAGGCATCGAGCCGCTTGCCTGCCCTATTTGAAAGATGAAAATCTCTGCAAAGGAGCCATCTGCTCCTTTGCAGCATCCTCGATGAACTTTTCCAATTCGACTTTTCCTGACGCGTTCGTTCGAAGGATCAGGACCGAGTCGGACGCATTGGGCGACAGTTCCGCATCGGGAAGATAGATCAGGTCGTCCAATCCGCGCCCCGAGACAAAGACTCGGTGCGGACCTTCAGCACTGGTGACAGTACAGATAGCGCACAGCAATGAGGGGAACTCGCTTTCAAACTTGAGGTCGCTGTATCCTCGCTCTTTCAGAATTGCCTCAGCGGCGTCACGAACCGAGTCCCATGTCATTGAACGGCCGGCATTGTCTGTCGTTTTGCTTACGTCAAAGAAATCGATGTCCGGAATGACGATCGAATCATCCATCTCCTGGGCGCGTTCAAGATCCTTCTTCGCGGCTTCAAGATTGCGTGTCCGATAGTAGGCAACGCCGCGGTTCATGATGGCCATGGAGAGTTGTGCGTCGAGTTCAATCGCCCTCGTGTAATCGGCGATCGCCTCCTCGTGACGCTTTTGAGTCAGATAGACGTTGGCTCGCTGAAACCATCCCGCCGGATCTGACGGAGCCAGCTCAATGGCCTTTGCATAATCGGCCAGCGCTTCGTCAAATCGTTTCAGGTCGGCAAAACACAGAGCC
>JAEUII010000195.1 GCA_016795145.1 Planctomycetaceae bacterium
CCGCAGACCACAGCAAAGATCGACAGATGCCGACAGTGACTTAGTCCCTGCCACAACAGGAGCAGCAGAATCGTCGTCTGAATCCAGCGATGCCGAAAGACTGGCTTCCAGGCAACAGCGGCGACCAGCATTAAGGCCCAGAAGCGAATCGACTCAGTGGTCAACAGTTCCAGTCGTCCCCAGTCCGAGATCTCAGGTCGAGGAAGCAGCAGGGCGTCCAGCATGAACTTCCACAGGCCAGTTCCGTACGGATTCACCAGGGATGCGGCGAAACAGGCAACTGTCACCAGCGTGATATTGACCAGCAACTTCCAGTAACGCAGCCGAGTACTCAACAGCAGCTGGAAGCATGCGAGGCCATGAGCGGCACTCAGGATCGCGAGGCCGGCAGCGAACCCACCATGAGAATTCGTCCAGAAACATATCAGAGGCGGCAAACACCACAGCAAAAACTGTCGGCGCAGGAGGTGTTTTCGGACAGACGAACTCTGAAGCTGAAAGTCGTAGAACGTAAAACGCCAGATCACCAGCATTCCGGCAAGAGACGCATATGTCAGAATCTGCGGGCGAAAATGCCAATGGAACTGCATGTTCGCACAAACCAGAACAACAGCGAGTCCAGTCGCTGTCCATGATGCTCCAGCGGTACGCACTGAGATCATCATCGTCCCTATCAGCGACACCGCCAACAGCAACTTGAGCCCTGTCAGTCCGGGTGTTCCGAAGGTGTCGAACGACCAGACCAGCAGGAGCTCCGCGATGTTCTCATGATTCACCCACGGAGCACCTTCCGCCGCAAATGTCCATGTGGCAGTCTCCGGTAAAAAACCGTCTCGCAGTACTTCGCGGCCGTACTGAATGTGCCCCCACAAATCAGGATCAGCACATGTCGTCGTGATGATGGAAAGCCCGAGAACCAATACGGCAACTGCCGGTATCAAGCGATTAATTTTCGGCAACAGACCTGTGCCACCGCATGTCGTTGCATCGTGACTGATGTGTTTCGGATTGATATTGGTGGTGGCCATAACACTAACAGAGCGCTGGTTTCAAACGTGGTGATGCCGTGCGGTTCGATGCAAAGTGTTTGCGGAATCGCAGTTCTGATTCGCAGAAAGGCTAGTTCACATTCCTTCGCCTGTTGCGAAAAGGCTTCGTGAACGCACGACGGGCAGAGTCGTCAAAGACGGACGAATCGGATTGTTCCGGTTATGACGCGGCTTAGGCCAGCTGTGAACAGGCTGCCTGCCTTCGACTTGAAGCACGACGCCATTGAAGCACGAGGGCGGCAGCGATCAGAAGGCAGGGGAAGACCGGAGGTTCCGGAACGGAACTCAACGAAGAAGTCACGACGATATCCAGCGGATCCGAATCGAACGCCAGAGTCATGTTACCCCCATCCACAAATTCTGTGTGCGAGGGATCAGACGACAGGTCCAGCCGGTAAGTGCCTGTCATGCCAGCCGTCGTTTCGACAGCAAGACGAGCAAGCAGGAGGGGAGTTAATGAGAGAGTTACCGGCAACGAGTTCCCCCGCAGGGGCAGACTCGTACCGTCATCCGTAAAGTCACCCACAGAATAGCTCAGCTGATTCGGCGCCACCGCTCCAGGCTCACTATTCCCCGGCGGCAGCCAGCGAAGATAGGCGCCACTCACACCCTGAAAAACGTAGTTTCCATCGTTGAGGTAGCTGTAATCCTGAGCCAGTGCGAAGCGGAGGCCGTCGGCATCGCCACTCACCGGAGTGATCAGAAACTCCGTCAGGAAAATGTCCAGCGTGTCGGAAGAATCCGATGCGACCAAAACGTCAACTGTTGCCGTGTCCCCGGCAACGATTGTCAGAGGGGAAGTCGGCGAGAACGAAACGATGACGCCTGCCTGCAATTCAGTCGCGAAGCACGCGACGAACACAACCACAGACAGCTTTTGCAGAATGCTCATACTTTTCCCGGCTGCAGATCATTGATGAAGGAGCAACGGAGCGCAGCATGCTGCGTCCACTTTCAGCGCGGAGTGTAAGAATCATCTCCGATTTGAAAAGCAAAACAGCCGATACCACCACCAGGGGCATCGGCTGAAGTGAATTAAGGAGCAGTGACTTCGACGAATAGTCCTGCATCGAGGCACTGAAGTCAGGCTCACACTCATCGAGCCCGAGCGACAACATCCTTCACATCGCTGACTGTGATCGGTACGACCGAAGTTTGATTCCTCCAGGGCGCTCGTGGAACTTCGTCCCTGGCTGCCGCAACCCCAAGGCCGATCGCTCCTGCCGCCAAAGGCAGAGATGCCAGGAACATGGGAACTGCGACAAGCCGTCGAAGCCCTGATGGACTTCGGAAGAGTCGGAACCCGCCACTCAGCATCGTGATCGAAAGCCATACCATCCCTGTTATCACCGCCAGCGCGCCAATACGAGTCTGCTGAACATCCTGCCGTGCCGCGGTTTCCGCAGCTTCGGTCACGTTTTTGGGAACCGACAGCAGCATATAGATCTTCCGAAATGATGGCTTCTCGCCTGTCTCAGAAGGGATCACTTCGTGGCGTGTGTACTGCTCCTTGATGCAGTGACGGACGGACTCAGGATCCAGCTGAAGTTCCACAGACGATGCCGCACGATGTCCGTACGTGGTCACAAAGCTGTCTGACTCCAGAATATGTCGACAGATCGCATCATTCACAGCATTGTTGATTGCGTTATCTTCAGCTTCCTTCGTCGAATCGATAATTGGCTCAGTCTCAGCAACCAGCTGGCCTTCAGCAGGCTTTCGAACCCAGACAGGCTCGACCTGAATCTCAACATCGGATCCGACAGGGGACTTCGCTGCGGCAGAATTCGTCTGCTCGATGACATGGTAAATCGCATCAGCAACCTGTGTCAGAGCTCCCGTCGCAAAGATCGGAGCCACCGGTGTGACTGATCCTCCCGCTTCGACGGGAACGAGTGCATACGTATGCTGAATCTGCTTAGGCAGTTTCTCGTTCAGAGACCTCAGGAACTCCGAAGCTTCCTGCCCCGTCACGGCTTCCAGAGACGCCTGAGCAATCTCGAAGACCAGGACTCCCTGACTTTCCGAGATACCCGAGCCGCTTTCCCCCGCAGCCTTCGTTCCCTGAAGCCTGTTGGAAATCGAGTCTGCAAATCTCTCCGCAAGTTCCTTCAGCTGCTGCTGACGAACGACAGGATCGGTCGACAAATTCTGGAAGTTGATTTCCACAACCTGCCCGGGACCATTCGGCGTCTGAACCTCGCCTGGCTTTTCCTGAACGTCTGCTGCAGGCACAGCGTCCTGTGAACTTGCAGTCTCCGCTGGTTCAGCAGGTGCCGCAGGTTCGCTGGCAGCCGTCTCAGCGGACTGCGATCCTTCGACCGTTGCCGGTGATGAACTCGTCGTTTCACCGCTTGCCGCCGTCACTGTCTCCCCTGGTGCCTGTGGTGCAGCCGGCAGTGGTGCAGCCGGCTCGACCGGAGGATCCTGTGGCGCTGGATCTGAAGGACCGACGGAGGCTTCCTGAGCAACGCTTGCCACTTCGTCCTGCGCTGCCGAAGCCACTTGAGGAATACTCTCGCTTCGATCACCAGGAGGCTTAGACACAACAGTCACGTCAGATTCCGAGGCTGGATCTGAAACGATGACGGTCGACTGTTCATCTTCGGTCTCGCCGTTGATTCGAACCTGAATCGGCCCCGCCTGAACTTCGATATTTCCCTGAGCATCTCGTTCGGCCTTCAGACCGGCTTCAGTCGCTGCGTCAAACAGCTCCTTCGGGAGACGACTGCTCACTTCACGAACAATCTCCTGCGCGGTTGCCTGGTCACGGTGCAGTTCCTTCATCATGGCCACTGAACTCTTTGCATCGTGCTCAGCAGCAATGGCTGATCGCTGGGCTTTGACTCTGACAAGGACCAGCACTCCCATCATCAACAATCCCAACATGATCCAGGGGAATGGCGATGACCGTCGAACACGCCCCGTTGGGACTCCATAGGCAACCCGTCGGCCAAACATCGCGTTCAGGACCACCGACAGGACTTTGAGACCAACGAGTCCCAGAATGGCCAGCATCAGCAATCCGGCAAATGACAGACCAGCAAAAATTGGAACGGCACTCATGTCAAACACTCCTCAGAGACTAACTGTCTCTGACCAGATAACTCGCTGAATCCGCATCATGAATCTTTGAAACACGTAACAGTCAACAGACGACGATCAGGCCTTCTGTGCTGCCGGAGCGATCCCCTGAACCGGCATGTTTGGTCGTGCCAGCATCGGTGCCGCAGACGCAGAACCTGGTGCCGGAGTCAGAAAGCGTTCTTCCGCGGGAGTCCAGCTGGCAGACAACTGGACGACAGCCGAAATGGCCAGGGCCAAGGTGGCTCCCAGTGTCTCAGGGAAGGGCAGAATAGCGCCAATCACAAGTCCAAGGACAAGGGTGACAAGTGCCGATGAGATGCGGAAGCGTGACTTTCGGAAACTGTCCGCCTGCCACCACCAGCGACGAATCAGGAACAGCAGTCCGAAGAACATCATGAATCCAGCCATCGTCGGCATGCCGGTGCTGGTCACAATATGAAGACGACCAAGGGGACGATCCGAAAACACGCCATCATTGGATGCCTGAAGCAGCACAGAATCGCTCAGCATCAGGAAGTTC
>JAEUII010000023.1 GCA_016795145.1 Planctomycetaceae bacterium
AAACGAGCTGCAAAAGAAATTGCCGATCTGCAAGCCATATTGAAAGAGCTCGAATCTTCGATCAAATGCCAGCTCAACGAAGGACGAGAGCAGCAGCTAAAGTTCTGGCAGGAATTTGGTGAGGAAGAACTTGACCGCAACAGAGACAATCTTCGATTCCGCCTTTCCGAGATCCCCAACGAGCTGAAGCAGGAACGCGAGCGTATTAGTCGTCACTACGCCGACCCCGTTCCCAGGCTGTTTCCCGTGGCCGTCATGCTGCTTGTCCCCAAAGAAGCCTGACCGCCACATCCACTCCATAATGATTGAACAAATCTGTCACCGTCGATTTCTGGCGTAACTATCACATGGCAAAAAAAACATCGAACGGCTCGACCAAACAGTCAATTGTCCGCCACCATAGTGACTGGATCCGTTTGGTTGAACGCAGCGGCCCATTTCTTTCGATGCCGGTGTTGTTGGAAGTCTTTCCTCAAGGACTGAACAAAGATGATCGCGATCGGCGGGCAGCTCTGCGTGAACGATACGAGAGCTGGCAATCCGCCAGCAACGACATTTCGGTTCATCGAGCGTGGGTTAAGTATGTTCTGACAGATGCACTTGAACTCCCTGAAGAATACCTGTTCGATGCCGGCCATATCCCACAGAGTCTGCAGTTGGACGTCACGCAGCAGCGTGAAGTTCTGAAGCCGGATATGGCAGTGGTCGAGTGTGACGATGCATCCGGAGCCCGCACTCCACGGATGATCGTAATGATCGTTCCTTCGACCCAGGGATTAGACAAGGCTCTTCCCAACAAGCAGTGGAAAGCGTCACCGCAGTCTCGGATGTCTGATCTGGTACGGGGTTGTAGTTCTTCCGGAATCACCATCGGACTGCTGACCAACGGCGAACAGTGGATGCTCGTCTACAGCAAAGATGGCGAGACAGCCAGTTTTACCACGTGGTATGCGTCTATATGGTTCGATGAACCGATCACTTTACGCGCCTTTCGCGGTCTGTTGTCAGCTCGGCGATTCTTTGGCGACCCTGATCAAACACTTGAAAGGCTGTTCGAGCGAAGTGCACAGGATCAGCATGAGGTTACCGATCAGCTGGGGCTGCAAATTCGGGACGCATTGGAGACCTTGGTTGAGGCCATTGATCGCATCGACCGTGACAGAAAACAGGAACTCTTGAAAGGGGTTTCCGAGGAACAACTTTATGAGGCCTGTATCAATGTAATGATGAGACTCGTATTCCTTTTCTTTGCGGAAGAGCGACGACTCCTTCCGGTGCAGGAATCCTTCTACGAACAAAACTATTCGATTCTGGCTCTGGTGGATCAGTTGCAGGCAAAGAAGATTGCCGGAGAAGAGCTTCTCGAATACGGAGGTGCAGCATGGAGTCGCCTTCTTGCCTTGTTTCGTGCGATGCACGGTGGCGTGCGACACGATGATATGTACCTGCCTGCTTACGGCGGCTCACTGTTCGATCCAGATCGGTTTCCCTTTCTGGAGGGTCGCTCAAGCGGCACGACCTGGAAAGACGTGGAAGCCAATCAGTTGCCGATTTCCGATCGTACAATGCTTCACATATTAGAAGCGTTGCAATTCCTTGAAGTACCGGGAATCAGTCGTGGCGAGCGTGTGACGCGTCGCATTTCGTTTCGCGAACTAGGCGTGGAAGATATTGGTCATATCTACGAAAGCTTGTTGGATCATACGGCGAAACGTGCAGAAAGCGACATGCTCGGATTGGTGGGCTCAAAGGACAAGGAGCCTGAAATTTCTCTGGCACTGCTGGAGGAAAAAGCAGAAGCAGGCCTGGAGAGTCTGGTTGAGTTTCTGGCCTCAGAAACTGGTAAAGCAGACACCACACTCGAAAACCTCCTCAATAAAGATGCTTCGTTTGAGGAATCTCAATTACTCTCGGCATGCAACAACAACAACGGTCTCTTGAAACGCATAAAGCCGTTTGCGAATCTCATCAGAGCCAATCGCAGCGACGACCCGGTTGTGATTCCGAAAGGCAGCGTCTTTGTCACAGCGGGGACTGATCGTCGATCCAGTGGCACACACTATACGCCTCGCAATCTGACTGAACCGATTGTCCAGTACACACTGGAGCCGTTGGTTTACATCGGACCAACTGAGGGACTGCCACAGAACGAGTGGAAACTGAAATCGCCTGCGGAATTGCTGGACCTCAAGATCTGTGATATGGCCTGCGGCTCTGGGGCATTTCTGGTGCAGGCCGCGAGGTACATGTCAGACCGACTTCTGGAAGCATGGAATGCGGTCAAGCAGGAGAACCCAAATGCGATTGGTGTGACACCGGAAGGCAAGACTGCGAGTGGCAAGGCGAACGAGATATTGGTCCCTAACGACACTGATGAGCAATACATCTATGCGTTGAGAATCATTGTTCAGCGATGCTTGTACGGAGTGGATATTAATCCGCTCGCAGCGGAAATGGCCAAGTTGTCGTTGTGGTTGCTCACGCTGGCAAAGGACCAGCCATTCGAGTTTCTGGACCATGCGATCCGATGTGGCGATTCATTAGTCGGGATTAGCTCTATCGAACAGTTGCAGAATTTTAGTCTTGATCCAGGAGGACCGAAGTCGGTGCGTTACAGGGGTGTCATTAGGGATGAGGTATCGCAGGCGATCGATGAGCGTTTGAAGCTGCAGGACATGCAGGTAATATCAATCAACGATGTCCACACGCAGGAGGACCTTTTGCGACAGTCTGATGCGCGGTTGCGGCCGTTAGTATATGCTGCTGACCTGCTGGTGTCGGCATCGTTGTGGCATGAGAGTACGCGTGAGCGTGAAGAATGGACTCGGCATTTCGCGGTGGTAGCCAACGAGTTGTTCGACAAAGAAGAATTTGTAGCTTTGGCAGCCACGGCGAATAAGGAACGTCGAGGCCAGAAGATGTTTCACTGGCCGCTAGAGTTTCCCGAAGTGATCGTAAGGAGGGGAGGTTTCGATGCGTTCGTGGGAAATCCGCCCTTTATGGGCGGAAGAATGATTGGACGAGCACTTGGTATTGAGTACTACAGCTTTCTGGACCATGTGCGAAACTTCGTGATTGGTTCACCTGACCTCTGCGCATATTTTCTGTTGCGAGCCTTCGCAATTCTCCGTGAAGAGGGCTCATTTGGTCTGCTCGCCACAAAGACAATTTCAGAGACTGGAACTCGCGTAGTGTGCTTGGACCAGTTGATTGAACGCGGTGGCACAGTTTACCGTGCCCATTCTCGGCTCGGATGGCCAGGAGTGGCCGCAGTATTTGTGGCTGTTGTCCACATGCTCAAAGGCCGGTGGCGCGGTCCATCTGTGTTAGATGGCATTATAGTAAGTTCAATCAACGGCGGTCTTGAAGAGGCTTTTGTTGATTCCACGCCTTGGAAACTCAAGTCAATGAAAGGGCGATACGGCCAGGGTCAGTGTTTGATGGACAATGGTGGCTACCAACTCGATGCTGTTGCAAGACAGCGACTTATCGACGAGGACCCCAAAAGTGCTGAGATCATTAGGCCGCTCTACAATGGAAAGGACTTAAATACTCTTTACCTTTTCGAGCCTTATCGCTGGGTGATTAACTTCCGTCAGATGACCGAATCAGAGGCAAAGGCATACCCCAGTGCCTTCCGTCATGTGACGGACAAGGTGAAGGACTATCGAGACGGCCTGACGGGGCAAATCCATGAAACGTGCTACTGGCGGTTTTGGGATTATCGAAAGAAGCTAATTGAGCAACTTGAGAAGCACGAACGAGTCCTTGCATCGTCTCGACACACGAAGTACGTCTCGTTTCGGCGTGTTCCAACCGATGCTGTGTATACCGAGGCGACAAAGCTCTATCTCTTTTTCGAACCATGGGAATTTGCCACGTTGCAATCCTCGTTTCATCAGGAATGGGCAGCGTGGAGATCGGCTACTCTCGGTGAAACAACCTTTGCATACTCCACGTCGGAGTGCCTCGAAACATGGCCAATGCCTGATGATAAGAGGGGCGCCATTCAATTGTGTGACGCGATTGGAATTGCCTACGACACTCACAGGGAGAGCGTGATGGCGGAGCATCACCTCGGCCTTACAGATTTATACAACCGCTTCCACGATCCAAATCACTCATCCTCCGACATCCAAAAGCTCCGTGAGCTCCATGTTGAAATGGATCAGGCGGTCGCCGAAGCATACGACTGGGGCGCCTTGATCCTTGGCCACGACTTCCACGAAACAAAGCAGGGCATACGTTTTACGATCTGCGAATCAGCACGGCGAGAAGTCCTCCAGCGTCTCCTAAGGTTGAACCACGAACGCTACGCTGAAGAAATCAATCGTGGTCTCCACGGCAAGAAGAAGCTGAAAGCCGCGAAGACCGACAATACCAAGAAATCCCAAAAGTCGTCGTCCACCGCACCGATGCTTCCCGGTATGGGCGATGATGACGATGAGGGAGGGTGACCGGCGAGGTTAAACATCAAGCCAAACGACAATCGAAATCCGCCACGAAGACCGTCTCCGCACGACGGAAGGCTTCCTTGGGTGGATTCGACACCCACGAGGTTATTGCGGCATTCCGGCAGGCCGCACGAAACCGTGGCTGGATGGAAAGAACCGAATTCCTCCGGGAAGTCGCCGGACGACTGGGATACCAGCGACTCAGCCCCCGCATCAAGGAGGCATTGAAGGGACATATGCGAGCGGCGATTCGACGAGGAATTGTCGAGGCCGATGGCGACTCGGTGCGTGCAATGACTATCACGATGGATGATTACACAAAAGAGGCACTGCGAGACACACTGATCTCCGTCATGCGACAAGGAACGACTTACGAGCGAGAAGATGTGATCTACGCCGTCGCCCGCCACTTGGGATTCTCCCGAGTGACCGGCGCCGTGCGAGTCCCCATAAAGTCGGCAATTAATAGCGGCATCCGCCAAAGCATCCTCGGCTATCAGGGAAGCTTGATCTGGAGGGAGCAATGAGATGCACAGAGCATTTTGAAAGAAGCTTATGAGCAAAGTGTATTAACCAAATTTCCCATAGTACATTTGTTCAACGCAAATGTGCTGGGAATGTTGTGAAGCAAACCCATACGAATCCAGATGATACCGCCCCGAACGAAACGATTGCCGTATGCCGCAAATGATTCCCAGTCAACCGGTTGAAGGATGCCCACAATCCGAGGTAACGGTTTTCCATGCTCTCGCTGCAGGTGCTCCATCTGATTGGATCGTCATCCACTCCAGACGGTTCGTTTTACCTGCGAACGGCCTCTTCAGGCCGAAAGAATGTGAGGTGGACTTCTTGATTCTGAATC
>JAEUII010000254.1 GCA_016795145.1 Planctomycetaceae bacterium
TTCAGAGCATGGAACCCAACTCCGTTTCCAGCAGCATATTGAAGGACATTCGTTGCATCCGCCAGCGGGGTGGCGTCGCGACCGAACTTGTCAGTTGACAGCAGCCCTGCGGCTGCTGCAGTGCCGTAGCGAGCATCAAGGCTCTGAATTCGATTGAACCCAAGAGACAGGACACCACCGAACATATCCTTACCGGTCGAAGCACTCGTGAGTGGCACGATCGCGTCCGTCGCATTACGCTCCAGAATGGAGTTTCCAATCTTCGTGGACGTGCTGGACTCGGCCATCGTACCGCCGCCACGCGAGCCAGCTTCGTTGCTCACAATGCTGACGTTGACCATCGTGGCACCGAACGAACCTTCACCGTAGTAACCGCCGCCGCGTGAGACAGCATAGTTCGTTGAGAGCGTCGTGCTTGTCAGAACGACTGTCCCCAGATTGTTGATTGCACCGCCGCGAGAGCCAGCAGTGTTCTCAGAGATTGAAGAGCCGATCGCAGTGAAGGTGCCTGTGTTATAGACACCGCCACCCTGATTGAAGGCGTCGTTGTTGATCACGTTAACATTTCGAAGGGTCAGCGTGCCTTCGTTGAAGATACCGCCGCCATCGAATGCTGCTCCGTTCTGGATCGTCAGATTCTCCAGAGTCAGCTTTGCTCCGGCAAACACATGGAAGATGCGATCAAGAGCTCCACCGTCAATGAACGTGGTCTTTGCATTCACGCCGCGAATGATCAGGTTGCCAGTCACATCGAGGTCACCGGTTGCCGCCTGATCCTCAAAGTTGCCGGCAAGTGAAAGCTGGTAAACGCCGGCACCCAGAGTGATGATGTCGTCACCAGCCGATGCATTGCTTTCCATAACCGCTGCACGCAGAGTCGCTGCTCCTGCCACGTCTGCAGCTTTGCCATCACCTGGATTTGTATCTGGCGTGTCGGTGAGCGTACCGACCGTTGTATCAACGACCCATGATTCGTTTCCGCCAGCAAGCAGCGGGCTGTTATCCGTGTCCCGAATTCCAGAACCTGTCGCTGTCAGAGTCAGCACGTAAGTGCCATCTTCCGCGGTCAGACCTCCGAGATTGATACGATAGTTCATCTTATCAATCTGGGTCACGGTGAGCCCTGTCAGCGACACAGCAACGGCATTTCGAGTCAGCGAGAAGTCTGCAATGTCGACGCCGGTGACGTCTTCATTGAAGGAAATCGTCACATTGCCGGCTGATGTGCTGCGTGGGTCTGGTGTCACTGGGCCAATGCTGACCAGCACTGGGTTTCCGGGCAGCGAGCCATTGCTGCCATTACCGTTGCTGCCACCACTGCCGCCACTTCCACCGCTGCTGCCGCCACTGCCACCGCTACCGCTGCCACCACCTCCACCTGGCAGACCACCAGGTGCAACCGGTGCGGTAATCGTCAACCCATAGTTACGGCTGGTACCGTAGGTGAAGGTCTTTCCGTCGACACTTCCCAAGCCAGTGTTCTCAGCCTCAGAACCAAGCACTTCAATGATGTACCGCTTGCCGGCAGTCACCGTCGTGTTGACTGTCGCATTTCCTCCAGCGGTGACGACCGTGTAGTTTGGTGAGCCGTCCGCCAGCTTGAACAACGGCACTTCTTCGGTATTGGCTGCGACGTCAAACTCGTACACGAGGTACGCCAATGCTGCTCCCAATGTGTCCACAACATTAAGCGTCACAGCCAGATTGCCGCTTGCCGCAGCGTCGAAGTAGTAATAGTCCCGATCACCCTTTGTCTCGAGCGTCAGGTTTGTGAAATTATTCGTGCCGGACAGGATCGTCTCGGTATCAAGCGGAGTGGCAGGATTGTCTGCCAGAGCTGCCGCGCTAATAAATCCATCATTTTCTTCAAAAATGTCCGGCTGGATTGGAGCCGCGTCTCCAGCGAGTACGTTGAAGATATCTCCGCGGTCAAGCGAGAATGAGGATTGCCCCGTAAAGGAAGGCGTATTAGTCCCAGTGTCCCATTGATAAGGAAGGCCTCCCTGACCACCAAGATTCACCGTATCATAGAAGCTGCTGAACCCGAGTGTTGGATTTGTAAGTGAGAAGTTATTGAAGTCGAAATCAGACTCGACTCGCCAGGTCGTTGTTCCAAGACCGTCGTAAGTCCAAGGCCCCCATAATGTCGTGCCATCCTCACCAAACAGAATGCGGGCAACTGGGTCTATCGAAATATCATTAAAGAACTGCGTCCCAAGTGTTCGTGTACCATTCCGCTTGCGGCCAGCATCGGTGAAGTGGCCGTTCGGGTTATTTCCTCCATTACCGTCATTCAATCTCGACTTGAAGACGGACTCTTCGTTGTCATAGAACGCAAAACCGTTGATCACATCAAGCGAATTGCCAGTATTCCCGCGGAAGGCAAGGTCGAAACGCGCTGTGGCATCCCGATAGCCACGATTGAAGACTAGCTGTGGAGCAGCGATGTCAAAACGCGTTCCCGCTTGCGGCGAAATCTGAGAGACAAAATTGTCAAAGTAAACATCAGCACCGAAGTTACCGTTGAACCGATTACTCAGCACCTCTGCATCAACGCCAGATAGCGTCAACTCGTCTGCGGTCTCGGGCCCGCTGGACTGTCCGATTGAGCTCGCAGTACCAACTCGAACTACCAAACCACCAAGGGAACCAGGAACTTGCGTGAAGTTATGCGTAAAGCTTCGATGAGGCGTCACACCTGCATCACCGGTCCCCGACGATGTATTAATTGGTACTGTCGAGGTAACGGAATTCGTTCCGTTGGATTCAATGATATTGCTTTGAACTCGAAGCTCAATGTTCGGATTAATCGCCGTTTCAGCGTTGAGGAAGATCTCAAGATAGGAATCCAGCGGATCATTGGGACCGTTTTGTCGCTGGAAGTGTGACGCCGTATTGACGACGTACACACCCTCATACCCGTTGGACAGAATGTTATTGTTGGCAATCGTGATATAGCTGTCTGCCTGACGACGATTCAGAATGTCGATGCCACGCTTTCCGTTGTTGGCAATTCTGGAATCACGGACCGACAGAATCGAGTTATAGGTGTACGCGATGTCCTGACCGCCTCCGGTCACTGGAGGAATTCGGTTGATACTGTCTGCAAGCCATTCAACACCGTCGCCTGCATTCCCTGAAATCTCCGCGTCAGTAATGACTACCTGCACATCACTGATGACTTCATCACCATGCTCCGGATTGCCAACTTCGCCATCGGCTGCGCTGCCGTTCTGTTGCCCGTTATTCAGGACTTCAATCTGACCGGTGGCTTCCTGAACCGTGAAGTGACCGATATCGATCCCGTCACCGCCGTTGCCAATGAAGTAGTTCTGGTCAGCAGTGATGGAACGTCGACGACCAAGATTGGCCAGATATGGCCCGGCAGCCTGAGTAATCTTCAGGCCGTCTTCGCCGACGTTGTAGCTAAAGGAATTGGCATTCAGGACAGTCCCGTCACCAAGCTTCGCGTTCGTACCCTGACCAAGCTGCAGTCCGCTTTGCGCGTTTCCGTCGAACGTACTTCGGAGGGCGACGACATCAATGTCCATTCCGCCAACACGACGATCGAATGGGTCCGTCTTATCTTCAACGGAGATGATCCTCGCACCGTCTTCCCCGTTGTTGTTGAACTGAGTATTGAACCAGGAGAACGTGCCGAACGTCGCTCCATTGCTGCGGAACCCCGTCAGCGTATTGTCGTTCAGTTTCGAATTCGTGAAAGTGGCGTTCAAACGAAGTGTGTCGAAGAAGTAAGACTCATCAACACTGAACCCGTCACCAATGTTCTCGCTAATCACGGTCTGATCTGCAGTGAACGTGACTGAAACATTCTGGAACGCATGAATCCCAATCCCGCCGGCCTTACCGACTGATCCAGGAACATTGTCATTCGGGTGATAGCCGCCTGGGTTAGCAGCAACACCGTTTCGCTTCACCGAGTTATTATTGAACTCGACCGTAATGCTGGCATCCGCCTGCACATCAACTCGCAGTCCATACTGACCGTTGTCTTCAATGAAGTTGTCATTGATGTTGAAGTCCAGACTGTCTGTGGACGTGTTCTTCGCAAACAGGTCAAACCCGTCGCCTGCGTTGTTCGTCGAACGGTTCTTCTGGAACAGAACGGCATTCAAACGACCGTCTTCCGATCGCTCAAAGTGGAATCCGTCTTTACCGCTGTTCAGGAATGTGTTGTTGACGACATCAAGATTCTGGATCTTTGTTCGCTGAGTCATCGCGAAGAAAAGACCGTTGCCGGCGTTGCCAAGGTTATCCACACCGATCACGTTATTCTTGATCACAGAACGCTGCAGAATGGCAACGGATTCCGACGCAATCCGATCGTCATCCAGGCGAACAAACACACCGTCTCCGGAGTACGGAGTCGTTGTGTTGTTGTCGTCCTGCGTCGAGGAAATCGTGTTGTTCCACAGTTCGAAGGCACCGGTACCGTAGTCCAGTGCCTGAAGTGCAATCGCCGCTCCGATGTTCTGGTGCAGCGTGTTGCCGTTGCCGGACACATTACCCTGCCCATTGGACTCAGTACCAATGTTGACTTCAAAGCCAAGGTCCTGTGCCGCCGGCAATGCAGCGGGATTGGCAGGATTCAGCGGAAGACTCGTTCCCAGCCCATAACTATGAGACTGGAAGTTGATGCCCACGCTTTCGTTCAGGGAGATTGTGTTACGCGTAATGTCTGCACGGATCGTTGAACCAACTTCGGAACTCGCATAAACACCAGCGCCTTTATTGCCGGTGATGGAGTTGCCTGAAATTCCCTGCCGAACTTTGTCACCATTTGCTGCGGTATCTGTGAGCGCAACCCAGGTTCCGCCAACAGTGTAAGCGCCGGTTCCTGCAACACCCTTCAGCCGGAATGTGTTCGCGTCAATGACCGTGACGGTAAAGGTACCATTTGCCGCGGTGTTTCCCTGAACGCCAGTGATTCGAATGCGATCCCCGGTCTTCAGGCCATGGGCTGCGGACGTGATGTCAATATTCGCGGTGTTTGTTGCACCAGTAATTGCTTTCGGAGTTCCATCAGCCTTCAGGTCGATCTGGACAAAACCGCGAGCACTGTTCTGGTCGGTACCACCATTACGGAAGTCAGGCACGTACCAGGCACCGCCACCAGCATACAGTGCGCCCGTCACAACGACGTCAGTGCCCTGCAGTGAGAACGTGTTGTTTGTGAGGCGAGTAACTGTGAACAGGCCGTTTCCAGGGAAGTTCACTGATGAGTCATGGTTCACCAGTCCCTGAAGCATGACTCGATCACCAGTCTGCAGACCGTGATTCGATGACGTGATCACAATCGGATTGCCAACTCGGCCAGTTGTCGCCTGCTGCACCAGTCCGGATCGAGTCACGGTCGGCAGCAATGAGATACCGTTGGCGCCGTTGTTCGCGATGTTGTTGTCGTCGACACTACCGAAGAAATTGCTGTCAGACATCGCAACACGGATACCGTCACGGCCGGAACCGGAGACTGTGTTGCCGTTGACTTCACCCGTGATATCACTGTAAGTCCGCGAGTTCAGATAGATGCCGTGGCCAGGTGCCCCTGTCACGACGTTGTTGTTAATCCGAACATTCGTGACTGGTGATGCCTGAGCATTGATCTGGATACCATGATTGGAACCAGCCACTCCGGCACCCACCAGGAACTGAGACGCCGAGACCGCATTCGGGTCACCAGCCATCTGTCCCGCGACACTCTTGTTGCCCGTGAAGTTGAACTGGACGTCCGCACCAATCAGCTGATTCCCGAAGATCGACGCGGGGGTTCCGCCCAAAAGGTCAATGTCCAGAACGAACTGCAGCGTTTCGCCTGGATTGAAGTCGGTGAATGTGACCGTCAAAGTCTGATTGTTGTTGCTCAGCACATTGCTCGCAACGCCCGTCGCTGTTCCTGAACCCGCAAGCGGAGTGAAGGGCTTGCCAGTGACTGCATCCGGGTCAAACTGCAGACCAATTCCGGAAATATCGAACACAAACGTCTGCAGAAGTTCGCCGTTGCTCGAGTTGTTCGTCAGCTTGAACGGCTGGACGAAGGTATCGCCTTCTGCACGGAATGAAACATTCGCACCTTCAGCGGTACCAACGGTGTTGTTCTTGACAACCAGACCATCCAGCTTTGATGCAGGAAGGTTGGTGCCGGAATCCACATATCCCGTTGCATTCACCTGAACCGCATCACGGTTCAGTGTCTGGATGCGAGTATTGTTGATGATCTGGAAGCCGTTCGCCGTACTGATCGAGCCCGCAGTGCTCACCACATTCAGTACTACGCCTTCAATATTGCTTCCCGTGACGATGCGGTTCTCCGTCACGAGGCCGTTGGAGATGTCTGCTCCGCCCGTTGCCGTAATCGAAATGCCAGGCAGAATGCTGTCTTCGATGGTCAAAGCACTGGTATCAGTATTATTGAACGTCAGATCCACCGCACGGGCAGTCCCAACGACGTTCAGATCTTCAATCGCAACCGTCTGCAGGCCAGTCACATTCAGAAGATCAAGATCGATCCCTGTTGTGACGTATTGGCTGACCGTAATCGATTCAATCGCCAGCCGCTGAAGGGCCATGTTCGACAGATCGATCGAAATCGCGTCGCCAGACGAGGCGGAAATCGTGATGCCTTCGATCACGAGTGCGTCTTTGCCCACCATGTCGGCGTTGTCGACTTCGATTCCGCCGCTCGCATTTGTGAAGAGTGCCTGGTTGTCAGGATTGATCACCAGTGCATTAACGCTCAGGACTAAACGCTCTTCCAGCTGCTCCATCCGGATCGCCCGATTCGTCGTCGGACGGTGTCCACGTCGTGGATTTCGAGAGACCAGCTGACGACGAGCAAAAGAAAGCCATGTGTTCAGGAGCATGTTCGAGTTACCTGATTCTGAAGAACAAACTGAAAACTGAACGCTGCGATTCACCTGAGTTCGCGACGTCAGCAGGTCTGGCGAATTGCGGATTCCCAGCGACTGCCTCCCTCACGGAGTTGCCTCCGCGTGATGCGCCATGCCGCCCCTTTTCCCCTCGCCGATGGTTTTCGTTCTGTCTTTTCCATCAACGCGCAGGGAATATCCGGCCTGGCTGTAATGCATCACATCTTTCAGTCGGAATAACCGTTACAACAGGTTGAGCAAAAGGTTTGCCGCTCTGGCGAAACGGAGAAATCCAGAGAACAGACGTGGAACAACTTCTGAACCAACATCCGTAACAAATAGCCATCCGCCGCCCGCCTGCAATTCCTGCCGCAGAATAGCGGATTTTGCCGGTGTACATCGAGTCGACTTATCGCCCTAACAGATGGCTACGTTTGATTTTTCGTTTTTTCACGCGTACAGCTTACCGACACAGGGACTCCACTCCACCCGTTATTTTCACGTGATTGACGCCACGCTATGCGAATTCTCCTCCTGATCACCTTGATTTTTCCGTGTTTTTCGGGACTTCAGGCTGATGATCACCCAAACGGCCCCTGGAGATATTCTCTCCAGAATTCCAACAACGACTGGTTCCAGTCAGGTTTTGATGATTCTGCCTGGAAATCCGGCCCCGGGGGCTTCGGTGAACCCTCAACGCCGGGATCCCGAGTCAACACGGAGTGGACTTCTCCCGACATCTGGCTCCGTCGCTCTTTCAACGTGGCTCAGGTCCCCAAAAAGCCAGCCCTCTACGTTCATCACGATGAAGACACCGAGGTCTATCTGAACGGTAAGCTGGTGGCGGAACTCAAACGGTGGACGACCGAATATCAGGTTGTCCCGCTGTCAGCAGAAGCTGCAAAGACCCTGGTCGAAGGCACCAACCTTCTGGCGGTCCACTGTCACCAAACCGGAGGCGGCCAGTTTATCGATGTCCATCTGATCGATGCAGACAACGTCCCGAAACTCCCTGTTCCCCGCGGACCAGATCTCCCGTTTCAATCCAAACTCATTACTGAATGGGGCCAGAAAGTCACGCCCGAAAACGCATGGACCGAATATCCTCGTCCACAGCTCGAACGCTCAAGCTGGTCCTGTCT
>JAEUII010000261.1 GCA_016795145.1 Planctomycetaceae bacterium
CGCAGCATCTGAAGTCACCGCGTCTGAACCCGCAGCACCGGAAGCCGCTTCTCCCGAAGCGGTGGCTGGAAGCGAATCAGGCAGGAGCCGCGCCAGAGTCAGTCGGCCGGAACGCCGGCAGAGAGAATGGACCGAGTTCTGCCTGGACGAAACACTGCCGCAGGATGACATTGCCAGAATTGTCTGGAACTATGTGCAGCTGCTGGATCTGAGTCCGTTGTACGCTGAGATTCAGGTCACGCAGTACCTTGCCGGGCGGACGGCTATCGCTCCGGAAGTGCTGATGGCTCTGTGGCTGATGGCCACGATTGATGGCATTGGATCGGCGCGTCAGCTGGATCGACTGTGTCAGCGGGATTCGCGGTATCGGTGGATCTGCGGCGGAGTCAGCGTCAACTATCACACGCTGAGTGACTTCCGCAGTCAGCAGGCGGAGTTTCTCGAAAAAGTGCTTGTGGATTCGATCGCTGCGTTGATGCATCAGGGACTGGTGCCGCTGGAAACGGTGGCTCAGGACGGGATGCGAGTGCGAGCGGCTGCGGGGAAAAGTTCGTTCCGTCGCAAGCCGACTCTGGAAGAACTGCAGCAGCAGGCGGACGAGCATCTCAAACGTCTTCAGGCCGACAATGAAGACAAGTCGCGAACAGAAGCCGATGCGCGTCGGCAGGCGGCTCAGGAACGAGCGGCTCGGGAACGCAGAGAGAAGCTTGAGGAAGCTCTGAAGCAGCATCAGGAATTGGCGCAGAAACGCGAAAAACGAAAGAAAGGTGATGGGGAAACAACTCGCGTCAGTACCACCGACCCGGATGCTCGCAACATGAAAATGGCCAACGGTGGTTTTGATCCAGCCTTCAATGTGCAGTTCGCAACCGACGCAGCGACTCAGATCATTGTGGGCGTGGATGTGACCAACGAAGGCACCGATGGCAGTGAGATGCCGCCGATGCTGGCGACTCTGGAGGAGCATTATGGAAGACGGCCAACGAAGTGCCTTGTCGATTCCGCGTTTGCGACGAAAGACTCAGTGACAGAAGCGGAGCAGAAGGGGACCGAAGTGATCGGCGGTCTGCCTCGCGCCAGCCAGCTGGAAAAGCATGGACGTGATCCTCACACAGCTCAGCGAGACGATACGCCCGAATACATTCGCTTCCGCGAACGCATGGCTCAGCCGGAGTCTCAGGAACTGTTCAAACAGCGGCCCAAAGTGGCCGAGTTTCCCAACGCGGTCTGCCGCAACCAGGGTCTGCGTCAGTTTCTCGTGCGAGGTCTTGCCAAAGTGAAAGCCGTGGCTCTGTGGCACGCCCTCGCCTTCAATTTTCGCCGCATGCTGCACCTGCAGATGTGGCCATCACCCCGCTAAA
>JAEUII010000286.1 GCA_016795145.1 Planctomycetaceae bacterium
GCAGTTCTTCGTCCAGAAGTCGCAGACGTTCGGCATGTTCGTTTCGATCTCGCTCATTCTGCTGGCGAAGTCGTTCACGCTCCGCTTCGACGACTGCGCGTTCCTGGCCGATCTTGAGTCGCTCTTCATCGAGTTCAGAGCGAACGGACTGCTTCAGCAGAACACGTTCTTCCGCGAGAGCACGCTGAGCTGTCCGCAATTCCGCCGACTGGCGCTGGAGCAGTTCTTCCTGCTGCGCGACTCGGGTCAGACGTTGTTCCAGATCGGCCGACAGTTCTCTCTGTTCGGTGCGAGCACGAGCGACCTCTGTCGCAAACTCCTGAGCGCGCTGTTCGAACGCACGACGCTCTGCTTCCAGTTGCTGCTGGTCAGCCAGAAGTTCCGCGCGTCGTTGATTGAGTTCAGCGAATCGCTGCTGAAGAGATTCTGCGGCTGCGGATGCCTGCAGAAGAATGCGAAGCGCGTCAGATTCTTCACCCAGACCAGCAAAGGCCGATGGCTGGTGGGGCAGGGCAGTCCCGGTGGCGCCTGATGACGCAACACTGCCGCTGGCACCTGACATCGTCAGATCCTCTGCAGAGTTGTTCGTCATGTTCGGGACTCCTTTCCCAAACAGGGACTAATCCCTGGCTCGGAAATCGGCGACGGTCGTTTCCATGAATCCGTTCATGGAAGACTTGTGTGATGGGTTGCATCGAAGCTGAAGAACATTCAGCCTCGATGCGAGTGCAATGTGCCAGCGTTGGATTAGCCCAGGACCTTGTCGAGCATGTTGACAAAGTGCTGCTTAGGAGGAGCACCGACAACTTTGTCGACCATTGTTCCATTCTTGAACAGCATGACGGTTGGGATGCTGGTGATTCCGTAGCCAGCAGCAGTCTGATAGTTGTCGTCCGTGTTCATCTTGCCAATCTTCACGCGTCCGGCATATTCCCCGGACAGCTGTTCAATCGTTGGCATCAGCATTCGGCAGGGACCGCACCACGGAGCCCAGAAGTCAACCAGAACGGGGCAGTCCGCCTGCAGAACATCCGAGGAGAAGTTTGCATCGGTGAACTCGTGAAGGTTACCAGCCATGACAGTTTCCTCTATGTGACATCGCGAAGGTTTGGCACTAGCCAGGCCGAACCCGCCGCCTTCCAATGAATTCAGATCAGACCGCGTGAAATAACGCGCGACGAAGACGAATCTGATTTGGGATTATTGGGCAAGGGTCTGACACTGTCAACGTGGGTAGAGTTCACAGAACGCCGGAAACAGCACAGAATGGAAGCATTCCGAATGGGAGACCACCAACGAGCATTTGCGGCCATCCAATTTGGCGGAAACAGAGCCGATTCGGCAGAAAGTGCCGAACTTCATTCTTCGAAATGCCGAGTAGAAGGTGTCTGAATCTGGCCCGGAAATCGCTGTCCAGGGAAACGGTGCCCCCGGAAAGTCTCGACAGCCTTCCGACTGAGGCGATCTCGTTGAAGCCGGACCCCCGCAAATCGGGATCTGGAATCAACGTGCTTGAATCACCCAGATCACCTGGTTTTCCACCCGCAGGAGTTATGTTGGGATTACCATGGCGGAACGTCTTCGCAGAACGTTGCCGTCCCTGGGACTCGCTGATATAAGCCTGCCCATCAGGACGGTGAGATGATCGGTTCATTGAACGGTCACAGCATCGTTCGTCGGAAACAGATTTGAAATTTCTTACAGGCCCCAGAATCGGAGAATTTGAACGTGAGCGAAGCGACCCCGGAAGATGCTCGTGGCCAGGACGCACAGCAGGTTCAGGAAGTTGTGGTATCTGATGCAAACGCCAATGCTGGCTATGCGAACTTTTGCCGAGTCTCCAGCACTCCGGAAGAACTGATTCTGGACCTGGGTCTGAACCCAACTCCTTACGCAACTGGCAAGGTGGAAGTGAAGGTCACTCACCGAATCATCCTGAACCACTACACAGCGAAGCGACTGTGGAGTGCTCTGTCGATGGCACTGCAGCGTCACGAACAGGCGTTCGGCGTTCTGGAAACGGACGTGCGCAAGCGAGTCAAGCTGCCACCGAACCCATAATCGGGCGGCAATGCTCATTGGCTCACCCGACTTCGTGCCCGCATGGATCCCTTGATCTGTCTCGTGGCTGGCTTTGGATGGTTCCGTGAGCGATATTCGCAAATGTTGATTTGACAGAGGCTTGGCGTCCACCGGATGCTAAGCCTCTTCGCATTCCCAGTCGTTCAGCAGTGTTGTCTGGGCAGGTGCTCCGAAGCGTTGAGTTCCCATCTTATTCTTTTGAATCGTATTGCGACGTATGTCAGATCAGCCCTCACAGCCAACTCCCAATGACGACGGACCGCAGAGCCAGGAGATTCGCCATTCTCAGGTGGCCGCGCTGGTGCCGCAGCATGTCGCGCGGGGAGTCTTCACGACCGGGGCGGTTGTGCTTCAGGGCCAGCATGAATTCATCGTCGACTTTCTTTTGCGGATGCAGCAGCCTCAGCAGGTTGTTTCACGCGTTGTGCTTCCTCCCTATGTGGTCGGTCAGTTCATCGGTGCGCTGCAGGACAACATTCATCGCTATGAGGATCGGTTTGGTCCTGTCCACATGCCAGTCATTCCAAACGCCGGACAGCCACAGCAGCGACAGTCTGCCGAAGAGTTGTATGACACTCTGAAACTGAGCGAAGATGTGCAGTCGGGGACCTATGCCAATGCCGTCATGATCGGGCATTCTCCGACCGAGTTTTCTTTCGACTTCATCACGACGTTCTTTCCTCGTTCCGCCGTATCGGCTCGAGTCTTCATGGCGACAGCGAATGCCAAGCGACTGCTTGAGTCGCTGCAGCATTCGTTTCAGCAGTATCAGCAGCGCATGAAGAATCCTCCTCAACCGCCGCCAGCGTCACCGGACGATCCGCCGGAATACGAAAAGCCGGACGGTGACTGGCCTCCAGGGCTGTAGAGCCATACCCTGCGTCGGTTCCACACGACCAGAAAACGCAGGACCTGACCATGGCACGATTTCGCTACTGTCTGAACGCCAGCACGATCATGACGACGCCAATTTTGCGACAGATTGCGGTCGCAGAAGAAGCGGGTTATGGCGCGATTGAATTATGGCATGATCACATTGATCAGCATCTGAAAGCCAGCGGTACTCTGACTGAGATTCGCCGTGCCGTGGATGATGCGGGGCTGGCTGTGCCGACAACCATTTATCTGGCGGGCTGGTTTCAGCCTGCGGGAGTGGAGCACACAAAGGCATTGGATGAGGTGAAGCGGCGGCTTGAACAGTCAGCAGCCGTAGGGGCGAAGTTTGCGATCGCAGGGCCTCCGCCAGGAAAAGCCGACCGCGAACTTGGTGCGCGGCATTATGCAGAGCTGTTGGAGATTGGGAAACAATTCGGGGTTCGGCCTGCGTTTGAGTATCTCGGCTTTGTCGAAGACATCAATACGATTGACGATGCAATTGACATCATCACGCGTTCAGGGCATCCCGATGCGACTGTGGTGGTGGACCCGTTTCATTGCTATCGCGGTGGCGGGCCGATTGCATCTCTTCGGAAGCTGAGGGCAGACCAGATCGCGATGTCTCACTTCAACGACGCACCCGCTTCGCCGCCGGCAAGCCAGCAACAGGATTCCGATCGGGTGCTTCCAGGTGATGGTGTCGTTGACCTGAGAGCTTACTGCGATCACCTGACCGCGATCGGTTACGATCGGTGGCTGTCACTGGAGCTGTTCCGAGAAGACCTTTGGGCACAGGATCCACTGACGGTTGCAAAAGTTGGGCTTCAGAAGATGATGGCTGTTGCGGAAGGTTAGCAGTGCCTTCTGAGTCTTTTGGAACGCTGTTGAATATCAGTTCGGCCTTTGTGAATTTCGGACGACCCGTTGTGGACGTCTGTTGAAGGAAAAGAATGTCTCAGGTGTCGCTTCCCCGAGGGTTTCGGTCATCTGGCTCAACATGTGGAATCAAGGCCAGCGGCAAGCCGGACCTGTCGTTGTTTGTTTCCGACTGTCCCGCAAGTGCTGCAGGAGTTTTCACAACGAATAAAGTGTGTGGAGCTCCGGTCATTTTGTCGCGGGAACGAGTTCCCTCGGCACAAGCACGTGCAGTCGTGATTAATTCCGGAAACTCCAACGCGGCGACGGGCGAGCAGGGGATTGCCAACGCCAGAACCATGACGGCTGCGGTGGCTCAGGAATTGGGCTGTGCACCTGAAGCCGTGATGGTGTGCTCGACGGGAGTCATCGGTGTTCAGTTGCCGATGCCCGTGATCCTGAAGGGAATTCCTGGCGGCGCGGCATTGCTCGGCAGTACGGATCAGCATCTGCTGGACGCTGCAACGGCGATGATGACGACGGACACGTTTCCCAAGCTCACGTCGGTGGATATTGCTGTTGGTGGCGGTTCAATTCGTGTCGCAGGCGTCTGCAAAGGAGCTGCGATGATTGCTCCCAACATGGCGACGATGCTGGCAGTGGTCATGACGGACGCTGCCCTGACACCTGAGCAGTGTCGGCAGTCACTGCGATTTGGAGTGGATCGGACGTTCAACTGTATTAGTGTCGACGGCCACATGAGTACCAGCGATACCGTCCTGCTACTGGCCAATGGCGCCTCGGGTGTCGTGCTGAACGCAGCGGATTTGGACAGGGTGAGAGATGCCATTCAGCAAGTCTGTCAGAAGCTGGCGACCGACATCATTCGCGACGCTGAAGGGGCCGATCATTTCATCACGATTGATGTGACGGGACTGGCAACACGTGACGCCGCCTTCCGAATGGCCAAAGAGATCGCCGACAGTGCTCTGGTGAAGACAGCAATCACAGGCGGCGACCCGAACTGGGGGCGCATTGTTTCCGCAGCCGGTTATGCGGGAGTCGATTTCGACACCGCGTTTGTGTCGCTGACGATCAATGGCGTTGAAGTGTATAGAGCGGGAACACCCGTTCCGTTTGATGCGAGCGCGTTATCGAAGGAACTGAAATCGAAGCGCGAAGTGCACCTGGTATTGTCTGTCTCCGGCGGTCCATGTTCGGGGACGGAATCGGTGCGGTTCTGGACGTCCGATCTGACGGCCGAGTACGTGCGGCTGAATTCTGAATACACGACGTAGTAGCGCTTCGTCAGGCATTGAAGTTTCGAGGCGTGGAGCTTGCGCAAGTTGCTGGGTTTGGCGGATCTTTAGCAAGATCCACTACGTCCAACTCGAGCTCTTTGTCCCTGGCGAGCAGTGTGTCCAGCGTCTATTTGCCTTTTGCTCCGGCAGGTTTCGACAGAGATCGCTGATACGCCTCAAGCATTTGTTTGTACCGTGCTGGAGGAGCGGACTGGCGATTAGTCGTATCCTGACGGTCGCGGTCTCGTTCGGATTTTCCTTCGCGCGACGATCCAGTGGATTCGAGATCGAGGCTTCTGAGCATTTCCTCAAAGCTCTTCTGAGACAGGTCCTTCTCCTTTTGTTGCTGTTCATTCAGCTTGCGTTCGTCGAGCTGCTTTTGCATGCGTTCCACGAACTGCTGAAGTTCCTCCTGAGTCCAGCCAAGTTCATCCAGAAGTTTCTGGTCAACTTCGCCGCGTTCGAGTTCTTTCTGCAGTCGGCGGAGTGCAAGACCTGCTGCCTGAGCAGACTGTTCGACTTGTTCGTCGGTTGGTTTCGGAGCGTCCATTTCCTGCTCTTCCGGATTGGCTGGATCCCCGTTGTTAGGTTCATCACCGTCGCCTGGGCGACCCTTGCCTGCGTCTTCTCCTTCTGACATCGGCTGGTCTTCAACACCCTCTGAATCGACATCGTTGTTGCCAGGCCCGTCTGCGTGACGACCGTTGGGTTGTCGGCGACCGGAGGAATTGCTTTTGGGCTTACCTCCCGACTTGCCACCAGCGCCACCTTTCTGTTCGCCACCCTTGGGTTCACCGCCACCCTTGCTGTCGCCTTCCTTTTGCTCGCCCTCTTTGGATTCGCCGCCTTTGCTGTCGCCGTTCTTTGAGTCGCCGTTCTTTGAGTCGCCGTTCTTTGAGTCGCCGCTCTTTGAGTCGCCACCCTTTGAGTCACCGCCCTTTGAGTCACCGCCCTTTGAGTCACCGCCCTTTGAGTCACCGCCCTTTGAGTCACCGCTCTTTGAGTCACCGCTCTTTGAGTCACCGCTCTTTGAGTCACCGCCCTTTGAGTCACCGCCCTTTGAGTCACCGCCCTTTGAGTCGCCACCCTTTGAGTCGCCACCCTTTGAGTCACCGCTCTTTGAGTCACCGCTCTTTGAGTCGCCGCCCTTTGAGTCGCCGCCCTTTGAGTCACCGTTCTTTGAGTCACCACTCTTTGAGTCACCGCTCTTTGATGACTCCTTCTCATTGCCCTGGCCGTCCGGTGAAGACTCTTTTCCGGTCTTGTTACGATCGCCTTTTGCACCGGCATTTGAGTTCATGCCAGCCTTGTTATCAGTTGATGACTGCTTGCCATCGGTTCCGTTCTCATTTGACGACTGCTGCTTACCGTCACCGTTCTTATCGTCTTCTGTCTTCTTGCTGCCGTTCTTGTTCTCACCGGCTTTGGTGTCATCGGTCTTGCCGTCACCGTTCTTGTTCTCACCAGCCTTGGTGTCATCGGTCTTGCCGTCACCGTTCTTGTTCTCACCAGCCTTGGAGTCATCGGTCTTGCCGTCGCCGTTCTTGTTCTCACCGGCCTTGGTGTCGTCGGTCTTGCCGCCGCCGTTCTTGTTCTCACCAGCCTTGGTGTCGTCGGTCTTGCCATCGCTGTTCTTGTTCTCACCGGCCTTGGTGTCGTCGGTCTTGCCGTCACCGTTCTTGTTCTCACCGACTTCGGTGTCGTCGGACTTGCCGTCACCGTTCTTGTTTTCACCAGCCTTGGTGTCATCGGTCTTGCCGTCACCGTTCTTGTTGTCACCGGCCTTGCCGTCACCGTTCTTGTTGTCACCGTTCTTGTTGTCACCGGCCTTGGTGTCATCGGTCTTGCTGTCACCGGCCTTGGTGTCATCGGTCTTGCTGTCACCGTTTTTGTTCTCACCAGCTTTGGAGTCATCAGACTTACCATCGCCGTTGTTGTTCTCGCCAGCAGTACCATCCTTTTTCTTGCTGTTATTCTCTTCGTTGTTGGACGATTCCGACTGACCATCGTCCTTGTTCTGCGGCTTCTCTTTCATTGAATCCAGCAGGCGTTGCAGGGCTTCATCATCGCCCGCTTTTTTCGGCTTATCGGATCCTTGTGAGTTCTTGCCAGGCGTTGACTTAGGATTCTGTTTCGGATCCGCGGTCGAGTTTCCGGAATTCTCGTCGGTGTCTCCTGGCTGTTCGCTGGTCTGACCATTCTTTTGATCCCCAGGCTTTCCGTTCGACTTCTGCGCGTCTCCGCTTTTGCCTGTGGAGTTTCCGTTTGCACCTTCCTGACCCGGTTCGGTGCCTTCCTGAGTCCCATCCTGCGGAGTGTCTCCAGGCTGGTTTCCCTCCTGAGGATTCGCGTTGTCGTTCTGCGGATTCTCTGTCCCTTCGCCAGGCTGCGGCTGCTCGGCCGCTTCACCATTCTGTTCCTTGTTCTGGCGATCTTTCATTTGCTGCTGTTGCAGTTCGCGATCCTGAGCCAGCTGTTCCTGGACTTCCTCTTCAGAAACGGGTGGCTTGATCACCAGATTCAGTTCACTGCTTCGGCCCATGTTCCCGAGAGGCGGCCGATTGTCGCGTGCCTGAATGTGGTAGGTGACAACATCGCCGTCGTTCAGCTTCAGAAGCTCGAGGCGAAAATCCCAGGTGCCTGTCCACTTCTTCGTCTCACCGGTTTCCGTCGTGTCGAGGAGCACTTCACCCGGCTGTCGAGGCTGCCCGTTCACCGAATAGTTGAGCGTCACATTGCGCAGCAGGAAGTCCGGGTCTTCCACTTCGACAAGCAAAGGAACGATCGCGTTTGCGGGAACTTCCAGGTCTCGCGAAGGGTCCAGCAGACGCACGATGGGAGCCTGATCGCGACGGATTTCCATGGGGTACGCGGCAGGTTCCGGATCGTGATTGTCCTTTTCGTCCGTCACCTGGATGCGATAGAACTTGGGGAATGTTCCATCGGAGCGATCTTCCAGTTTCATCGTGGCTGTCAGCGCTGTGCCGTTCACCTGCACCGGAACTTCTTCGCCTCGAACTTTGAAGCTGGCGTCATCCGACAGTTCGATCACCGCCGACTTCAACGGCACATTGCTTTCGGCTTTGATCGTGACAACCGTGTCTTCCCAGCCTTCGATTGCTCCCGAATTGTCTGAGCGATCGGGAAGTTTCATGTACTGCGGATACTTGTACTGAACCTCGGTCACTCGAGCAGAAGGAGGCTGCTCAACGCGAATCGTGAAGTCTGATGAATAGGCATCACCCGCGACGACTCGATAGGTAATGTCCTGTCGAACGCCGCGTCCACCTTCACCGGTCATCAGGACTTTGTAGCGATGGTCATCTTCCGTCGCCTGCAGCGTCAGAGGTTCGTCGACGAACTTCTTGTCAGCGGTTGAATACAGGATCTGTACCTGTTCGGGAACGACACCAGAAATGTCAACTTGAAACTCAACGTGAGTCCCCGCAGGGATTGTGGTATCGCCCGGGCGAATGTCATCGAGAATTGTTCGAGTCGCCACTTGAGTCTGCGACAGCGTCAGCGGCCGAAGAAGACTCATCGACTTCGGACTGAACACGGCATACAGACATGTCAGCATCGTTAACGTGAACAGCGCTGTCCCCATGCGAATGAGCCATCGTCGATCAATGACTTCATCGATATGGACTTCCGCCAGTTTTAGAGCTGCGCGTTTTTCCAGGGTCTTGTGGATTGCTGTGTCGGATGGGTAACCAGCAGCCTTGAGGTCAACCAGAGCCAGGAGACTTCCTTCCAGGCCCTCGGATGATTTGTCCAGCATCCTTGCAGCATACAGCGGATGAATGCGACGAAACCAGGGCATCACGATGAAACGGATCGCGATGCCAAGGCACAGGGTGAGCACCACCGCCAGCATGACAGCTCGAGTGATGGGACGGAAGCCGCCAGCGACCACCCAATGGTCCAGCAGAGTGAAAGTGAGCACATAGCCAATCAGCAGCAATCCGGTCAGGACGCCAGCTGTCATCAGGTCGGTGGATTTGATACGACTGCGAGCCTGATCGACCTGGAACTGAATGAACTCATCCGGGTCCGCGTAGGTCTGCGAATGTTCTGAAACCGTCGACACCGTCGGATCCCCCGCTACAGCCCGTCAATGAATGCTCGGAGCGTCAATGGACGATTCGCATCGTCGCCTGCTGAGAGTCATAAGACACGGCGAATTCTCTGCAGTTTACGCAACTTTTTGAATATTATCGGTGCAGAATCGCCTGTCCAGACGACCGAACTTGCAGAACGCCAACCAATTCGAATCAATTTGAGACGTCGTGCGGTCGCAGAAGTTCCGGAAATGACTGGAATCCAGTGTAGAACGGCTGCCCTCAGCCGTTGACGATCAGGGCTTTCATGGAAGCGATTGAGGACAATCGCTCCACAATGACCGGGTAGCACAGGCGAAGCCTGTGCCGCACCGCGGCCGGAAGCCGAAGTGACCGCGTAGTAATTCCAGTGCATGCCCGCCTGGCAATACAGGATCCTGGTGACGGCTTCCGGGCCAAGGGCCCACAGGTTTACATAGCCTGGGCCATCGGCCCAGGAGACGTCAGCACGAATCCACACAGGCCTGAAGGGCCGACCGTTACGGTTTGTGCAAACGGCCGGCCCGATTGGGCCTTAGAAGTATCGGGGATCCATAACCCTGGGCCGATGGCCCAGGCTATGCAAACGAATGGCCCGTTGGGCCGGAACCGCAGGCGGTGCGATGGTCAGTTCGGCCGAGCCGACAGCGAAGCTTCTGAGGCGCATGAAAAAAACACCGGGGCTCTTTCGAGTATTCCCGGTGTTTTCAAGAGGGGCGAGAGGGAGTCGAACCCTCGCGTGACGGATTTGCAATCCGTTGCCTTAGCCACTTGGCTACCGCCCCAAAGTTGATTCAGAGAAACTGGGCAGAATTTGCTGGCCCTGTCGTCTCGGAATTTTATACCGAATCTATCGGCAGACGGTCCATGCCGCTGGAGCCCATTTCCAGCGAAAATCTAGTTCGGGAATCCCCGACTTTTCTCTGTCACCGTGAAGTGGCGAGTTTCGCAGGCTGGTCAAACTCTAGGGAATTTGACCAGGAAAACCGGGCAATCTAAAGACATCCGGGATTCCTGAGGGTTCGCTGACACTCTGGTAGAAGCCACCCGGTTCGCTGCGTAGGATGGAAATCGCGTCAAATCGACGTGCTTTGAGATGCCTGGCTTTGAGACGTCTGGCGTTCCGGCGGCGCGCCAACCATGGTTCCGGAAGCAACGTCGTCCAACGCAAAACACTTGAGAATTCCTGTCTGTCGATAGCGAACTGTGAAGGGATAACCACCGTGGCTGAATCTGAAGAAGTACTGATCCAGGTTGCTCGCGATGCCGTCAGCCAGTGCAACTGGGTAGTGGGTGAATGTGCCTCGAAGTGGACTCAGAAGTATGCTCGAGGTCGTACCGATGGTGACTTCGGTCAGATGGTCGGCTTGAGTGGCGACCAGATTTTCCAGCGCCGCCGTGTCTGGGAAGCTTTTGGAGATCTTCACAAGAAGTTCAAGACACTCAAATGGTCCTTTTTCTACGTCGCTCTGAACTGGGACGATGCGGAAGACTGTCTCGCCTGGGCTCAGGATGCCGAAGCCACAGTCGCAGAAATGCGAGCGTGGCGACGCGCTCAGCGGGGCGAAGACCTGTTTGCGGAATCTTCTGAAGGCTATTCGGAATGGGCAGCTCCACTTGGCGGCATGGATACCAGCGCGGTTCCGCTTTCACGCGTGGTTGATCCGTCGCAGTACACCCCAAGTGGAATGGGCGATCGAGCCGGTCTGATGGCCGCAGGGGCTCGTCATGTAACAGCGACGATGGACGCCGTCGCTCGAGATGCCGGCGGCGATGCGTCTTACGCTCCGTTCCGCTCAGAAGCTGGCTCGCCCGCGCCGAAGATTCGAGATCAGGAACCTGGTGCAGAGAAGCAGGAACTGACGCCGGAACAGTTCTGGAAGCGAGCGTCCTCCATGCTGGACAAACTCAGCCGTGCTTTGAGCCCGAAGCTGCTGAAGGCCCTCGAGAAGCAGCCGGAATCGGTGCGTGAGAAGCTGCGCGAGTCGCTGAATGACATCGTGGAAAAGCTCGAAGGCAATTTGGAGTAAATGCTGGTTCTTGGTTCTTGGTTCTTTGTTCTTTGTTGGTGTGGCCCCGTTTCCAATCTTGCCGGCGCTCGATCGTCTTCCCTCAAATCAGATTTTGGGGGAAGACGTTTTTGTTCACTGGCACATAGTCAGCCATGTTCGATCAGAGGCGCAATGGGTGTTTGGAGCGACTGAGGGCAATCGATCTGCAGCGGCTGTTTGCGTGGGATTGGGGAGAAGCGGGCTGAGGGCAGGGCGATTTTTCGAAAATTCGATTACCCAGACTTCCTGCCCTCGTTTGATGCTCGAATTTGTACGTAAAAGCAGGCAATCTGCGCAATAAAACTGCCGTTGACCGTCTTTTGTGAATGGATACAATCGGTCGAGTTGAGGATTGGCAGAACCAGGGAAACTGCTGCAACTCGAAGTGACTTCGGGGACTTTGCGGGCTCTTTGGGATGCCACACAAAGGTACTCGCAGTGTTTCAGGGCGAATCACACTGGACCAAGGAATCGCCACAGCGACTTTTCTTCCAGTGATGAAGCGTCAGGGATGGCGTCCGACGGACGGTCGGACGATGGGATGCTGCTCTCCGCAGCTCATCGCTTTTTCCCCAAACGGATTGTGCTCATGAAAACAGTGTTCACGACTGGCGAAGCCGCCAAGATCTGCAAGGTCAGCCAGCAGACCATCATCCGCTGCTTTGACTCGGGACAGCTGAAAGGGTTCCGCGTCCCGGGATCACGCTTCCGTCGAATCCCGCGCGATGTGCTGTACAAATTCATGAAGGAAAACGGCATCCCCACGGATGCTCTGGAAAGCGGTAAACGCAAGGCTCTGATCGTCGACGACGACGTGGAGCTTGTGGAACTGATTACGGATGCTCTGGAAGCTGATGGCCGCTTCGAAGTCCGCATTGCGAACAATGGTTTTGATGCTGGCATGATGGTCAAAGAATACCATCCTGACATCATCGTGCTGGACGTGATGCTGCCAGACATTAACGGCAAAGAAGTGTGCCAGCGCGTTCGCAGCGATTCGGCCCTGGACGATGTTCGCATCATCTGCATCAGCGGTATGGTCGAGCAGGACAAGATCCAGGAACTGAAGGCTTCGGGAGCGAACCACTTCCTGCAGAAGCCGTTCGAAGTGGAAGCATTGATTGACAACATCTGTCGTCTGCTCGACATTGAACAGGTCGAAGCCTAGTGGATCTTGCTAAAGATCCCTGAGTCGCAGCACTTTTCGCAAAGTCCACAACCCGAATTCAAAGCTTGACGAACCACGAGGTTCACAAACCACGGGGTTCTCGGATCAGGTTCTCACAACGGTCGCTTCACGGCGACCGTTGTTCGTTTCCGGAGGCCATGATGTCGGCAATCGGAGGATTCTCAGACTCTGATCATTCCGCTTCTCTGCTGCGCGGACTGACGACCGGGCTGTCGTGGAGCGACGCGACACGGACCTGTGTTCAACACTGTTGCAGCCAGCCTGCTGTTGCGGCTGCAGCGCTGGTGACAGTGAACACGGATGGTTCCTTGCTGGTTGATTCCGGACGCTTCATCGGTCAAAGCAACATCAGTCTTTCCCGGACGATTGTCGATCGATCGTTTGGGACTATTCTCAATCGCCAGTCGATCCTTGAACTGGTCTCCGGGCTGGGTGTTTTTAGCGGGCTGACCGTTCAGTTGTTTCCGTGGCCCGATCTCGGTGCCGTACTTCTGATCCAGCAGTCGTCATCGACAACTCCAGCCGGGGATTCGGTTGGCGATTTGCTGCAGTCGGTAACTCGACAACTTTTGGGACGAAGCACGGATCGCTCGTTGTTATTTCCGGACCTGTCACTTCTTGAAGCCATGGCGGAGTATGCTGCAGGGGCTGGGCATGAGATCAACAATCCTCTGGCTAGCATCATTGGTCAGGCGCAGTTGCTGATGAAGTCCGACACATCTCTTGAACGTCGTCAGGCCCTGGAAACGATTGGTGCTCAGGCCTGGCGCATTCGAGACATGATTGGCAACTCGATGCTGTTCGCTCGGCCGCCGATACCACAGCGAACTTCATTTCCCCTGATCCCCGCGCTTCAGGAACTCATGGGCGCGCTGAGTCAGGCGGCGGAAGACAGTCGAGTTGAACTTCACCTCTCCGCGCAGGATGAGCGTGTGTTGTTGAATGCGGACCGTTCACAGATCTCGAACGCAGTTGCTCAGCTAATTCGGAACAGCATCCAGGCGATCACCTCGAAGAACGCTCCTGGAAATGTGGAAGTCGAAGTGCGCAGCGACGTTGAGGGTGTTGTTGAGATTGTCGTTCGCGATGATGGACCGGGATTGCAATCTGAAACCGTGCGGCGGCATCTGTTCACCCCGTTCTTTTCGGGCCGTTCCGCTGGCCGAGGGCTGGGGTTTGGCCTGAGTCTTGCGTGGCAAATTGTGCGGATGCATCAGGGACTGCTGTTTCACCAAACGCCCAGCTCGGGCGGGGCTGAATTTCTGATGGGGCTGCCGCGGGAGTAGTTCGAGGGGAGAAGGCCGTTCCCCGATGCAAGGCCACTGTTCTCCCTGCCAAACCTCGCAGAACCGGGGGCCCGAATTTGGGGCGTACTGTTCACAGAGTGAACAACGACATTGGATTTCTCATACGCAGGTGACCGGAAAAGACTCACATTTGATCCTTGACCCACGACCTGTCAGTTCCGGACCATCTCCCGTCGGCTTTTCTCAACCCTCAAACCGGCCGCGACCGACATTCAGAAGCGAGTCCGTCGGCTGCGACCCCCTTCCCACCGGAATATTTTGACATGACCGCCTCCAAGCTGCAGGGAATTTTCACTCCGAACCTGGTTCCGTATACGGCAGACGGCGGTATCAATGAGGCAGAATTGCGACGGTATGCGGACTGGCTGATCGACCGAGGCGTGCATGGTCTGTACCCCAACGGCTCGACCGGCGAGTTCACTCGATTCACACCGGAAGAGCGTCGTCGCATCGTTGCCATCCTGGCTGATCAGGTGCGCGGTCGAGTTCCGATTCTGGCGGGTGCGGCAGAAGCGAACGTCAAGGAAACCATTCGAGCCTGTGAGTATTATGCGTCGCTTGGCATTCGAGCCGTCGCGATTGTGGCTCCGTTCTATTACAAGCTCAGCCCCGCATCGGTCTATGCTTACTTTGCGGAAATCGGTCGCAACACTCCGATCGACGTGACGCTGTACAACATCCCGATGTTTGCCAGTCCGATTGATGTGCCTACGATTCAGCGCCTCTCAGAAGAGTATGAGCGGATCGTTGCGATTAAAGATTCGTCCGGCGACATTCCTCACATGATCCGCATGATCCAGGCGGTGCGACCAAACCGACCTGAGTTTGCTTTCCTGACTGGCTGGGATGCAGCGTTGATGCCAATGCTGCTCGCGGGTTGCGACGGTGGCACGAATGCAAGTTCCGGTGTCGTCCCTGAGCTGACTCGCAAACTGTACGATCTCACCACCGCTTACAAGATCGACGAAGCGCGCAAGGTGCAGTACGACCTGGTCCGTCTGTTTGACACCATGATTTATTCGGCCGAGTTTCCTGAAGGCTTCCGAGCGGCCGTTGGTCTGCGCGGATTCCGAATGGGGCAGGGGCGTCAGCCACTGTCTGACAAGCAGAAGACTGATCTTGGAACATTGAGCCGCGAGCTCCAGTGCATGCTGTCTGCCCACGGGTTCACTGATCAGCCGATTGGTGGTTGTCCGATCGGTGATGCAGGAGCCAGCCAGCCAAACCCAGCAGAGGTTTCAGTCATTGTTCAGCAGGTCGTCGCTGAACTGGCGCGTCGAGGACTCATGTAGGGTTACTGTCGGTCGTTCGCCGAAAGGTCGAGCACCATTTCGAGGTAGGAACGTCGTTCGGACTGACCGAGGCCCAGTGTTTTCGCGAGCGATAACAGGGCTTCGGTGGCTTCGGGCCTTCGAGTTTCCTCGCAGACAATTTCCAGCTCGACAAATGGCGGCAGACCGGTCACTTGATCAAAGCTGATGGTGACAGCATGCTGTTGCCATGAGACGCTGAACAGTTCGCGCCGTTTGTGTACTCGACCCGCCGATGAAAATCCCAGCGCGGTCAGGATTGAGCGAAGGCCGGATTCCTGGTTGTCCGGGTCTGCTGCATTGAATGAGATTTCGCGCTCTTCACGAGTCTTCGTGAGTGCGTCGAGTCGCGGGCCCTTCCAGGTGAATGTGATCGTCTGATCGCTGCGGCGAATTCGAAGGGCTTCATCGGTCTGGTCGAAGTCACGGCACGGATGCTGAAAGTACTCATCCGATTCTTCGCAGTGTGTTCCCCCATCAACGCCGAATGTTCGGAGAATCAGCGTTCGAAGATCCGCAGTTGAAGGCGCAGCGAATTTGACTTCGACCTCAATCATCGATGACTATCCCGCTGAGCCTGCGATGTGGTCTGAAATCGAGCGCAGATGATTCCAGGTGAAGAGTCCGGAGTCATGATTGTCCGACCAGCGGACTCGAAGTGCGTAGTTCCCGCAGAGCGAGATTTCAAGAACGCCAAGATCTTCGGGAACAGACTCCGGATCCAGGAGTTGCTTTCCAGTGAACTCATCGACGCACACAGCGCAACGGCAGTTCTGACGCACGGTGCGAAACGGCAGCATGGATGTATCAGAGTCGGACCACTTGAGTTCGAGGAGACGGTTGTCCTTGTGGACTCGAATGTTGGCTGGAGATTGCATGGGCGAAGGGTTCTTGGTTTGTAGTTCTTGGTTCTTGGTTCAGAGTCAGGGGTGCTTGGTTCAGAGTCAGGGGTGCTTGGTTCAGAGTCAGGGGTGCTTGGTTTCGTCGTTGTGGGGCCTGGAGTACTCCGTCAGAGCAACGAAGAGGGGAATGACGGCTGGCCCCGAATTGTTGAAGTGACAAACACTAGTTCGGATTGTCGTCATCCGTTTCGTCTTCATCTTCATCTTCTTCGTCGTCATCAAACTCATCGAGATCTTGATCAGTGATGTTGACGAAGGCTTCGATCAGGAGTTCGACAAAGTCGTCGAGTGATTCTGTCAGGTGGACGAAGTCGACGGGACGATGACGATACTGAATAACTCCTTCAACTTCACGCTGAGTGTCCAGACAGTAGTAGTCTCCGTCGCCTGTTTCACCGATCACCAGCATCCGGCTGGGCCAGAAGAACTCCGTGCCGTCCGGTTCGTAGATCATGCCAGCCCGGACTTCTTTATTGACATCCAAAACATCCCCAGGGCTGGACAAAAGTTCCACGTCTGCCACTGTGCCGTCTTCGGTGGACCCGTCATCCGACCGCAGGGCAGAACTGAGGATGGATGGGTAAAGATCAAGGAGAGCCAAATACTCCTGGGGAAGTTTCGAACCGCACAGGACTTCAAGTTCCTGCTGGATATCATTCTGCATCGGCATCAGCTGGCGGCTTTCAGTGGAAACGCGGTTTGGCAGATGTCTTACCGCCGTTCTTTTCCGTGACGGCTTCGAAGAGCGAACATGGCGGTTCAGTAAGCGGGACTTGTCAGACTATTGTCAGGTCGCGAAATCGAATTGTAGTTGGTCTCCTTGTTTTTGCTCTTTGGTTGTGAAAATTGCCAGAATGTGGCAACTGAACAGGCAAGGACATGTCCTCTGAACTCTTAAGCTGATTCATGTCCTGAAAGTTCGCAGGGGTTGAATGAGCGGTGAGCGGACAGAGCAGAGCAAGTTGAGGCCGGGACAGTGAGACAAGTGTAAAGAAAACTTTTGGCGGTGACGCTTTGAAGTGACGTTTGAGTGTGGCGAGGATTGCATGAGTTCACCTTCTGAAAACCCAAACAACCGACGCGAATCAGCGGCTGCCGCCAATGGATGGCTGGTCATCGTGTTGATGGCTCTGGTTGCAGTATTGCTGTTCAAGACCGTCACAGACAGTCTTCGGAACCGGCCGGACTACACACAGCGCACCGTGGCTCCTCGCGGTGAACTGGGTGCGGATGAACAATCGACGATTGAAGCGTTCGACGCGGTTTCTCCGTCTGTCGTTTACATTCGCACGAAGGGGTACCAGCAGGACTTTGACGGCAAGATTAGCGAACATGAAGTGTCGTCGGGTACAGGCTTTGTTTGGGACGAGCTTGGGCACATCATCACGAACCTGCATGTGGTCAGAGACATCTTTCGCGGTGCCGTGATGGAAGTACAGCTTCCGAATGGCCAGGCGTACGATGCTGAGTTCATCGGAGCGATGTCGAAGCATGACGTGGCCGTTCTGAAGATCAAGGCGGAACCATCCGTGCTGACACCGATCACTGTCGGAGCATCAGACGACTTGAAAGTCGGTCAGAAGGTGCTGGCGATTGGAAACCCGTTTGGTTTCGATCGAACATTGTCGACAGGGGTCATTGGCGGATTGAACCGCAACGTGGGCACTGATGGAGACAGTGTTTTGGCCGGCATGATTCAGACGGACGCGGCGATCAATCCGGGAAACTCCGGTGGGCCGCTTCTTGACAGTTCCGGGCGATTGATTGGTGTATGTACTGCGATCGTCAGTACCAGCGGTGCATCGGCCGGGCTTGGTTTTGCGGTGGGGATTGATGATGTTCGCAGCGCTGTCGAACAGATTCTTCAGGAGGCCGCGAACGACCAGGTTCCTTCCATTGGAATCTCGATCCTCGATGCCGAGACAGCGAGGGAGAATGGCATTCCGGTACAGATGCTGACGGGTGGGCTTGTGATTCTGGAAGTGCTTCCCGCAACGCCTGCCGACGCAGTGGGCCTGCTGGGATGTCGGCGGATGGCGAACCGAGTCGTGCTGGGCGATCAGATCACCGCCATTGCTGGTGAGCGAGTCACGACGTACGAAGACCTTCGCAAGATTCTTTCTCAACACAAGATTGGTGACGAGATTGTGCTGGATATCGTTCGAGGAACCCGGGCTATGAAGGTGTCGCTGGTTTTGGGCAATCGAATGGTTTTGCTGTAAGTGGTCAGCGAGTCACAGCTTCCAAAGCAAACGCAAAATCACAAAATGGGGGATCTGCTGCGGAATGGGAAGTGTGTCGCCTGACTAGTTTGAGAACTGAAAAAGGGGCATGCCTGGATCAGGGGAATTGAGTGGGGAGAATATGAATTTTTGTTGACATTCCACTGCGCCGACTCAAGAATCCGGCACCGAAAGGATTCGGCTGCTGCCGCTGTTCTGGCAGCTTCACCCCTCACTGAATCTGAATGTCAAAAGAGCCAATTGGCCACGACAACAGCAGTGTGCGCGGTTGTTGCAGCGGTGTACTCCAGGGAAGGAAAAAGGATGCCCTCATTTATCGCAACCGGTTTGTTCCCCACTGGAGCCACTGAATGTCGTCGCGTTACTCTGATGCAGATTCCGGACTTGAGTCTCTCTCTGACATCGAAGGATACGAATTTCTCAGCGATCTAGACGCTGGATTTGAAGAAGAGCTGAAGTCTTTGGGTGTGGATCCGTCTTCTCCGACTGCGGCGAAGCCAGGATCAGAAGAGAAGGTGATGATGCTGGCTGCACGATACGCAGCCGGGTTGCCACTCTGGCACGAAGACGACTGCTATGATCACGGTCCTGGCAGTGTTGGAAACCTGATCGTCGAAGACGAGCTGAGCGAAGACAACGCTGAGTCATTCGACCTTGCCTGATGTCACAGGTCACAATTTGAAATTCCAGAAAACGCCGCAACCCCTGCGGCGTTTTCTTTTTTGGGGACAATGGACAACACAAGGCGGAGTCATGGGAAGTCCAGCGAAGGCTGAGAAATGACCGGTCCGGCGGCAATTGCCAGTCGGCGGGACACTGCCCGGGGGCGATCCCAGTGCAGATCTGCGAAATTCGCTTCTTTGTGCGAAGTCGGGGGTTTTCACTTGCCGAACGAGCCGTTATCCTTCGCCCCTTCGAGTTTGACAGCGTCAGGGTGCCGTCGGGCGTTCAGCCTGCCATCCTGTGAAATTCCAGTTTGTCGTTTATCGGTTCAGGAACTTAGTGATGGCAAAGACCAATCGAAAACTCAACAAGGCCAATCATGGTGCTCGCCCAGCTAGCTCCAAGGCACGACGCCTGAAGCGTAAGCATGTGAAGCTTTCCTAATTAGGAAAGAGAATTCGGATTCCCGTCGGTCGTCCGATGGTAGAATTTGATTCAGAGTATCAAGCAGATCGCCTGCCCTGATGGGCAGGCTTTTTTGTTGCGCGAAACGTCAGGTTTGCTCGACGGTCTCTGTCTTTCGGGGCCGATATTTACGGCGCGGCGAGGGTGGACCGAACGAGCTGCTCTGGCAGGAGTAGTGTTCAGTTGCGACGATACCCGGGAACGCCGCACAACCGAGCCTGCGACCGAAGACACATCTGACAGAATTCGAGTGCCTGATATGACCGGAAAAGTGACTCAGCTGTCCATTCATGAAAAGCTGACTCGACTTGCCTCCAATCTTTGGTGGAGCTGGGACCCGGATGCGACGGAAGTCTTCCGGCTGATTGATCCGGAAAAGTGGGAAGAGGTCCACCACAATCCCGTCCGTTTGCTCGCTGGCTTTTCGCCCGATCGTCTGGAAGAGCGTGCTCGGGAAGCCGTACTGCATACACGCATTCACTGGGCCTATCGCCGATTCCTGGATTACCTGGAACGGAAGCAGACCTGGGGTTCGACTCATGCGGCGATTCTGGGGCAGGCGCCAGTGGCGTATTTCTCCGCCGAGTTTGGTTTGCATGAATCGCTTCCGATTTACTCGGGCGGTCTGGGAGTCCTTGCGGGCGACCATCTGAAGAGTGCATCGGATCTTGGTTTGCCGCTGATTGGCGTTGGTCTGTTTTATCACGAGGGGTACTTCACACAGGCCATTGATTCCAGTGGCTGGCAACGAGAATCGTACCCACCGCTTGATTCAAATCTGCTTCCATTGAAAGAGGCAACGAATGCCTCGGGGCGAATCGTTATTTCGGTTGAGACTCGATCCGGATCCATCTTCGCTCGCGTGCTGCATCTGGCCGTTGGCCGGATTCAGTTGTATCTGCTCGACACAAACATTCCCGAGAACAACGAAGAAGATCGTCATCTGACCGCGCGGCTCTACGGTGGGGACCATCGGACTCGCATTCGTCAGGAGCTGCTGCTGGGCGTTGGCGGAGTTCGAGCATTGAAGGCGCTGGGAATTCTGCCGAACGTAATTCACATGAACGAAGGGCATTCTGCCTTCGCGCCGCTGGAAGTCATTCGTCAGCGCATGCATGAAGATGGCCTGCCATTCGATCGGGCTCTGCGCGACACGGCGTCACGCTGCGTCTTCACGACTCATACGCCAGTGCCTGCCGGTCATGACCGGTTTGATCAGGGGCTGATTGAGCATCATCTTGGCCCGCTGGCAGATTCGCTGGGACTGAATCTGCATGGGATCATGGGACTTGGCCGCGTCGATCCTCAGAACGGTGGTGAGATGTTCTGCATGACGGTACTGGCTCTGAAGCTGTGCCGCATTGCAAACGGGGTCTCAAGCCTGCACGGTGTCGTGAGCCGCGAAATGTGGGCAGGACTCTGGCCATGGCGCAGTGTGGAAGAAGTGCCCATTGGTCACATCACCAACGGAGTACATGTCCCGACGTGGCTGGCCGCTCAAATGCGTGTTCTTTATGACCGAGTGTTGCCGGAGCGATGGCATGAGCGCAGCGGTCAGGCGGATGTCTGGAGTCAGTTTGAAAGTGTGACTCCTGGCGAGTTGTGGGAAGTGCACTCGACGCTGAAGATGCGTCTGATCAACTACGCGCGACGTCAGGCGGTGGAGCAGGCCATTCGCCGCAATGAAGACTCATCGGTCATCCGAGACATGGAGCACCTGTTTGACCCGCAGGCACTGACGATCGGATTTGCCCGTCGATTCGCGCCGTATAAGCGAGCCGAGTTGATTCTGAAGGATCTCGATTTTCTGGCCCGGCTGATCACCGATTCGGATCGACCACTGCAGTTCATCTTCGCCGGAAAGGCACATCCGGCGGATGATCGTGGCAAGCAGATTCTGCAGCAGATCTTCCGACTGACTCGCCAGGAACCATTCCGTGGCCGAGTCCTGATTCTCGAGAACTACTCGATCGACATGGGACGCTACCTGGTTCAGGGCGTCGACGTATGGCTCAACAATCCTCGTCGACCTCTGGAAGCCTCCGGGACCAGCGGTCAGAAAGTCGTCTTGAATGGCGGCCTGAACTGTTCCATTCTGGATGGATGGTGGGCCGAAGCGTACGACGGAAAGAACGGCTTTGCGATCGGCACTGGACGAACTCACGCCAATCAGGACATCCAGGATGCTCGCGATGGGGAAGACCTGTATCGAGTTCTGACCGAGCAGGTGATTCCGGTCTTTTATGATCGTGATCGTGACGACTTGCCGCAGGAGTGGATTGCAAAGATGAAGCGAGCCATCCGAACGCTGGGCTGGCGATTCAATGCCGATCGAATGGTAATGGACTATGCGCGGCAGTCGTATGTGCCGGCGGCTGGCGGTCTGAGTTGCTCGATTGTCTCCATGCCGTAGGAATCTTCTGGCGATCGATTGAGTTAGAAAGATCATCGCGGGATCGTCCGCCGTTGTTGGCCACGATAGAATTGTGGCGCACAGGAAGCGGCTGTTCGCGCATTCGTCCGTGGCTCGACAGCAAATCTGGGGAGATTATGATGCTACTTCCCTGGTGGTAATCATTTTACATTACCGATACTGTCGTGAGCGCCATGAATTCCTCTGAGTCAACTACAGACACTGCTGCTGATTCGGGGTACGCGCTGCAGCTCAGGACTCAGTTGCAGAAGCACTGGGGATATTCGGACTTTCGGCCATTGCAGCGCGAGGCAATGTCTCTGGTTATGGGCGATCGCGATTCGCTGGTCGTGCTTCCAACCGGGGGAGGGAAATCGCTGTGCTATCAGGTGCCTGCGATTTCTCGTGACGGGCTGGCTCTGATCGTTTCGCCGCTCATTTCGCTGATGAAGGATCAGGTGGATTCGCTGCAGAGCGTGGGGATTAAGGCGGCATGCATCAACAGCATGCAAACTCAGCGCGATAAGATTGAGGTGGCGGATCTGATTCGTCGTCGAGAACTGAAGTTACTGTACATCGCGCCGGAGCGTTTGGTTCAGCCGAAAACGATTGAGTTCCTTGCTCAGTCGAAAGTGTCATTCATTGCCGTCGATGAGGCTCACTGTATCAGTCAGTGGGGACATGATTTTCGGCCGGAATATCGACAGCTCAGCAGTTTGCGCGACGTGTTTCCGGGAGTGTCGATTCATGGCTATACGGCGACGGCAACACCACAGGTTCGCAATGACATCGTGGAACAGCTGGGGCTAAAGAACGCAGAAGTTCTGGTGGGGTCGTTTGACCGGCCGAACCTGGTGTACCGTGTGGAAAGGCGAGCCGACGGGATTACTCAGATTCAGCAGATTCTGAAGCGTCATAAAGGCGAAACGGGAATCATCTACTGCATCAGCCGGAAGAATGTGGAAGCGACAAGTCAGGCATTGAATCGGCTTGGTTTCCGTACTCTGCCTTATCATGCAGGACTGTCGGACGATGATCGGCATCGCAGTCAGGAAGCGTTCATCGAGGAGAAGGTAGACATCATTGTGGCGACGGTCGCCTTTGGCATGGGCATCGACAAAAGCAACGTGCGTTTTGTGATTCACGCGGAGATGCCAAAGTCGCTGGAGCACTACCAGCAGGAGAGCGGACGGGCAGGGCGAGACGGTCTGGAGGCAGAATGCACACTGCTGTATTCACCGGCCGATGCGGAGATCTGGAACTTCCTGATGAATGATGTGGAGGATCCAGCAGTCAAGGCCGCCGGAGAAACGTCGCTCAGATCCATGCGTCAGTATTGTACCAGCATGCGCTGTCGTCATCAGTTGCTGGTGGAACACTTCGGGCAGAAGCTTGATTCACTGAACTGTGGAGCGTGCGACATCTGCCTGAAGGAGATGCAGCCCGTTGAAGAGCCTTTGGTGATTGCTCAGAAGATTCTGTCGTCTGTCATTCGTCAGGGCGAACGATTTGGTGCCGCGTATACAGCTCAGGTGCTGAAAGGTTCGAAGAACAAACGCATTACTGAGAACGGGCATGATTCGTTGAGCACCTGGGGATTGCTCAAGGCAGACAGTGAGCTTCAGATCCGAAGCTGGATCGATCAGCTGGTCTCGCAGGGCTTCATGAGATCTGTCGGGGAATACAACTGCCTGCAGGTTACGTCAACCGGACGGCAGCTGCTCAAGGGGCAGCTGCAGCCGACGCTCCTGAAGACTCGCACGACAGAAAAGGTTGCCAGTGCGGAGGACAAGTGGGAAGGTGTCGATCGCGACCTGTTCGAAGAGCTGCGCGGAATGAGGAATCGGCTGGCCGTTCAGAAGAATGTCCCACCGTACATTGTCTTTGGTGACGGGACACTGCGAGCACTCGCCGCACACCGCCCGACGACTCGACAGGGGCTGCAGCAGATTCAGGGGATTGGCGTCAAGAAGCTGCAGGAGTTTGGTCCGGTTGTGCTATTCACGATTCAACAATGGTGTGAACAGCATAAGCTGTCGTCGAATGTGGGATTGTCGCTGGACGAGGAAACCGTTCCCCAGGAAATCACGAAGATCGAGCCACGTGCCGCAGTCAGTTCGATCCCGGAAGAATACCTCGAGTACTTCGAGCAGAGGATTCCCGTCGAGGAAGTTGCCGATCAGCTCGATCGGACTGCGGATACCGTTGTGAAGTACCTGACCGCGTTTCTTCAGCGACGCCGGATCACAGACATCGGATCATGGGTTCCGCTGATTCAGCAGACGCGAATTGAAGAGTCACTTGGGCGACTGGGGAGCGAACGTTTGAAGCCGTTGTTCGAGGATTTGAAGGGCGAAATCCCGTATTACGTCATCCGTCTGGTTGTGACAGCCTGGGAGCTGAAGCAGCAGGAAGACAGTTGAAGTGCGTGGGAATTCACAGATTTCGTCAACGGGGACAGTCGAACCCTCGTACGACCGAGACGCCTGGAATTGTCGGTCCCGATGGCCTAGACTGCTGGGCGAGAGATTTTCACTGTTTCATTGGCCTTCGTTGAGTGCTGATTCCCGGCGGGCGACCAAAGTGAGCGGGGAAGATCTTCAAGCCGCCTGGCTTCACTGAAATAGTTTTTCCAACCCGGTCAGAACCAGATACCAACTTCAAAAGGAACATCGTGATATGAAATCAGTCAAATGGATGACGGGCCTGGCGCTGCTGGCGTACACAGTCGGTTGCGATGACGGCAAGTACGAAGACTACGCCAATGCTCCGCTGGCTGAAGAGCATGCACACGATCACGATCATGACCACGATCATGATCACGGTGGGCACGAAGGCAAGCATGGCGGACATGTGCTGGAACTGGATGATGCTCACGGGCATCACGCCGAACTGGTATTCGACAAGGCGACTCGCGATGTGACTCTGTACTTCTATGGAGCAGAGATCGGCGTTGCAAAGCCAGCAACGGGCGTCGCATTTGAATTGATGATCGATGGAAAAGAAGTCGTCCTTGAATCCAAGGCTTCGCCTCTGGAAGGCGAAACCGAAGCCACATGCTCACGCTATGTCGTTGCTGGTTCACAGATCCCGGAGAGCATCAAGGGTGAAGAGCAGCTGGATGGCCACTTCCATGTGACCATTGACGGCAAGGAGTTCGCGGGTGAGATGCATGCACATTCTCATGATGAACATGCCCATGAGGAAGGCGCCGAAAAAGAAGAGCACAAGGACGAGCATAAGGAAGAGCACAAAGACGACAAGACACCTGCGAAGACCGAAGGTGACAAGCCAGCGGAAGCAGCACCAGCAGCAAAGGGTTAGAACGCTGGTCTGTCGTGGACTTGCAGCACGGACGATAACGGCTGTGTGAACGTGAGATCGCGACAGAAGGGCATGTGTCCAGGCGGCAGTTTTGGAAGAAGCCCGGTTCTGATAAAGGACCGGGCTTTTGTTGATTGTGCGAGATTGCAGAGAACAGACTTTATGTCGCAGCCTCCTCGTTTTGGTCTGACGACTCTCACCTGCATCGTCATTGCCAGCATGATCGGTACGGGGGTCTTCACGACTTCCGGATGGACGCTGGCAACCGTTGGCACGCCACAGCGAGTGATGCTGGCCTGGCTCATTGGCGGAGTCATCGCGATCTGTGGCGCGATCGCATATGGAGAGCTGGCAAAGCGATTGCCGGTTTCGGGTGGCGAGTATCTGTACCTCAGCCGTCGGCTGCACCCCTTCTTTGGATTCCTTGCGGGCTGGGTTTCGCTGACAGCAGGGTTTAGCGGTGCGATTGCGGTTTCGGCACTGGCGTTTGAGAAGTATGCCCTGTCTGATTCGCGGCCGGAATGGTTGCCGGAGAAGGCACTGGCGCTGGTTGTGATCCTGGTCTTTGGTTTTGGCCATGGGTTTCTCGTACGTCCCTTTGCGGTGCTGCAGAATGCTATCGTTGGTATCAAGCTTGTCGCTCTGACCGTGTTTCTGGCGGTGGCTGCGATCAAGATTGGAACGCATCCATGGCACTGGCAGCCCGTTCCTGATTTCGCGCCACTGGAAGGGACGGCATTGCTGCTTGCCGTTGCCAGTTCTGTCATGTGGATCTCGTTAAGCTTTGCGGGATTCAATGCCGCAATCTATATCTCTTCGGAAGTCAAAGATCCGGAACGGAATGTACCGAAGTCGCTTTGGCTGGGTACTGCTTTGGTCACTGTCCTTTATCTGTTGTTGAACACCGTCTTTGTGAGTGCCGCGCCGGCGGCTGACACGGCAGCGAAGGAAGAAGTCGCTGCGGTCGCAGCGAAGGCACTGGGAGGAAGCCAGCTGGAGATCCTGATCCGTGTGGCTGTGTGCCTCGGAACGATGACCTCCGTTGCCGGAATGATCATGACGGGGCCGCGAGTCTTCTCGCGAATGGCCGACGATGGATTGTTTCCGAAATGGTTCAGCAGTGGCCAATACAGCACCAGTCGCACAGTTCTGTTGCAGGCCGTGATTGCCGGCGCGATGGTTTACATGGGGACCATACAATCACTGGTGAAGTATCTCGCGACAATCCTGACGCTATCGTCCGCACTGACCGTTGCGACCTTATTTCTGCCCCAGAAAGAAGCACAGGCTAGGGCTCGCATGTCGATTCTGACGGCTGTGGCCTCGGGGTTCTTTGTTCTTGCCTCAACAGTTACCGCCATCCTGATGGCGCAAAGAGACCCCAAAGATCTGATAGCGACGGGAGTGACGCTGCTTGTCGGGATTGCTCTGTGGCCCGTAGCCAGTCTAATGTCGGGCTCTTCGAAGTGAGAATTCGCGCACGAGGGTAGGGCAGCAGGTCGACGCCAGCGTTGATCCTTGCCGAAAACTCGAAGATTTTGGTTATCGGAGTTTAGAAACACCGGATGGACAGGAAGTTTGCGGTCGAATCCGAACCATCAGCCTGTGAGGCTCTGTGGCGCTGCGTTATTCTGCGAACTGACGGGCGACCAGCGGGGTCGCCGATTGTGTTTTTAGACGCCTGATTTTCTTCTGAGAGCCATGTCCGCCGAGGCCTTCCATTCGCATCTTGCTGCACTGCGTGCTCAGGTCGAAGCCGCGCTGGCGGAGAGTGTGCGACGCGCGGAATGGCCGGAGAGTCTTCGCTCCGCGGTGGAATACAGTCTAATGGCCGGTGGCAAGCGGCTGCGGCCCATTCTGGTTTTGCTTGCCAGTGAAGTGTGTGGCGGCCATCCTGCTGATGCCATGCCGGCCGCCTGTGCCATCGAGATGATTCATACGTATTCGCTGATTCATGATGACCTGCCATCGATGGACAATGACGACTATCGGCGCGGGCGGCTGACCAGTCATAAAGTCTATGGCGAAGCACTGGCGATCCTGGCGGGAGACTGCTTGCTGACTCTGGCGTTTGAGACGCTGGCCGGATCGGAACTGGATGCTGGTCGTCGAGTCGAGCTTGTTCGAGTCCTGGGAGCAGCAGCTGGTGGACGTGGGATGGTCGGTGGTCAGGTGTTGGATCTCGAAGCGGAACGAGGATCTTTCCTTGCGAAGCTGTCGGCAGAAACCGCCGGAGCTCAGGACCCGGACAGTGCAGGAGTTTTGAATTCCTGCCGGAACATGTCCAACCAAACTTCGGAGACACGCGTAGAAGAGCTGACTCGGATTCATAGAATGAAGACAGGAGCCCTGATAGCCGCTTCTCTGGAAATGGGAGCTGTGTCAGCGGGTGCGAGTTCGGAACGCCGACAAAAACTGCGAGAGTATGGGCACTGTATTGGCCTGGCCTTTCAAATTGCCGATGATCTGCTGGACGTAACAGGTGACGCGGCAAAACTTGGTAAGACGCCTGGTCGTGATATTGATCTGGGAAAACTGACGTACCCGGCATTGCTGGGGATGGATGCAAGCCGTCAGAAAGCGACGGCACTGATCCAGGACGCCTGTGAGTCTGTGCAGATCTTTGGAGACAGCAGCCAGCATCTTCAGGAGCTGGCTCGCTTTATTGTGGAAAGAGATCACTAATGTCATTTGAGCTGCTTCGACAGGTTCGATCCCCAAAGGATATGAGGGGAATGAGCGACGCCGATCTGAAGCGACTTGCGGATGAAATTCGCGAAGCGCTGCTGACGATCGTTTCTGATCGCGCGGCTCATTTTTCCAGCAACCTTGGCGTTGTTGAACTGTGTATTGCGCTGCATCTGACGTTTGACTTCACAAAAGACAGACTGATCTGGGACACCGGCCATCAGATCTATCCACACAAACTAGTGACGGGGCGGTTCGATCAGTTCTCCACGATTCGTCGTCGAGGCGGATTGATGGGATATCCAAATCCCGTTGAGAGCGAGTATGACCTGTTTGTGACGGGACATGCCGGCAGCAGCGTCTCAACAGTGCTTGGGATGAAGGCTGGTGATGATCTTGTGTTTCGTGATGGCCGGAAGTCTGTCGCCGTGATTGGTGACGGAGCGTTGCCATCAGGGATTGTCTTTGAGGCGATGAACAATGCTGCTGGTCTGAAGAAGGACCTGCTTGTCATTCTGAATGACAACAAGATGGGGATTTGTCCGCGTGTCGGAGGCCTTGCCAGTTATCTTGACAAGGCGCGGGTTGCTCCGTTCTACAACGGTCTTAAACGTGACGTATCGTGGCTGTTGAACAAGCTGCCTTTGGTGGGCGAATCCACAGAGAAGATGCTGGGTAGTTTCAAAGATGCAGTGAAGTCATTCCTGCATGGCGGGATGCTGTTTGAAGAGATGGGGTTTCGGTACATCGGTCCTGTGGACGGGCATGATATTCGCAGTCTGAGACAGTATCTTGAGATGGTGAAGGACGTGAAGGGGCCTGTGCTTCTTCATGTGTTCACAGAGAAAGGGCATGGGTTCGAGCCAGCATGCAAAGATCCGGTGAAGTTTCATACTCCGTCGCCATTTCGACGCGATGCGGAAAATGAAATTGTGCCTGTGAAGAAATCGACCGAGATTTCTTACACCGAGCTGATGTCCGATGCGATTCATGCCTGCATGGGTGAAGACGACCGAGTGTGCGTACTGACCGCAGCGATGTGCGCGGGGAACAAGCTGGAACGGATCCGTGATGAGTTTCCGGATCGGTTCTTCGATACGGGCATTTGTGAAAGCCATGCGGTGGCATTTGCGGGCGGGATGGCGAAGTCCGGAATGAAGCCGATCGTGGACATCTACAGCACGTTCCTGCAGAGAAGCTTCGACCAGATCTTCCAGGAAGTCGCCCTTCAGAATCTGCCTGTTGTTTTCTGCATGGATCGAGCAGGGCTGTGTGGGCCAGATGGTCCGACGCACCACGGCGTGTTTGATAATTCGTACATGCGAATTTTCCCCAACATGATCGTCACTGCACCTGGGGACGAGCTTGAGATTCGGCCGATGCTGGAGTTCGCACTCCAGAGCACTTCGCCTGTTTCGATTCGCTATCCGAAAACCCGGACCGAGCGAGTTGAGCGCGAGGTTCAGCCGATTCAGCTGGGCAAAGCCGAAGTCCTTTCATGGGGGACGGATGGAAACATTCTGGCCTGCGGAACGATGCTGGCACAGGCCGTGTCGGCAGCGCAGCAGTTGCGGGCGGAAGGTTTGAGCGTTGGTGTCGTGAATGCTCGATTCGTAAAGCCCGTGGACGAAGCGGTTGTGAAGAAAGCGGCTGAAGCGGGATTTGTGATCACGATTGAAGAGAATGCTCTGATGGGCGGCTTTGGCAGCGCGGTGCTGGAAGCTGCGGCTCGTATGCACCTGAGCACGGAGCGATTCCGAATCCTGGCGATCCCTGATCAGTTCGTAGAGCATGGTGATCGCGAAGAACTGCTCGCTGAACTGGGGCTGGATGCAGCGGGACTGGTTCGAGTCTCACGTGAGCTTTCGGCGACTCGAGTGGCCTCAGCAAACGCTTAAGCTGGCAGAGCCAGACTTCAGAACGCTGCGGCGTCTGCGATGCGCGGGTTCAAAAAGCAAAGAACGCGGTAACCTCATTTCGAGTTTACCGCGTTCGATGGATTTGCATGAAGACACTGTTGCCGGACCGAAGGTCTCTGTGCTGACTTCCGGTCAGCAGAAGGAAGTGCCCTTTCAGCTGGAAGCAGAGCGGTGGGATCCAGAGAGCACCGAACTGCAACTGGGAGGGAACCGCCGAATCCTGAGAGGCAGCTCAGTTGAAAGTGTCATGAAACTCTCGACAGCCTCCTGCGCGCGGCGGAGGAATTCGAAAGTCGACGCAGGAATCATCGGGCTGGAGTCCGGACACCAGTCCTGAAAACACCTGCGACATTCCGGTCAGGGTGGCCGGCAACCGTTTGCATCGTCAAAGCTGCGGACTCATGTTTCGAGAGAGCCCGCGAACTGGCCAGGTCAGCGAACAGACTCGAAGCATCCAGCCGCAGATCAGCGTGCAAACCGAAGAGCGAGTCTTAGTTGAGGAACGTGCGTCGGAGCCATGCGTTCTTACGACGCTCAAGTTCCATGACGCGACCAAACACTGTCTGGCCGGAACGGCGTGCTGGCTGGAAGATCTGGACTCGGCGAGAAACCTGCTGCACAGGAGCAGACTTTGCTGAGGTTGAAGCTGGCAGAATGTGCACGGTGTTGTCACCAGCGACCGCCATTGAGGAGAGAGCAAGAACTGCAAGAATCGACATGCTGAGAATGGAACGCATGAACGCACCTTTCACTTCACTGTAGGGAACGAGCGACATCACAGAATTGTCGCGCGAAGGACACTGCCGGTGTGATTCGACCGGGCTGCACACTGAAGTCCGGCAGAAATGGCCAAGTGCGTTTCAAATCGGTGGAAAGGTCCCTCGGGCAACGTGAAGTTCGGCGACTTCGAAATCCGTGTGAGGATGCGAGGAGTCTTCCCATTCTTCGCGACCGTTGCAGTCCGTTTTGAGGCTTGAAGACCGTGACAAGAGATCCGGATGGATGTTCAGTATTCGAAACTGAAGGAGTCGTGTGCGGGTACTGCCGTGGCGAAAGACGGGATTGAGATCCGTAAGGGTGACGGAAGCAAAGTGCACGTCAGAACCTGCATAATCGGGGCAATCCGCTCAGAAAATGTTTTCGATTGAATCGTAGAGTTCAATTGACACAGACAATCGATCCGTTAATACTAAGGTTCAGTCAGTCTGCTTTCGGCACTGACTTGTGATGTCCCGAGGGACATCACCCGGTTTTGTGTGATGCTCAGTGGAACTTCTCAAAGTTTCCATTTCGCTTGCTGAGCTATCCGGTGTGGCGGTTCCTGGTCTCCTGACCGCCTGCAGACGTGTTTCCCGGAATAGTTTGGCACTTGAAGGCTTTTCGCTCCTCATCAGCGTTTGAGCTGCAGAAAATCCCTTGGTGATTTCTGCATTCAGAGGTTTGTTTTGGATCTCCTTTGTGACGAGATCAAAGCAGAGTCTTTGCAACGGCTGGAGTGGTAACGGGCCCACGGCGATCGCCGTTCGATGGATCCTCAGCGAACGTTCCGACGTTTTGTGTTTGCAAATCGTTGTTCCTGGCGTCTTTTGAAGACGCTTCCTCAATCTGTTTGTGCCTCTTGCGGTTGCTTGTGCCAAACGGCGTGTTTGGTGCCAAACCTGTTCTGCTGGTTTGTGAATGCCGCGGTGGCCTTCCCTGAGATCTGTAGTTTGGACTGCAGACTCGCCACAATTTGTCCTGCCAGGTCTTTATCTTATGCCGACAAGCCGTTCCGATTCTGAAGGAACCAGCCAGCGCCCTCGTCGCCGATCGTCATCTTCTTCCTCTGCGTCCTCATCCCGTAGTTCATCGACTGGACGTAAACCGTCCGGGCGAAGTCGCCGGCCTGATTCAGACGCTGAAGAGACAGTGGAAACCCCGGCCAGCCGTCCATCTGAAGATGATGATTTTGGTTCGGGTGTTGATGAACCAGCGCCTCGTCCAGCACGTGCCTCTCGCAGCCGTCGCAGTGCCGAGCCAGTTGAAGAAGCACCAGCACCGGCACCAGCGCCTCGCGCTGAGGCTCGTGCAAGTGAATCACGTGAAGAAGCACCGGCCGCCGAAGAACGCAGCTCCGAGCGTCCTCGTCGCGGCCGACCAGAACGTCGTCCTCGCCGGGAAGCTCGCCTTCCGTTCGCGGAAGGAACGGAGGGAAGTGAGACGGCTGGTGGTGATCGAGGTCGCGATCAGGATCGAACATCCAACCGATTTGAACGTCAGATCGCTGACGTTGAATCTCAGACCGGAATGCGTTACTTCAGCACGGACGATCTGGACTTTGGCGACGACGAACCAGCACCGCGTTCCTCAGAACGCCGCGGTCGTTACCGCGGTGATGACACCAGTGAGCGTCCAGCAAGGTCGGACCGCAGTGATCGCGGCGAACGCAGTGAGCGTGGTGGCGATCGCGGAGATCGATTGGAACGCGGAGATCGCGCTGAACGCAGCGAACACGGCGAACGTACCGATCGCGGTGAGCGACCTGAGGGCGAAGAGCGATCAGACCGGGGATCTCGTTATGATCGAGGCGACCGGGCTCCTCGCGCTGACCGTGGAGAATCCGGCGATCGTCCATCTCGCGGTGAATCCGGCGATCGTCCACCTCGCGGTGAATATGGCGAGCGACGTGGTCGTGGTCCACGACGTGATTATGGCGACCGAGGGCCTCGTCGTGACAATCGAGACAATGTCGAAGGCTCAGAGCGCAGTGAGCGCAGCGAGGGCGGCTTCGAAGATCGTGGCTCCCGTTTTCGCGGTGAAGGCGATGATCTGACCGAGTGGAGCGAACAGCTCTTCGGTGCGGACAACGAAGGTGACAGCGAAGGCGGTGAAGAGGGCGGCTTCTCCGACGGTGAAGGTGGCGATGATCGTCGTCCACGTCGTCGTCGTCGTCGTCGTCGTCGCGGTGGTCCTGAGCGTGGTGGCGATCAGGGCGGTCCACGTTTTGAAGGGCAGAACCGCTTTGAAGGCGCTCCACGGTTCGAAGGTGGTCCTCGATTTGACGGCGGTCCTCGACGCGATGGCGGTCGGCCTGACGGTGGTCGCTATGGAAACAGTGGTGGCGGCGGCCGCGGCCGTGGCCGTGGTCCAGGTCGTGGGCCTGGCCGAGACAATGGTCCTCGTGGCCAGAGCATGGGACGTGGTCGTGATCGCGATCGTGGCAGCATGCAGCGTCGATCACGTACGATTCAGCCATCGACCGAGGTGGTTGAAGGTACCTTCGAGGGCGTCCTGGAACTGCATCCTCGCGGCTACGGGTTCCTTCGTGACCCACGTCGAAACTACGCAGCGGAAGATTCCAATCCGTTCGTTTCCAGCTCACTCGTAGAAAAATACAAACTGCGAGAAGGTGTGCTGGTCAAAGGCGAAGTGGGGCAGGGCACTCATAATCAGGGCCCTCGTCTTCATGAAGTCTACATGATCGACGGACTGACTCCTGAAGATTACGCCAACATCAAGCACTTTGATCAGCTGACAGCGATCAACCCGTTTGAGCAGATCCGGCTGGAGACGGGACCTCGACCGCTGACAATGCGAGTCATGGACCTGTTGTGCCCGATCGGAAAGGGACAGCGAGCTCTGCTCGTCGCTCCTCCTCGAACCGGCAAGACAATGCTGCTGCAGGAGATTGCTCATTCTGTCAGCGTGAACCATCCGGAAATTCATCTGATGGTTCTGCTGATTGACGAGCGTCCTGAAGAAGTTACGGAAATGCGACGTCTGGTGCAGGGAGAGGTGATCGCTTCATCACTGGATAACGATGTTGAAAGCCACATTCGAATCAGCCAGCTGATCATCGAACGTGCGAAGCGTCTCGCTGAAGAAGGCAAAGACGTCTTCATTCTGCTCGACAGCATTACCCGACTTGCTCGTGCCTTTAACAAGTGGAGCAACACGGGACGAACGGCAACCGGCGGTCTCGACATTCGGGCGCTGGATATTCCAAAGAAGCTGTTCGGCCAGGCTCGCCGATTTGATGAAGGCGGTTCTCTGACAGTCTGCGGGACAGCTCTGATTGATACCGGCAGCAAGATGGACGAAGCGATCTTCCAGGAGTTCAAGGGGACGGGCAACATGGAAATGATGCTCAGTCGAGACCTGGCAGACCGACGCATCTGGCCATCGATCGACATTACTCGCTCAGGCACGCGACGTGAAGAGAAGATCCTGCCGGCGGATATGCTGGAAGGGATCACGATGCTTCGTCGAAGCCTGATTAGCCTCAGCCCTGTCGAAGCGATGGAACAGCTGACTCGCACGATGGAGAAGTTCCCGACGAACCGGGAATTCCTGACTCGAATCAAAGCTGTTCTCTAAGATGTGTCAGTGTTTCTGATGACTTTCATAATGCCGATGGAGTTTCTCCATCGGCATTTTTTCATTTCGATGCCAACAGGATTTTGCAGACTCGCTGTGTCATGGACTGGTACCACCTGAGCCTTCTGTCGTCGTTGTTTCTTGGCTTCTATGAGATCGCCAAGAAGGTTTCTCTGAAAGATAACGCCGTTGCGCCGGTCCTGTTTTTCAATGTGCTGACTCAATGTGGCTGCTACCTGCCCGCCGTCATCAGTCAGCGACTGCTGCACCTGAATGCCCCCGTTGAGTGGATGACGATTGAGCCCTTGACGTGGCATCAGCATCTTCTGCTGGCGACAAAGTCAGTGATTGCGGGGAGCTCATGGATTTTCGCATCCTTCGCGATCAAGCACCTTCCCATGTCGATTGCATCGCCGATTCGCGCCACAAGTCCCGTGGCGACCATTCTGATTGCAGTGGCCTTTCTTGGCGAACGCCCAACGGTGTCTCAGTGGATCGGCGTTCTGATCATCATCATTTCCATGTACGCATTTTCGCTTGTGGGCCGTAAGGAAGGAATCCGCTTTCACCGGAATCGCTGGGTGTGGCTGATGATTGTTGCGACGCTATTGGGTGCATGCAGTTCGTTGTATGACAAGTACCTGCTGCAGACCCGCAACTTCAGCACTGCGACCGTGCAGGCCTGGTTCTCCATCTATCTTGTTCCGATGATGATCCCCATAAGTCTGATGTGGTATCTGCGTCAGCGTTCCGCGTCGCGCTTTGAGTGGCGATGGTCAATCCCGGCAATTGCAATGCTGCTTCTGATTTCCGACTTCCTGTACTTCTACGCGATCGAACAGCCTGGAGCGCTGATGGCCGTCATCTCGCCACTGCGCCGAACGTCCGTCATCGTTTCGTTTATCGCCGGTGTTTTGATCTATGGCGAAAAGAACTGGAAGCAGAAGGCCGTCTGCATCGTAAGTCTGCTGGCTGGCGTCTGCGTGATCAGCCTGCTTGGCGATTAGACACGCGCAAAAAAATGACTCTGACGCAGAAGCATCAGAGTCATCAGAAGATTCGTTGCGGCCTGCCAGATTCGTTCACGCGAACTCCGTCCGCGGCAGACCGGAGGACGAACTACTTGCCAACGGAATCCGCAAACTGGAAGAAGTCGAGCTTCGCGAGTTCCATAGTTGAACCGGCATTTCGGTTTGTCGGGCGATTGAAGGCGTAGGCAATGACCGCGCCACTGGACAGTTCAGCGATGTAGATCACGCCGTAAGCGGGCTGGACGCCACCTGATCCTCGCAGGTTTACAGGACCTGTCACAATTGCGTATTTTGGTTCAGGAGTGTTGCCCGTATTGAAATCTGCGGCGACGTTGTGCAGATATCGATGAGTGAACTTTCCGGTCTGCTCGTTGATGACACTGCCGACAAGTACGCCGGTCAGGTTATTCAGAACGAACACGGCCTCCTGATTGAAGGTCTCAAGAATTGGGACTGTTACCATGGAGAACTTGTCATTCCCGTTTGCCACAGGCGCCTGGGCCTGCTGCTGAGGAATCACGGTGTAAGCTGCTGCCATCGCAAAGGCGCCAGCCAGAAACAAAGCACCAGAACGGAGAATGGACTTTTTCATCTTCTCGCCTCGGAGTTTTCGCTCGACAGAATAGCATCGGAACCGTCACGATGCCTTTCGTGTCATGATACTATTCTCTGACCACGTCGGCCAGATTGTCCGTGACAACCTTATCCGGGAATGCTCCGTGGTGTTCCGGGTTCAGCACGTCCAAAATCGTTAGTTTTTGCCATGTCCACCCAGATTTCGACTTCGGACCAGTGTTTGTGGGGGGCAATTCGGGAAAGGGCGGCTCAGCGAGCTGCTTCTGAGCCGATGCTCGCCAGCTTTCTCCATGCGACGATTTTGAATCATGAGCGACTGGAAGACGCCGTCAGCTACCATTTGGCCGGCAAGCTGGCATCCAGTACTCTGTCTGCAATGCAGCTCCGGGAAGTGATTCTGGAAGCCATGCAGCGGGATTCCGAAATCGTTGATGCGGTCTGTGCTGACATTCGTGCTGTTCAGGAACGTGACCCTGCCGTCAAGTGCTGCCTGGTACCTTTGCTGTTTCTGAAAGGCGTCCATGCATTGATCGGGTACCGAGTTGCGAACTGGCTCTGGAAACAGGGACGGGAACTTGTCGCCCTGTATCTTCAGAACCGGATTTCGGAGGTCTTCGGAGTCGACATTCATCCCGCGGCGAAGATCGGGCGTGGCATCCTGATGGACCATGCGACATCCATCGTGATTGGCGAAACGGCCGTCATTGAAGACGAAGTGTCATTGCTGCATGAAGTGACACTCGGCGGGACCGGCAAAGCCACAGGCGATCGACATCCAAAAGTTCGCCGGGGAGTCCTGATTGGCGCGGGAGCCAAGATTCTGGGCAACGTCGAGATTGGTGAAGGTGCGAAGGTCGGCGCAGGTAGTGTGGTGCTGAAGAACGTTGCTCCGCATTGCACAGTTGCCGGAGTCCCGGCCGTCGTTGTCGGCAAGCCCTGCAGCCAGGCACCTGCGCTCGACATGGACCATGAGATTGTCTCTGGTGATTCGATCTGATTTTTTAGTCGATCTCTCCCGAAATCATCGTTTGCGCGAACCCTGTGTTGCCTGGCGGCAGTTCGACTGGGTTTGGCAGAGCAGCATTTGGCTGTGGAGTCCTTGTGCCTACCAGTGACTGCCCGATGGAGGCCGCATTCACCTGATTGGCCGGCAGGCCGCGTTCATGGCGGCTCCACCATGCATCGGCGTCGTCAGCATTCCAGCCTCGTGCATCAGGGCATCGCGCCAGCATCTGTGCGAGGTCTCTTGCCGTTTGTGGACGCTTGGCCCGGTTCTTTTCGAGACAGGCCAGAATCACGTCTTCCAGTTCTGCCGAAATCGTTCGGCCGGAACGCTGAGACGGTGGCGTCGGCGCGACATCCACATGCTGTCTGCACAGCTCGACAATGTTCGATGCCGTGAAGACAGGTTGTCCGGTCAGCAGAAAGTAGCCGACAGCTCCCACGGCGTAGATGTCAGACCGATTGTCGACCGCCAGAGGTGACTGAATCGCTTCGGGTGACATGTAGAGTGGTGTACCCGTCAGCGAAGTGGCGGACGTCATGGCGGCTTCCTTGTTGTCGTCGGCCGCCTTCACCAGCCCGAAGTCCAGCACCTTGACGACATCCGGCTCACTGCCTCGACGATTCAGCATAATGTTCGAAGGCTTAATGTCGCGATGGACCAGTCCCCTCGAGTGCGCTTCGTACAAAGATCCGCAGACCTGAAGCAGGATGCGAATGGTTCGTGCCTCTGACTGCGGACCATATTTCTCAACGAGCTGCTGAAGATCGATGCCATCGAGGTATTCCATGGCGTAGTAGAAGACACCTTCCGGAGTGCGACCATAGTCGTAGATCGCGATGGTGTTGGGATGATTAAGCTGACAGGTAATCTGGACTTCCCGTTCAAATCGAGCTGTCGTGGCTTCGTTCACCTTATCGACGTCGAGCATCTTCACAGCAGTTGGCCGACGCAGCATTGCATGATGCGCCTTGTAGACGACACCCATGCCACCGGAGCCAAGCTTGTCTTCCAGTTCGTACTGACCCAGTTGTTTGGCTTCCACTGCGGCACGTCGAGCATCTCGTTCAAGGCGAGCCACGATCAGAGTGAAGATGAAGATGACAATCGAGCTGACACCCAAGAGCGTGTAGAGTCCGGTGAACATCCACTGAATGATCGTCAGTGTACGGAACGCTTCTGTGTAGTCGACTTCGGTTGCGATCCCCATATCGTATTTCTCCAGCCACTTCCATGCGCCAACGACGGGAACGCCGCGGTAGTCGCGGTAAGGTTCCATAGTGATTCCGTCGTTTCCGCTGATGGCCTTTGTCACCATCTCGGTCAAGGGCTGCTCCGTGCGGCGAGTCAAGGGCCGCTGTCCGCTTGTGAGGTCAACGCCTGGATCTCGCACATCAATGTTCAACAGAGAACGTGAATCAGGCCGGTCCGGAAGCAGACCCGTCATGATCAGTTCTTCATCGAAGCGACTGTTTGAGATCATCTGACCATTGCGATCAAACGCGTAGGTTTCGCCGGTTCGTCCCAGCCGGCCCAGTTGCATGATCTCGGTAAACTTGAGTTCCGGGCGGAACTGGAATGCCAGAACTCCGACGACCTGAAATCGCTCATCACGAATTGGCGCGGCGACGAACATGTTGGGCACGCCCGTTCGTACTCGACCAGTCAGATCCTTAATCGCATCGACGCTCAGGAACGGAGGGCAGACGGCTGTGTTGCCATCCAGTGTATGCGCCAGAAGAGATTCGAGTTCCGGTATGTCTTCTCGACCGATGAGTTCTGCGGATGACGACGAGACGATGTGATGGTTCTTGTCCGCCAGGAAGTATCCAATGTACTGGTGCGAGGACATCATGGGCGACAGTTCGTGAAGAAGCGTCTTTCGCAGTTCTTCGGTTGATCGTGCAGCAGCCAGAGGATCAGCGCTTGTTGTTTGATCTGTGGTTATCTCACCAAGAAGTTCATACGCCGTTTGACGGACACGCAGACCGTTGGCCGCGCTTTCGGCGGTGGATTCCTGAACCTTGAACCATGTTTCCAGCATCGCGGTCTCGACATCCAGCAGCGTCTGCAGGCTGGAACTGAGGTTGCCACGAATGGTTGTTCGGATGGCGGAACTCAC
>JAEUII010000317.1 GCA_016795145.1 Planctomycetaceae bacterium
CGGTATCCGTACTGCCTCCAGTTTCGGCTGGGAAACACTCTACTGCGGCTACAGATACGAAAACACAACAGGCCTATTCCACGTCCGTAACAGAGTCTATCACCCCATGCTTGGTTCCTGGCTCCAACGCGATTTGATTCGAAAGATGCGACTAGTTCTAATTATTCGTCCAATCGCGTATCAATTAGGAGTCGACACAATTTCCAGCTATCGGTACGCGTTCACATCCCCACTCTATTTGGTGGATCCTTCGGGGCTCGCTTGCAAACCAAAAATCCGACATTGCGTGGATACTGTCCCATGTGATGAGACAGATCCCGAACTCGTCTGCGAGGCTGCTGAAGAACTGGGAGCATTTGATCCTGAGGACCCGAAGCAAAAGGGCCAAGTTCACGGCGTCACAATCTGCTGCAACGGGAAGAAATTTCCCTGCGTCCTGAAAGAGTACCGAACACAGTACAGGGACTATCCTGGAATCACCGAGTGCATCGTGGACCACGAGAAGGACCACTTCGATGACGTTGATTGCCCTGCAAGTGGCTTATGTCAGCCTGATTGGAAGCCCAAAAAGAAGCCCGAGGACGAGGAATGTGCTGCCTTCAAAGTGCAGCTCAAATGTCTGGTCGAGAAAAAGGCAAAACAGTGCGGAGCGCTTGCTGGCAATGCAAAAAGCAGCTGTGAGTCTGTCTATGACAACGAACTCAAGCTCCGCACAACAGCCTGCAAAAAGAACTGCTTAGGCGACGAAGAGGCGTGCGACAATGCTCAGAAGCCGTGAGGCCTAGAAGGCATGACACAACCCGGAGTCCAATTGTGGAGAACATCCTTATGCGACCACTGCTGCTCAGGTGGCTGACGTCACTCGTCAACTCGAAGATTCACTCGATTCTGGTAATAGGACTTTGCGTCGTCACGATCGCATTACCCCGAGCCGATTGTTCTGAAATCGATGCGTATTCTGGCTTGGCCCGTGAGTACGCGATTTCCCAGTCTGCAGATTTTGTAAAAGTGACCAGTTCAACTCGAGAGGCCTGTTCGCTTCTATGCAGGCACTCGATGAAATCGTACAGCGCATCATTTCCTGAGATACAGCGCCATCTTCACAATTCGGCGAAACCTGGCATCTGGCTGTTGCTGTTAAAGTGTGAAGGAATTGGCCAACCAGAATTGGTGCGACTGACTGCCGACAATCCATCGAAACAGCTCACCAGCTACTTCTGCGACATCAAGCGGCATGTCGATGCCAATGAATCGATTCCGCTTAGCACATATTTCCGTTATCTCTGGGCTGACCATTGGCTCGTTGAAGATGATGTCTGTAATGGCATCGCACGGGAAACGCATCATGATCTCTCGCGGTTCGCAGCATCATTGAAACTCGCAGAGATCGCGCCGCAGCTGGAGGATGCGAAGCGATGTACGCCGCGTCAGGCCAGGATTGGGATCGCAATGCTCGCATATTCGCGTGGTAGCGCCCGGGATAAGGTTGTAGTTCTGGAGCGATTGATTCAAGAGCCGCTAAAGGGTGAATGGCCCGGACAAGCACAAAACCTTGATGCGATCTTGTCTGCTCTCCTGATTTGCGACGCGGTGTTGGGAAAAGCACAGATTGAGTCCATCATGGCCTCACGGTCCACTTCACTGGAGGTTCGAAAGAAGGCAATGCGTGCTGTCAGCTTCGGACTATCGCAAGAGTTACTGTCGCAAACGGAGGTTTTCGATCGCATTCGCGACCGCTTGAATGACTTTGATGATGTCTATCCTGAAATTTTGACGCTAGCACATGTATGCGGTGTCCGCCTTGATTCAAGCGAAGTGGCGAGAATGGTGGCCCATCCCAGGATTGTAAGCAAATCACCAGAAGAGTTTAGTTGTCATTTTGCTGTCGTGGACTACTACTGGACTCAAGACCACGCTTGGCAAGCTGATCTCGTTCGCTTGGTGGCTGAGCAGGACAAAGAGCGATACACAAGGCTCGATCGGAGATTGCGTCTCCGAGACACTCCGATCAGATTGTCGCATGCAGCCTTGGAAGACGCGATCCATCGACCGAGAGATGGTGAGACCTGTCATCTTGGAGCAACGATCTCAGAATAAACGGGTCTGGCAGGTCTATTTCTTGTTACAGGTGCAGCTACTACAATGGAACCCGTCGAACAACATAACGACAATCAAGAAAGCTTTCTCGATGAGTTGAGATCGCCCTATCACCGTGGTTGTTTTCCAGAAGCTACGCACACCGGAGTTGCCAGGAATCCGCTTTGTGGCGATGAGATTATCTGGCATCTTCGCATTAGCGGAGATCACATTGAGACGGCATGGCATGAAGCAAGAGGCTGTGCAATTAGCCAAGTGTCGGCATCTTTACTATGCCGACACATCGAAGGACGCACAAAGTCGGAGTTAATGCAGATCACCCCATCGCAGATCCTAGAGTCAATTCAGATTACGCTCAATCCGATACGGCAAAGATGTGCGTTGATTTGTCTACAAGCGATGCAAGATGCCATAGGTTCACGGTCAAGGCAGGGAATAGCGTGAAATCCATTGTCCCGGATTAAGCGGCAAATGCCTCTCGATTTGCTTGACGACGATGTCCTGACAGACAACATCCAACATCTCACATTGGTTTATTTCGTCAACAAGAGGAATGCTCACTTATCTACGCCATATTTCTCTGCACTTCGGATAACATGATCCGCCGCCGAACGCAGCTGCGACCCTGTTTCTGTTCCGACTTGAATCTTCTTCGCTGCTGTTACAGCCTCTTTGGAAATCGTCTCACCACGCTTCATCCCCGTCGTTGCTACAGCACGAATCGCCTCTGGATTACTTTCGTTCGCGAATTCTCGAAGCGCAAGGTCATGGAGCGATCGTAATGTCGAGTCCTCAACGCCCCCACGGCTGATGACAGCGTCTGGAATCAAGCTGAGTGTCTCCCAGTACAGTTGTTTTCGACCTTTAGAGCTTGATCCCTCATTATATCCCGCCAGCAAGCAATTGACCGCTTCGTCGAAATCCCCTCCCTCAAAGACTACTCCCCAAATAACGGCATACTTTCCTATGTAGCGGCACGTGCTGTCAGGTGTCTCTGGATCACGCAGCATGCGAGCCCACTCTCGGAGAGTGACATGACCAGCAATCCGAGAAACCCCAAGAACAACAATCGCAGGCTCAGCATTACGGCCGCCGCTCATTTGCTGAAACAGCCACCGCTCAAAGTCCCGCGGACGAGGGGAACAGCAAAGCGCCTTTCCTGAAGCAATCGTGGCCCACGTAGCGACGGATTTCGGTGTGTCAGGTCGGTCAGCTAATTCCAGTAGTTTCTTCCAAGGGATCGCCTCTGGCGGAAATGTTAGCCCTAGCTCGACTATCGCATCGACAACACTTTCTGCCGGCAATGAAACACTATAGACATCCGACAGTATCTCATCCTTGGTTCGATTCTTTTTGTGAAGAACCTCGAATCGCGGGTGCTCTTGAAACACAAGGACGTATGAGTCTTGGCTCACAGGCCTGTTGGCGGGGTCTGCGGAGTAAGCAGCTTCCGGCCACGCCAGCAATGTGACACACATTATTGCTAAGAACCGACATGCGATTGTCATGCATCACTCCTAGTTGCCAAGTGCTCCGTAAGCAGTGGAAGGCAATTTGTTTCACTCTAAGTGCCCCAGCTGTTATCCGTTTACAACATTCTCGGGACATGGATTCCCTTGAGCGTCTTTGCCCGGGTCAGGAGAACGACGCTTGTAGTATTCGTCGATCATTCCCGCCTTTCCACAGATAATTGCCGGTTGAACGTCTTGCTCAAAATGCAAGACTACACTGACAGGACCTTGAGGGCCGAAACGGTCTGGCGTACCTGCTCCGGTCCCTCCGGTGATGAGCTTGCCATCCTTATAGCAGCACTGCTGCCCTGGATTCGCTGGTGTTAGAGGGTTAATGTCGTTCTTCTCACCACCCCGGAAACAAATGTCACATCCCTTGTGGAAGCTGGGATTGGGATCCTTCGAGAAGTAATCCTTCTTCTCTTCTGCGTCGGCTTGACTGCACGGACAAGGTTTGAGTTGTTTCTGCCAGTCGTATCCCAAGTTGTCATTACGCCTCATCCATTCTTCGCACTCTTCCTTGAGGCGCTGCTGATCCCAGTCTTTGATTTTCTGGATTAACTCGTCGATAAGTTTTTGAAGGACATCTGTGGCTTTCCCTTCACGTCCACTCGGGTCAACATAATTCAATGGTGACTGGAATGTGTATGAGTAGATGTGCGTAGCTAAGTCCAATCGGAAATGGCGCACTACTAAAAGTGGCCGAATCAAATCGCGTTGGAGCCAGGAACCAAGCATGGGGTGATAGACTCTGTTACGGACGTGGAATAGGCCTGTTGTGTTTTCGTATCTGTAGCCGCAGTAGAGTGTTTCCCAGCCGAAACTGGAGGCAGTACGGATACCG
>JAEUII010000400.1 GCA_016795145.1 Planctomycetaceae bacterium
CACGGTGAAGGTCGGCCCTTTCGGTGCAGGTGGCCAGACGACCTTTCAGTTCGTTCGAGGTGAAGTGTTGAACTGGCGGATGCAGGTTCAGGGATCACTCGAGCGGATTCTTGATTCGGTTCTGCCGCATGAGGTGAATCACACGATCTTCGCCTGTCACTTTCGACGGCCACTTCCACGCTGGGCCGATGAAGGTGCCGCGACTTTGTTCGAACATGTGTCCGAGCAGCGGAAGCAGCTGGATCTCCTGAATGAGGTCGTTCGCACAAAGAACGAATTGATTCCGCTGAAAGAGCTGCTGTCCATGAAGGAGTATCCGAAAGGACAGCGAGCCATGCTGACCATGTATGCTCAGGGATACGCTCTTGCAGATTTCCTGGTGCAGCAGAAGGGTCGCCAGGCGTACCTCGACTTTATCGGCAAAGGCGAATTGATCGGCTGGGACAAGGCAATCCAGGAACACTTTGATCACGACGGAATCCAGAAGCTCGAACAGAACTGGAAGGGCTGGGTACTCGCCGGAATGCCGAAGCTGACACTTCCGCGGGAAGAGATGCTCGCTGCCGAATCCGAACCACAATCGCTGGAAGCCGCTCGTCCGGAACTGCCAGCGGTCAAGCCTGTGTCGAATCAGCTGTCAGGACGTTCAAGATCTTCACAACAGCGTGTGATCCGTTCGCAGAGCCCATCAGGCAGTCGCACAAATCCTGTCAGCACACAGGGAGCCCAGTTACCGGCGACAAAGAGCAGCGAGCTTCTGCGTACGGTCGCAGAGCCGCAAGTGCAAAGGGACTTCCGCCATTCGTCGATCATTGCACCCGCTCCGCGAGGCGCTCGTAGTAATTCAGGGGACAAGTCATCCGCGGATGCGGTTCAGACTTCGTCAGGATCGAAAGATTCTGCGAGTGACGCTGAACAGAACGTGTTCTCCAGCGTTGAGCCAGATACCAACCACTGGATCCAGCCTTTGGTTCAGGCGGATTCAGTCAAAGGATCAAAGAAACAACTTGAAGCGACCGGGCTTCATCTCGAGAAGTCTGCTGCGGCCGAGGACGGGGCAGCAGACTTTCAGTTTGACGGCGTCCTCCTTCCCAGGGAACGAAAAGAGAGTTCAGATTCCACGCCGCAGTGGGCTGGCTTTCCAGGGCAGAAGAAGTTGTTCTGACTTCAGGTTCAGAAGCAGTCTTCGGCGTGCGTCGCATGTCCCGATTGCCGGTTTGTGATCTTCACCTCCTGAGATCCAAACACTGAACTCTTGCTCTCGTTCCTCAAACGGGCGAGTCATCGACACCCGCAACGATGACTCGCCCGCTTTTCGTTCCTTAACCGCTATGCGCGACTGGAAGTACCGTCCTTTCATGACCTGGAATGATGTTCAACGTGCCTGAAGTGTGTTGACGAGCGTTGTGAAATGCCTGAAGCTGACAGGACTTCGGACAGCCGTTTGGCTTTCAACTGATCCTTTGGTTGATGAACGCGAATTCCATGCGAAGCAACACACACCTGGTTCCTGCATTTCTTCTGTTCTGCGGATTGACTGTCAGCTCGCCATGCCTGGGGCAGCAGGCTGTTCCAAAGTCTGAGCCCCTGAAAGTCAATGACGCTGTGGCGGCCTCACCGGCCGAAATGAAGCCGTACGCGGAGCCGCTGGAACACACAACCTACAAGCTGGAAATGGTTCCGATTCCAGGCGGCTCATTCATCATGGGAAGCCCTGAGACAGAAGCCGGTCGACGCGAAGACGAAGGCCCACAGCACGAAGTTGAGATCTCACCGTTCTGGATGAGCAAGTTTGAGATCACATGGAACCAATATGAAGTCTGGGGCGATAAGGTCGATTCACTCCGTCGAGCAGCATACAACAAGAAGGCAACTCCGCGCGACAAAGTCGCGGATTCGGTGACTCGCCCCACTCCGCCGTACGTTGACATGAGCTTCGGGATGGGCCGCGAGAACAACCCTGCAATTTGCATGACTCAGCATGCTGCTCGCATGTACTGCGTCTGGCTCAGCGCGAAGACCGGTCGTTATTACCGGTTGCCGACCGAAGCGGAATGGGAATATGCCTGCCGAGCCGGCACGAAGACCACGTACTCCTTCGGTGATGACGCTTCGGCTCTGGGCGAGCATGCGTGGTTCGACGGAAACAGTGAAGGCAAGTACCACCCTGTCGGACAGAAGAAGCCAAATCCATGGGGCCTGCACGATATCCATGGCAACGTTGCGGAATGGGTGCTCGACCAGTACGCCGCAGACTCCTACGGCAAACTCGGCGCGAAGGCCGTCAATCCACTCATCATTCCACTGACCGAATACCCTCGAGTTGTCCGCGGCGGAGGCTGGGATGATCCTGCTGAAATGCTTCGGTCGGCAGTCCGAGATGGCTCGAGTGAAGAGTGGAAGCAGCAGGACCCCCAGGATCCTCAGAGCATCTGGTATTTCACAGATGCGCTGGGAGTAGGCTTCCGCGTCGTGCGTCCGTTCATGGAACCGTCGGATGAAGAACGGGCTGTGAAGTGGGACAAGAGCGAGCCGCCTCAGAAAGACCCGGAAGAAGGCCCTTCGCTGGAATAGCCAGTTTGACGGATCGTCACGCCTGGCAAATTCTTCCCTTCTTACCACCTCCGCGCCGCAGGAGTGCTCTGCCCCGTCTGCGCACGCGAAACGACTGGTGTGGCCGGAACCCTGCTAGGCCCGTCTCCGCGCCCGGATGAGCATTCTCCAATCTCCAATTCCGCTTCTGAGGTTCCTCGGACGATCTCAATATCACGGACATTCCTGCTGCGCCGGATTGGAAGGCCAACCGAGCGTTCACGCAGAACTCCGGGCACACTGAAGTGCCGAAATGAGACGATTTCCGGTCACAAAATGGCCGGGAAACAGGCGACGTAAGAACGGACGGCAGGGATGAAGTCATTCTTCGAACGACGTGACCGATGGGGAAATGGGTATTCCCTGTGGCTAATTGGAGCCGTCGTGTTCCTGCTGCCACTGATGGTCTGGTCGCTAAAGCACATTGAGCTGGAAAACGAAGTCGCCGGCTGGCTGCCCAAAGATGACCCACAGTCACGCATCCTGACCTGGTATCAGGAGCTGTTTCCGCAGGAAGACCGCATTCTGGTCTCCTGGGACGACTGTACTCTGACCGATGCTCGCATCCCCGAGTTCTGTTCACACCTCGAAGGAGTTGTTGCGGGTGGAGTTCGTGAAGGCGGCTCTCCCTACGTCATTGAAGTGACAGAGCCTGCCGACCTGATGCGCCGCATGCTGGCGGAAAAGTTACCTCTGCCAACCGCCCTCGACCGCACTCACGGACTTCTGATTGGTTCAGGTCCGCTGTGTTTGTCGCTGACCGAGCAGTCTCGACGCCATTCCACCAGTGTTGCCGAAGCCGCTGCAAAACTCGGACGGGAAAAATATGGCATTGCCGTCGAACTCGTCACACGCAAGTTGCCGGAACCTTCTGAAGCTCATCTTTCCCTGGACGATGAGAAGTCTTACAAGCTGCACGATGCTCTGACGGATTATGTGAAGAACCAGCCACAGCCAGACCTTCAGCTGGCCTGGTCGCGGATGCACATCGACTCTTCGATCCGGGAGAAGTTCATCACCGATCTGAAGGCCCTGCTTGTCCCCGGGCTCGGAGACGCACCATGTGTCACCAGCACCTGGTTCGTGGAAGGTGCCATGGCCGCCGTTTCGGTGAACCTCAGTAGCGCCGGGATTGAAGACCCACGGGCAGCACTGGAAGCAATCGCTCTGGCGGCTCGACGCGCTGGAATTCCCGAAGATTCTCTGCATATGGGCGGCCGGCCCGTCGCCAGCACTGCCATGAATAATGGTGTGAAGCATTCCGCATGGAACAGCGCAGTTCCTTCATGGGACATCTATCATCGTTCGCCGCTGCTGATGGCAGTGCTTGTCAGCATCGGGCTGACTTATGTCATGTTGAAGAGCCTGCGACTGTGCCTGCTGGTTCAGGGTGTCTCCGTCCTGAGCGCGGTGGCAGCGTGTGCTCTCGTGCCGATGATGGGCGGCAGCATGAACATGGTTCTTGCCGTCATGCCAACTCTGCTGCTGGTGATTTCCACTTCCGGTGCAATTCACCTCTGCAACTACTGGAAAAACTCCGGCCTTGAGACCTGCGAAGAAGCAGTCCGCCATGCAACTTCCACCGCATGGGTTCCATGTTTTCTGGCCAGTGGAACAACGGCCATCGGACTCGCGTCTCTGGTCGTCAGCTCGCTAGTACCTGTTCGTGACTTCGGCATCTACGCCTCGATCGGCTGTCTCATTTCCTTCGTGTGTGTCCTGTATCTGCTGCCTGCTCTCATGCTGTACTGGCCGGAGAAACCACCGAAGCCGGAACTGAATGTCAGTCACTTCTGGAACCGTCTTGGAGCCTGGTTGTCCCGTCATCGAAAGTTCAACATGATGGCGAACCTGGCTGCCACCGTTGCCTGTTCGTGGGGGCTGGTCCACTTCAAGACGGAAACCAAAGTCATCCGCTACTTCCCGGACGACACACGAGTCGTCAAGGACTACCAGTTCCTTGAAGAAAATCTGTCGGGCATTGTGTCCGTCGACACCATTGTCCGATTCAATACGACGCAGCAGAAGAATGTCCCGTTCCTTGAACGCGCCAAAATGGTGCTTCAGGTCCAGGATGCTCTTCGCCATCATCCGGAAGTCAGCGGCACACTGTCGCTCGCATCCTTCCTGAACCTGGATGAAGCCGACGAAAAGCAGATGTCCGCCATGCAGCGCCGCAATTCTCACCTGCGTGAGAATGTGATCGGCGAGCGCATTCACGAGAAGCTGCAGAAGGGCGGCGAGGACTCCGAAGTTCTGGCCAGCATGATTGCCTTGCCAACCACGTCTGCCGACTGGAAGCGTGAAGGCGATCGCATGCTGCATAAGGCTGGCGACGAAGTCTGGCGCATTACCTGTCAGTCCAGCATCTTGTCCGATTACGACTACAAACAACTAACGGCTGAACTCTCCACGATCGCAGACGTCGAACTTGGGAAGTTCTCCAACGGCAAGCCAGCTCATGTGGTCACAGGCCTGATCCCGATCTTCCTGCGAACGCAGCAGGCACTCCTGGAAAGTCTGATCAACAGCTTCGCCATGGCGTTTGTGCTGATTGGGCTGATCATGGTTGTCCTGCTTCGAAATGTCACAGCCGCGTTCTTCTCGATGATCCCTAACGTCGCGCCTGTCGCGATTGTTTTCGGTCTGCTCAGCTGGGCCGGAATTCGAATTGACATTGGAACGATGATCACGGCCTCTGTCGCACTCGGTATCGCAGTGGACGGAACTCTGCACATGATGACCTGGTTCCAGAAGTTGATCCGCGATGGACTTTCGCGTCAGGAAGCGGTTGCTCGATCACTGGAACATTGCGGACCGGCTCTGTGGCAAACCAGCGCCGCGATCGGACTTGGAATGCTGACTTTGTATCCCGTCGATCTGCTCCTGATCAGTCGCTTCGGCTGGATCATGTGTGCTCTGATCTTCGCTGCACTCTGGGGAGATGTGATTCTTCTTCCATCTCTTCTTGCAGGGCCTCTGGGCCATATTCTGGAAGACATCGAAAGGGAAAAGAAGAACCGCGATCGTGGCGGAGACGGGACACTGCAGGCAATCCCAGGCATGGAATCGGACGTCTCTCCGCTTCGTCAGGCACCAGGCGCTGAACACCGTGCCGCATCCACAGCGGCCCGCGGTCCGCACTATCCTCGCATCAGCTCAGTGTTTCCCCGACCACTGACCGAGCATTAGTGGTGCTCCGTCAGAACAACGAAGAGGGGTTCGTCATTCCCGCGCAGGCGGGAACCCAGCTTTCAACGTTCTGGCTTCCCGCCTGCGCGGGAATGACGGCTCAACCCAAACTGTTGATATGACAAGCCCCGAGCGCCGCACATTTCGCAGTGGCCATGACTTGAAACCGAATGCTTGATGCATCAATAGGGTTCACCACGAGTGATCCGCTCGGGACGATTATTCCACTCGAACGGATTGAAACGATTTGACAATCGGTATCGCTGTTCAGTTTTGACCACAATCGGTCCCTGCTCCCCCGGCAACCGAACGCATAGGCACAAATGTGACCTATGCTTTCCGGGTTCCCCGGGACACCAAAACTCGGTGTCCCGGCAGGTTTGCTGCGGATTGTGAGCACGCACTGATGCGTTTTCGTCGCCTCTCATCAAGTTTTCGAATCGTTCTCGGACTCGTCAGTCTGGCAGTCAGCTCCGTGCTGGTTGCAGGACTTTTGGGCCTGATTCCGAACGTCGGTACATCTGCGCAGGAAACCCGTTCTGCCTTTTGCGAAGCGTCTGCTGTCAGCTTTATGGCTCTGGCCCCGCGGATGAATGCGGAACAGATTCAGTCGACATTCGATGCCATCCGCTCGCGCAATCAGGAAGTGGAATCGATTGCTGTTCGAACCAACGAAGACGGTTCGCTGCTGTTTCAATCGGGTCCGCATGAGTCGATCTGGGAGACGCGTGGAGGACGGCCGGAAAGTTCGCGTGAATTCATCGTGCCGATTTCTTCGGGAAACGAAGACTGGGGCCAGCTGGAAGTTCGCTTCCGAGAAGTTTCGGCCGGTCCGCTTGGCTCCATCATGCGCCCCGAATTTACCCTGTCGCTGTTTCTGGCCGTCGCCCTTTTCTTCAGTTTCTCGGTCTATCTGCGACGAGTCCTCAAGCATCTGAATCCTTCGCAGGTGATTCCGCCTCGAGTCCGTGAAGCTCTGGATGCTCTGGCAGAAGGCCTGCTGGTGCTGGATAACGATCAGCGAATCGTTCTTGCGAACGGAGCTTTCGCGGCGCACATTCACACATCCGTTGAACAACTGCTTGCACGCAGTGCCAGTGAACTTGGCTTTCGAGTCGTCGACGATCATCGTTTCAGCGAAGCTCCCTGGGCATTCACAGCAACGACTGGGCAGTCGCGTCGCAGCGTCCTGATGAAACATGGGACAGGTTCGGCCGAACGAACATTCTCGGTCAGCTCCGTTCCGATTCACGATGACAAACAGCGTTGCCGAGGTGTTGTGGTCAGCTTCGAAGATGTGACCGAGCTGGACCGAAAGCAGAAAGAACTCCGCGATGCTCTGCAGTCGCTGAAGCAGTCGAGCGAGGAAATTCGCCAGCAGAACAGGGAACTGGAATGGCTCGCGACTCGAGATGCACTGACCGGCTGCGTAAATCGCCGAAGCTTCTTCAAGGTCTTTGAGTCTCTGTGGGATGAATCACGAACTACGGGCCGGCTTCTGTCTGCAGTGATGGTCGACATCGACCACTTCAAATCGATCAACGACAACCACGGCCACGCGATGGGCGATGAAGTCCTTCGACGCGTAGCCGCAACGGTGATGAAGACTGCTGGTGAGAACGATGTTGTGTGTCGTTACGGTGGTGAAGAATTCTCCATCCTGATGCCGGATACCGGAATCGATGATGCCGAACTTCGTGCCGAGCGTGTTCGCCTTGCATTGAAGTCCCTGCAGATTGCCGAGCTGAAAGTCACGGCAAGCCTTGGAGTGTCTTCATCCAGCCAGAATCCGACTTCCGCCCAGGACATGCTCGATCAGGCCGACAAGTGCCTGTACGTCGCGAAACGTCACGGCCGAAATCAGGTTGTTCGATTCGACAAAGCACAAAAGCAGATCTCCCAGCTTGGTGAATCTGCCCCAACAGCTCGGCGCGAAAAACGTGAAAAGTCTGCGCCGGAAATGGCCATTCCGTTCCAGGCGGTGACGGCACTCGTGTCTGCCTTGTCGTACCGTGATCAGCCCACTGCGGCGCATTGTCGGCGTGTGGCAGACTGGTGCGTTGCGACGGGCGAAGGACTGCTTTCCATGCGAGAATGTTACACGCTGGAAATCGCGGCCCTGCTTCATGACATCGGCAAGATCGGTGTGCCGGACGCGATCCTTCAGAAGAGCGGACAGCTCACCGAAGAAGAATGGGCCATCATGCGACGCAACAAGGCGGTCAGCGTCCATCTCGTTAAGTCATCATTCGGCTCTGAAACTCTGACGGAAATTGTGGAGCAGTATGGACTCTGGTTCGACATGAGCAACCAGACGTTCTTCTCCCGACGCGACACGCGTCCAAGCGTGAGTGCTCGTGTACTGGCAATCGCTGACGCCTACGACTCGATGATCTCCGATGCACCATATCGGCGTCGTAAGACGCGTAGCGAAGCCTTTGAAGAACTGCGTCGCTGCGCTGGAACTCAGTTCGATCCGGAACTTGTCGAACGCTTTATCACAGCCGTTCGATCCCGCAGTGCGGACCGCATGGAAGTGCCTGAAGTATCAGTGGATATTGCTCTGAACATTGGTCAGCAGATTGAACTGTTGGTGACGGCACTCGATACGCAGGACCTGGATTCGCTGCGATCGCTGACCACGAAACTTCATCACACCGCCCAACATGCCGGCATCGACAACATGGCCGAGGTGGCTGAGCAACTGAAGGAAGCTCTGGACCACGATCGGGACATGATCGGGGTCATGCAGGCCGCCAGCGAACTGCTCGACATGTGCCGTCTGACGCAGGTGTCGCTGATCCAGGGCGAACACCATCGGTTGTCAGTCTGACAGATAAAGGTAGTGGATCTTGCTAAAGATCCCAGAGTCGCAGCACGTCTCGCAAGGTTTACGACCCGAGATTCAACGTATCAAGGAGCACGACTTCCAATCTGCGTCTTCAAGAGAATGACTTCGCCTTGAATGTAGTGGATCTTGCTCAAGATCCCTCCTGGGCCCAGCGTTATGATCGCCGGGGCCTACTGATCTGCCAGGGCAAAGAACAGAGCCACGAAGCCTCGAACAAGCCCCGCGCCGGCGTTTGCTCGTACGATCAGTCCGGATTCGTCGGATTCAACCGTAACATGAGCGTCCTGAGTCCCGCCGAGCTGCCCGGCTCGATGAAAGAGGTCAGCAGCGGTCCCCGAGAAGTTACCTGACTCAATGGTGCCACCGTCCACTGCACCCAACTGCATCAGGACGAAGTTCAAAAATGCCTCTTCATTCACATAGCCGGCCTCTTCTGCCGGTACCGCCTTATCCTTTAAGCGGCCCATATCAGCATGCAATGACAGCAACGGTGTTCGAATGGACTGCTGAGATTCCTGGCATGAGCGGATTGTCCGTGCCAGCATCTTGCCGCCATTCGCATTTCCCAGGGCAAACCAAATCGCATCAGAGCTGGTAGCAACAAATGCAGTTGACAGCATTGCATCTACTGGATCTTCAGCTTCCCCTTCGTGGATGGCCATAATTCCAAGTTCAGAATCGAACGCTTTTACGTTTTCTTTAAGCTCTGACACTTGCAGGATCGCTGGCCCAAGATTGCCGGCATCCCAAACATGGACCCCGTAGTAAATCACAGGCCCGGATTCTTCGGACCATCCATACTTCACTACGATCTCGAGCTGTCCTTCCTCTGTCGTCTTTTCTGCGGCTGTAAGCACGTCACGCCATCCCTGTTCCGCTTCCGGTGTGAGCGCTTCATCCTTGAGACCATTCCGAGCCTGTGTGATCGTGGCCGTAACAACTTTCCGCCAGTGTTCAGGGAGACTCAGGCAGACATGAAACGTCACCAACGCGTCATCATTCAGAATCGGAGCAAAATAACTTCCACTCGCTGACAGCTCACGCAGGCGCTTCGCGAGGTCGCTGTTTTCCCGTGTTGCCAGTCTGACCTGAGCTTCCAGTGGCTCGACTTCGCTGGCCATCCGCACCCAGCCAGAGACCTTCTGTAAATCAAAGATCATGGACTGCAGGAAGATCAGCTGAGCATCCCCGAGTGCTCGTCGGGGTTCATAGTCCGCATCAGACTCTTCGTCCCTCTGCTGGAGTTCCGCTCCCAGCCCAGCGCTCATCATGCCCCAGCCGAGCTGTTTGATTCCCTCAGGAACGCGGTCCGCGAAGAACGAGAACTCACTGAAGACTTCTGCATTCTCGAGCTGTCTCAAACTGTCGCTCGGTGGCAGTTCGGCCGTCTTCAGCCCGTCCGAGGTGCTTTCGAACATGAAGCCATCGCTGTAACGAAAGACCCTTCGATCCTCGACGACCAGTGACTCGGCATCATCCGTCCGAACTTCCTGGCTCTTCACACTAAAGATCACTCCCGGAGCAGCATCCGTACCGGCGCTCACTCCGATGGTGATCGAACCTTTCGGAGCGTCCTGCGAATCAGGAGATGGTGTTGAGGCCCCATCCGCAGCGGGCTCTTCGAGTGACGCTGGTTCGACAGTCGGTGCCGCCACATCTTCCGACGTCGCACTGACAGCTTCGATCTTTGTCACGGTCGTTGTGATCAGAGTGTACGTATCACCGTCTTCTGAAAGCTTCGCACTCTCGTCACTCCCCTTCGCCTTCAGGACGAGAGCCTGAAATTCTTCTCGATCCTTCACTTCACGGAACGTCACCGTGCCAACGTTTGGGATCACACCTGGCACCAGATACAGAAGCATGCCGTTCGTTCCGGCCGCGACGTTTTGGGTCTCGTCCGACTCCGACTGCCCTTGTGGAGCCTTCAAATCGAGGTCTTTGATGAGGGTCTCGATGTACTTTCCCGCGGCTTCCGGATCTGTCTTGGCATTTCGCACAATCACCAGGGGACTGCCCGAGAATCGTTCACCTGTCCCCGGCAGGACTTCGTCGCTCTGTGCATGAGTCGCAGTCGCGGTGAGAGCCAGCGTTATCGTTGCGAAGATCGATACAACAAAGACCGCAAACAGCGAAGTCCGTGAAGCAACACGGCCGTGGGAGTTTAGAATCATCGCGCATCCTGCTTTCTGAATTGAGATCCGCGGGCCTCCCCATCCGTCAGGGATCTCGCCGCAGAGTCATTCCGTTGGACAGAGGATAATGTCTTAAGGGTTGTCTGTCACGCTCGAATGTTGCAGACAACAGGCAGGCGGAGATCACAAACACCACGTTTGCTAACGCACGTCGCCGCTCATCTGCCCCCGGAGCAATTTTTTGCCATCACCCGCAGCTAGCGCTTTGCGGCTCACTCAATCAACGGCCTCCCAACTACTGGGGACTCACGACGCGTGGAAAACACCCGCGGCCAGCGCCACGCGGCTCAGCTGTTGACTAATTCAACAGCCTGCTAGATTACGCCCGCCACCGTCATTCCGAGGCGCAGCAACCCAGGGGAATTCACATGGATCTCAAACAGTACGTCCGATCAGTACCAGACTTTCCCAAGCCGGGAATCATGTTTCGCGACATCACTCCGATGCTTGCCTCTGCCACCGCGATGAAAGAAGTCACTCGACGTCTCGCGGAACCGTTTCGCAACGCCGGCGTGACTCAGGTGCTTGCTGCGGAAGCTCGAGGGTTTGTCTTTGGAGTCCCCCTCGCGATGGAACTGGGAGCCGGTTTCGTTCCCGTTCGTAAGCCTGGCAAACTGCCATTCGAGACTCATCGATTCAGCTATGACCTGGAATATGGCTCGGACTCGCTGGAGATCCACACCGACGCCGTTTGTGCAAACGATCGAGTGTTGCTTGTGGATGATCTTCTGGCCACAGGCGGAACCATCGAAGCGTGTATGAAGCTTGCAGAACAGATGAAAGCCACCGTCGTCGGGGCCGCGTTTGTGATCGAGCTGAGCTTTCTAAATGGTCGGAAGCGACTGGATCCTTATCCGGTGAACAGTCTGATTCGATATCAGACGGAAGAAGCCGATGAGTAGCCCTTTGAGCAAAGCTGCCTCAGAGAGATTTCCGGATGTCGGACGGACTTTGTTTCGAGTTGGCGGACTGGCGTGTCTTGTCGGTCTGTACAGCATCATTCCGTCGGCGTGCATGCACTTTGGCATCCTGAAGTCGCTGTCGGAAATGCCGTCCGAAATTCCCGCCGCCCTAACCGTTGTCCTTGGATGGCTGCTGGTGTTTCGAACGAATACGTCTTATGCACGCTGGTGGGAAGCGCGTACTCTGTGGGGGTCACTGACGAACACGATTCGAAATCTGGCGATCAAGTTCGCCACGCTGACTCCGATGAACGAGCACGAACGGCGTCAGGTGCGAAGTGCCCTGGCGCGGTTTCCGGTGGTCCTGAAGGATCATCTGCGAGGTTCAACAACAAGCGATGATCTGGACTCGCTGCCGGAGAGCGTGACAACCGCAACACACAAACCCACAGCGCTCACGGAAACGCTGTACCGAAAGCTGCAATTCTGGAAAGAGTCGGGCGGCATGGATTCCACGACTCTGCTTGTGATGGATGAAGATCTGCGGAAGCTTCTGGAAATCACCGGAGGCTGTGAACGCATCCAGAATACTCGCCTGGTCCGGTCTTACCGAGGTTTTGCGCGGCAAAGTGTCGCACTCTATCTGGCAACTCTGCCCTGGGGACTTGCCAGTGACTTTGGCTGGTGGACCATTCCGCTGACGGCCGCGCTGTCCTACTTTATGCTCGGCCTGGAAACTGTTGCTGAACACATCGAACAGCCGTTTGGCACCGACGACGACGACCTGGACCTCGACGGCATGTGCCGCAACATTCGAGCGTCTGTCGAAAGTGTTCTTTACCATTCGTAGACGACATCTCTGATGGAAGTCACTCTGTCCGAGGTCGGCTACTTTCCGGCCGGCCACATGGACGCAAACACAAGCCCTGTGACGAGACCAAATGCCACGCCATCAATGATGTCCATCAGCATGGGGCGACGGTGAGTCCCAAACCAGATGTGATGAGGAATTCCGCCGAAGGCATAGGCCAGAATTCCAGCGGTTCCCGTCAGCTGAAACACTTTGGAGAACGAGGCTCCGGGATCCAGCCCCAGCGTTGCCAGGTAGGCGATGAAGAAACTGGTCACCAGATAGAAGGTGAACGACTTGATCAGGTTGCTGCCCATATTGACGGGACCAGACCAGATATTGATCGTCCCCCAGGGCCCGGTATTCATCCGTTGTTGCTTGCCCTCGTCCTTCATTTGCTCCGGCGTTCGAGCCATGGGGAACATGTACATTCCTGCATGAGCCCCCGACTTCCGCAGAAAATCCATCGTGCCTTCCTCCTCGGGCAACTCCTTCCAGTCCGGGTTATGGTGGCCAATGACGACCCAGGCCAGAAAACTGGAGAAGAATACCGCGACAGCGGAAAGCAGAATGGGCAACCAAAGAGCCGCAACTTCACTCATGGATAGAACCTGGAAGGACAGGACGTCACAAATTCGGAAAAGTCAGCTCCATTCTGACCCTCAGAATCCCGAGTTTTCCACCAGAACCGGTCGCAGGGATTCGTGATCTTTGGAATTTCAACTTTTGTGACCGAACCCTTTGCACGCCGGCATGTCACGGTTATCATTCCGCCTCCAAACCAACCGCTCCGATAGCTCAGTTGGTAGAGCAACTGACTCTTAATCCGTAGGTCGTAGGTTCGAATCCTACTCGGAGCACTGAAACGCCACCAGCACGGCATGTCCGTCTGGTGGCGTTTTTCATTGGTAAGTCGGTAAGAACGCTTGCTCT
>JAEUII010000451.1 GCA_016795145.1 Planctomycetaceae bacterium
CTGAGTCAACTGCCAGGTGTCACGAGAGATCTTTGCCCCTGCCATCGCCGCATCGCGCAGGGCAAGCACCGCGTATTGGCCGTTGCTGGCATCGCCGCCGAACCCCGTACCACCCTTGCTGATCTCGTAACCCCAGTATCCGCCGCCCGGTCCATCCTGCTCCTGAGACTCTTCAATCAGCCGAGCATACAACTGGATCCGTGGAAGATCCCGGTCCAGCTGGTCCGCGGCGCAGAGTGCCATGACGGCCAGCGATGTCTCATAGATTCCCGCATGCCCTTTGACTCCTTCAACGGGCAGAGATCGAAGATAGTCCAGACCACGCTGAACTTCCGGCGAGTCGACTGGAATATCGCAGTTGATCTGTGCCATCACGGCAAGCGATGTGACGCCGACTCGAAAGCTGAGAAGGTTGCCACTTCCGGCCCACGACCCATCGCCATCCTGCTGCGAACGCAGATAAGCACAGCCGTTTTCCATTGCCCGTTTGACGGCATCGCGAAGAGTCAGGTCGTCCCAGACTCGCTGTTGCGCCGTTGCCGTGGTACCTGTAAGAACAGAGCCAGTCATGGCCACAAGCGTCAGCAACAGGATTTTGCCGGCACGATGCATCGCGTGAAACACTCGTTGTTTCAAAGTCCTTTGAGGACTGACCGGGTTGAGGTCCATTCCACGTTCCTGCAAAGACGAAAGCTCTTGGCAACTGGTAGCGCTGTTGGTTCAAAATGACCGGGAGTTTTTCTGTCCGGTTTCACGTCGAAGTCGACGAACAATATCCGCGATGATCAGAACAGCCTGGTCGACTTCATCAGGCGTATTCTGACATCCTAACGAAAAACGAACAGAGGACTTGCTGATCTCCGGATCCAGCCCCATGGCCAACAGCGCCGGAGCCGGTTCGGCCGATCCACTGGCACATGTGCTGCCGAGCGAACACGCGATTCCAGCCAGATGAAGATTCACCAGCATGGCTTCTCCCGAGACTCCGGGAAAAGCAATACTGAGAGTATTCGGAAGTCGTGCTGCGCCGCGTCCATGAATGACGACAGGAGCACACCGGGCTTCGAGTTCCTGCTCCAGACGGTCCCTTATGGTCTGCAGGCAAAGTGTGCGCTGCGACTGTTCTTTGTGCCACAATTCCAGTGCTTTTGTCATGCCCGCGATCAGTGGCACGGATTCCGTTCCCGCTCTGCGACCTGACTCCTGATGACCTCCAACCAGAAAAGGGGCGAGCTTGACACCTTGGCGCAGAAGCAAAATCCCGACACCGCGCGGCCCATGGAACTTGTGTGATGCTGCCGCGAGAGCCGTTGCCTGAAGCTTGCGGAAGCTGACCGGGATCTTGCCGACCGCCTGCACAGCATCCAGAAGCAATGGCACTCTCGCTTCGAGACACAGCTGGGAAAGCCGGTGAGCGTCCTGGACCACACCGGTCTCATTGTGAGCCAGGAGCAGGCAGACGAGTCGTAGCTCCGGCCAGGGCAAGTGCTGAAGTGAGTTGTCGTCGATGGTGCCGAACTCGGTTACCGGAATCGTGACGGACGTGAGACCGGACAATCCTGCCTGACTGATCGATTGTTGAACGGCTGGATGTTCGCCTGCCGTCGATCCGATGATGCCTCGGCGTCCAAATGTGAACCCATGGATGGCCATGTTGAGCGATTCGGTGCCTCCGCTCGTAAAGATCACTTCAGAGGCATCGGCATCCAGAATCTCCGCGATCAGTTCACGGCTGTCTTCGAGAACGCGTCGGGCCGCTCGGCCAAAACTATGCTGACTCCCTGGATTCGCGAATGCCGTCTTCCAGCATTCGTTCATTCGCTCGATGACCCGATCATCCAGCGGAGTTGTCGCGTTGTTGTCGAAGTAGATGTCAGCCACGCTGGTCACCGAATTCATAAAACGACATCAGCCCGATCTAAACGTCGGGCTGATGTTCTTTGCCTGGCGAGCCGGTCTGTACTTTAGAATGGACGACCGCCGATTGTGTTGTTGTCGACGCAACTATTCCTTGTCGGTTCGGACTCGAACCTGAAGTGCACCGAGCATTCGAGTGATCTGATCTTCCTTGGCATTAATGTTCAGAACGTTTTCCAGAACGATCGCACGACGCTCATCACTCGCGTGAATGATCAGTCGGCCAGATCGCAGCAGCAGGTATTCGAACAAGTCATTGATTTCCTTGTCGATACGAAGGTTCGGTGCCGAGAATCGTTCGAGATTGCTCAGGAAGCCGTGGTGGTGCAACAGTTCGTTGCCCTTCACTTCCCAGTAGTCGAAGCTGCGAGTCACCAGGACGCAAACAAACATGCCAAGCATGACCAGTGTGAAGATCATGTAGAACGAAGCATTCGCTGCTGGCTTGATTGCCAGAATGCTCTTCAGAATCGCAGGTGCAAGGCTTTCGTACATCGTGAACAGGAACCACAGTCCAATCACTGCCGCGCAGATGGCAAAGAACCAGGTCAACGACGTGGTTCGAGGAAAGTCGAAGGAGATCACCACCAGGTTCACCGCAAACACGAGCAGGAAAATTCGGGCACACCAGTGATGATACGTGTGAGAAACGACCGGCTTCGAGTCTGCAGGTTTGGCGGTTTCCGCTGACGGCGTTTTTGCTTTCTCGTCTGCCGCCTTCACCGGGGTTATTGCCGGTTCTGCCGTTGGCTGTTTCTCATCCGCCTGGAAATTCAGAGACGCAGCAAGCAATTCTCCGTCCGGTGCCGTCATTACTGCTGCAGCTTTTGCTGGAACAGAGATTTCGTCTTCCGGGATTCCACCCTTCATCCACATGAAAATAGAGCAGAACAGAGACGTCAGCACCGTCGGGTACATGAAAACGATTTTTGGGTACGAAACCAGATAAACACGATCTGGCTGTTCCGGCACTGCAGCTTCCGGAACAGGAGGGACCGGAGGTGTGGACACGGGAGGAACTTCCTGATTCATCTTTGGTGACCCTTGCACAGAAAAAACCACGTCGGAACTGTCGTAAGTCTAACGCCGCATGCATCTTCATGCCAGGCAACAGGATACCTCCCGCCACCCGGAATTCGCGTCAGTTCGCCCCAAAACGCAGATCCCTGGATTCGGACCAAGATTTTCGAAGACTCCATTCCGTTGGCTTCCAGTCGCTGCACAACACAGGCGGCGCCTGTGCTACCCATTTGTAGAGCGATTGTCCTCAATCGCTTTTGCGAGTACTTACTTGGAAACGGCTGAGGACAGCCGTTCTACACTCGGTAGCACGTACGCAGCGCGTGTGCCGCAGGCGCCGGAAGCCCAAGAGTGCACGCCGCAAAAACCGCATCGAACGGAATTCGTTCGCTGCCCAGCAACCCTCGTGCTCGTGCTCAGTCGCGTAGCGACGGTGCTCGTGATCGTAATCGGAACCAGCCCTGTCACAGTGTAAGTTGCTGGCATCGATTACGATCACGAGCACCGCTGCGCTGAGCACGAGCACGAGGTGTAGGCCGAGGCATCGAAGTGCCTCGCGGCTTGCCTTTGGAAGGGACTTCGTTTTCTGGTTTAGCCAGCAAGCCCCACCTTGCAGCTATTCGATCGCGACAGTCATGTTTCGATAACTGACGCGCAGGTCGCGACCAGGCAGCAACCCGACTCCCAACAGCGGATTGTTGCCGTCGTTCGCAACGACGTTCAATTCGCGGATTTCTCCGTGCCACTCAATTAAACAAACATGTACCTTCAGTGAGACTTCTGACCCATCTGCCAAAACGGCTTTTGCTGTGCCCACATGTGGCAGATTCAGGCTGTCAATATACATGTTTGGCAGCACCAAGTCTCCGTTGAACCCCGTGTCCACCCAGACGTCAACTTCATGAACCAAAGCGTTCTCTGTGATTCCCATGCGAATCGTAACGAGCGCTCGCCCTTCTTCATCGACACGGCCAATCATTTCATTTGTCCGCCAAGGTGCAGTGCAGTCTTGTGCCCCACGCGCATGGCGTGCAGCAAGCGATCCGGAAACGCATCTCGTGCAGCACGCATTGCCTCAGTCAATGTCCGCCCCAAAAAATAGCTTCCACTGTCAGGTTCAATCGCAACAAACTCATTCCGGTGATCGGCTTCCAACAGTCCAGCGAGTCTCTGCTCGTAGATCCTCTCGGCCCTTCGGATAAAGTCGTCCAATTCTGGTGTCAACACGTCGCGTACTCCTGTCAAATTTGACGCCTTCATTCTAGCCTTTCTCGAGGCAAGCTCAATATCGAACAACACTAACGGCTTGCACGCAGAGTGGCTGGCGAACCCATACGTTATGACTTCGCAGTGAGCGAGGCGAGGGCCCGATGTTTGGTTGGTGGTTGAGCGTTGTGGGTTTGTGAAGGCCCCTAACTTGAAGTGTCGAATTCAAGGCGAATCAGAAACCCGGGCGAATTGAACTTTGCCCCGGAACCGCACGAGACCGTTTGAGAATTGCCTTGTCTTAGCTGCGAGGATCCGCCTTCATCTGCGGTTTGAAATTGCGTTGGGTTCTGCGCGCGGGAATGGCGGATCACGATGATGCGGTGTACCGGGAAGCTGACGCATCCCGCTCGCCAGGGTGCAAGGTGCCGTGATGAGGTTGACTCGGAGGACTGACGTCCTGCCGCTCGCCTTCATTTTCTGTCCCTCATCTTTTGTCAGATAAATGCCCAGATCGAACTTGCCGAAACGCAAATCGCAAAAATCGAAATCAGGGGCCTGACGTCGCCCCGCTTTCCTGTGATTTCCGTCCGTGTGCAATCGGGTGCAATCGGCGGGACCTGGAATCTGAGAGAGTGTTTTGACTTCCATGTCCTCTGTGGAAACAATCTTGCTTTGCGAGTTTTGATGAATGGTGTTCGTGAGCGAAGAGAATGTTCCCTGATTTTTTTGCTGTGCCCGTCAGGGAAGCTGTGTTGATTGAAGAGTTGCGTGGGTTCGGTTTTCAATCGCCGGAGCTTGCGTGCTCGTCTCTGCAACGAATCCTCGGCTGGTGGAAGACGGCCGAAGGGGCTGAGGCTGCTGCAGAAGCGCCCCTATGGTTCCTGATCCTTCAACGAGTGCTGCGAGAAGCGCCGTTGAAGGATACGGTGCTAAGTGTGGTTGAGCGGTTTGTCCAGAATACTCGGGATGATCTGGATCCGTTCCTGCTGTTTGAACAGTCTCCTCGTTCGCTGGACATCCTTGCTCGTCTTGCCTGCGGGAGTCCGTTTCTGACACAGACGCTGCTGTCAGATCCTTCGTGCCTGATGAGCCTCACATTGCACGGCCGTGCAGCAGATACGAAAGACCGCGAGCAATTCATTGAAGAAGCAACCAACGTCACTTTGACTCGTCGAACTCGAAGGGAAAAGCTGGCCGAGCTTCGTCGATACCAACGACGTCAGCTGCTTCGAATTGGTATGTGTGATGCCTTCGGGCTGATGGATCTGAAGTTCATCACTCTCCAGTTGTCGCTGCTCGCTGATTCCATGGTGCAGTGTTGCCTGAATCTTGCCGCGGATGACTGCGGTGTACCGGCGAATCGATTGACCGTGCTGGCTCTCGGAAAGCTCGGTGGTGAAGAACTCAACTACAGTTCCGACATCGACCTCGCACTCATTGCTGCGGAAGACAGTGCTGATGTTCAGCGCCTGGCTCGACTGACGATTGATGGCCTCACTGACAACATTGCTCCCGGCTTTCTCTATCGAGTCGACCTGCGACTCAGGCCATGGGGTGAAGCTGGACCGTTGGTCAGCACGGTGAAGTCTTACGCCAGTTACATCATTCAGGATGCGGCGTTGTGGGAGAAGCAGGCCCTGCTGAAGGCTCGCGTTATCGCGGGAGCCCCATCACCTGGGCAGCAGTTTCTGACGGAAGTTCGCCCGTTGCTGTTTACCGGCACGGCGGTGCAGGTTCGTGCCAGCATCAATGACATGAAAGCTCGAATCGAGCAGCGGCTTCGACAAAGAGGAAAGCTCTATTCCGAAGTCAAACTTGGTGCAGGCTCCATTCGAGACGTTGAGTTTCTTGTCCAGAGCCTGCAGCTGATTCATGGCGAAGCGGAGCCGCGAATTCTATGCGCGAACACGCTCGACTCACTGGTGCGACTGGCAGAATTCGGTCTGATCAATGCCTCGTGGTATCGTCAGCTGCGAGCCGGCTATGTGTTCCTTAGAACTGTCGAGCATTCGCTTCAGCTGTTGCATAACCAGCAGACTCACGAACTGCCTGCAGATCACCACCAGCTCGAATGGCTGGCGAATCGTCTGGACTACCCTGACGCGGCGACGCTGATGCACCGCTATGAAGAACATCGCCAGGCGGTTCGCACGATCTTCGAGGAGTGTCTTCAGGGCGAGCAGCGTGCCGTTGTCACGCACCGTGCGGCGGATCTTCCCGCGGTTGTGGATCCATCGCATGATGAACTCTCCGCAGCCCGTTCGCCGGAGCAGCTGAAGCGCCATCGAGAACTCGTTCGCGAAATGCTGCGAGACCTGGACCAGGGATCAACGTGTCGAGTTCGAGTCGAAGATCAGCTCGACGCGGATACATGGAATCTGCTGATTGCCGGCCATGATTTTTCCGGCTGGCTCTCCGCAATCTGTGGACTCCTCTCCATCTATCATCTGGATATTCGAAGCGGAGACGCGATCACCGGCGAAGGACAAAATGGCTTTGGTGATAACGGCGTTGCCGGACGATTCATCGCCTGCGTCAGTGTTCGTGCAACTCGTTTGGCGGTCGAGGAAGGCACGGAGTTGGCCCTTTGTCCAGAACATCTTGCGTCACAACTTGAGAAGGAACTTGCAAGGCTTGGACACGATTCACGGACCGGCCGCATTGAAGAAGTCCGCGCGGAACTGATCTCCCGGTTCTGCGCGGCCGTTCCATCGCAGGCCATGACGGGGCCTCGACTGGATGTGAGCGATGTGAATATTGAACTGGCGCCAGTGCCAAATTCTGTGCTGACAAAGGTTGATATTACGGGTTCGGATTCGTGGGGTTTTCTGTACGAACTCGCGAGTGCGCTTTCGCTGAGTCGTTTTCGAGTCCTGCGAGCGATCATTCGTGGCGACGATCAGCGAGTGAGTGATGTTCTGTATGTTCGTGAGCGAAATGGCCGGCCGATCGACAGCGAGGAGCGACGGCAGGAGCTAAAACTCGCGGCGACTCTGATCAAGCAGTTTACTCACTGGCTGCCATCGGCCAGCGATCCGCATCTGGCTCTCGTGCGTTTCCGCGAACTCGTGTCGCGACTTCAGCCCGCAACAGCGTGGGCCAGAAACATGCAGTCCCTGCAGCGACCTGGTGTGCTTCATGCGGTCGCGCGAGTTCTGGGAATCAGTCAGTATCTGTGGGAAACGTTTCTGAGGTCTCGCCATCAGGAGTTGTTCCCGCTGCTGGTCAACGCCGACGAACTGGCGCTGCGTGATTGTCGAGATTCGCTGCGTCTGGAACTGGATCAGCTGGTTGATGGAGCGACGGGAGCAGCCGCATGGACAGCGCTGAATGAGTTCAAGGACCGCCATCTGTTTCGTATCGACATGCGACATGTTCTTGGGCACTGTCGACCGTTCGGTGCGTTCTCGGAAGAACTGACGGAACTTGCTGAACTGGTCGTGAGCAAATCGCTGGAACTTGCGTGGCTGCAGGAGCAGCAACAATGGGGCATCCCACTGGAAAGTGACGGCAGGACTCCGGCTCGCTGGATGGTCGGAGCCCTCGGGAAGTTTGGCGGCGTCGAGATGGGCTTTGCGTCTGACCTGGAGCTGATTCTGGTTTACAGCGATTCCGGTCGAACCAATGGACCAACGTCAGTTTCAACGTCGGAGTTTTTTGACAGGATGATGAATGCTGTCGCAACTGGAATCGTCGCGCCGCAGGACGGTATTTTTCACGTCGACCTCCGAATGCGACCCTACGGTCAGGCCGGAGCCGCGGCGGTTCGACTGGATGATTTTCGAAATTACTACCGAGCAGACGGTCCGGCATGGCCTTATGAACGCCAGGCACTTGTGCGTCTTCGGCCGGTTGCGGGTGACCGCGAGTTTGGTGATCGAGTGCTGAGCGCTGCGGCCGACTGTACTTACATGTCAGGAAGCTTTGATTTTGTTTCCATGCGCGCGATGCGTGAGCGGCAGGTTCGTCAGCTGGTCCGAGGTGGTTCGATCAATGCCAAGCTGAGCGATGGCGGGCTTGTTGATTTCGAATATGCAATTCAGGCTTTGCAGATCTCATTCGGTCGACAGTATCCCACCCTGCGACATTCGAACACGCTGCGAGTTCTTCAGGAGGCAACTCGCCTGAAGCTGATTTCTGAAAAGCAGTGTCACGAACTTGAACGGACTTATGTCTTCCTGCGAGAACTGATCGACTGTCTCAGAATGGCTCGCGGGAATGCGAAAGATTTGACACTACCAGCGGCTGGTACTCGCGACTGGGAGCAGTTGTCACGGCGCATGCAGTCCATTCATGACTCCGAGATTCCTCTGGAGTCTCTGGAAAGTCAGATGCATCAGGTGCGTGAATTCTCACGACAGATCGAAGAGATGTGCCGACAGAAAACGGTATGAATTGAACGAAGTCTGAGGCAGGATTGACGAGCCTCATCAGCACTCATAATGCGACGGGCTGCTTTACTCCAGCGACATGATCCAGGCGATCAAGTCGGCCATCGCCTGCGTATCAACGGACTTCTCGAGTCCTTCCGGCATCAATGATCGTCCGGTATCCCGGAGCGCTTCGATGTCAGAACGGAGCAGCGTTGTCTCCTTCGCTTCTGCTCGTCGCAGCGTCAGGCTGCCAGCCGATTCGTTGATCAGCACGCCGTTGTGAGTGGTACCTTCGACTGTGACTGCCAGGTAATCTCGCCACGCCGGGTTCACTTCGCGATTGGGGTCGAGCACATTCGTCAGGATCGCTTCCGGGCCTCGATTTTTCATCGTGGCCAAGTTCGGTCCGACCTGATTTCCGACGGTGCCAATCTGGTGACACGTTGAACAGTTCTTTTTGAAAACCTCAGCGCCGCGTTCGCGGTTGCCCTTCAGAGTCAGCGCGACCTGAAAGGCTCGCAGAACATCGTCGCGCGAGGACTTGCCGGTTTTCTCCAGCAACTTGATTGCACGGGACCTCACTGCATCGTCCGGCAAGTCTGCCAGTCTTTGAAGGTCTGCAGGAAGCACGGAGTTCAGCGGGAGAGTGCCCTGCCCGATTGCATCGAGAAACAGAATCGTCCACGCAGAACGTCTCATCATGGCATCTCTGGCGCGTTCTGAAATCGTCGGCGTCATTTGCGGATAGCGTTGAATCAGCTCCGCGGAAATTTCCGCATCCGAATAAGAAACCAGAGTCTCGAGGGCAGCGGCTTGAATCGCAGCATTCTGTGAATCATCAAGACCGGCCAGCAACGCTTCTTTTTCCTGCGACCAGGATGACAGGCTCAGCGTGCGCAGTCCGGCTGCCCTTTGTTCTGCCGGTGCGTTCGAATCGGCGATGCGGGACCTTGCTGCGTTCACGAGCGATGTCGTTAGTTCCTTCCAGCCGGCCATGCTGGCGAGTCCACGATTGGCGTTCTGAGCCGCCTGAAGGATCTGGATTTGAAGTTGTGGTTGAGCATTCAACGCTGTGATCGTGGCCTTGAGAGGTTCGAGGCCTGCTTCATTCTGAATGGTGCGCGCCACTGCGTCGGCGAGTTCCGGCAGGATCGTTGTCGCTGCCGCAGAGTCCCCCGAGTTGCTTGCCAGTTGCTTCATGACATCAGCCGCGCCAGGGCCTAGCGATGACAACACGGCCGTGCGAATCCAGCGATCCTGTCCGGCTTTCAGAAGGATGGATGTCAGAGCATTTTGTCGTGCCGGTGAAACTGGAAACTCGCCGAGAGAAAACGCCAGCTGCATAAGGACTCTTGCGTTGTCGTCACCTGCAAGTGTGATCAGCTGGTCGAGGACAGAATTGCTGGCTTTGAATTTTTCTGCGAGCACGATGGCGTATTCTCGCACGCCGGCTTCACGATCCTTGAAGGCCGCAAACAGGTCGGCTTCCGTGATGGATCCGAGTCCATCGAGGCAGCACAGACACTCGAATCGTCCCTGTGCCAGAGTCGATGTGTTGAGCAGCATTCGAACTGCTGGCACAACCGACTTGTCCTGACGTTCGAACAAAAGCCGACGGGCGGTTTCGCGATGCCATGAATTCGAATGTTCGAGGTACGGCACTAGGTCCGCGGCTGAGAGCTTCGACATGGCCGGTGTGGGGCGATACGTGTAACCAGCCGGCGCCAGGCGATAGAGACGGCCTCGGTCGCGACCGCTTGTCAGGTCCAGATGACGTTTGATTTCCGGCGGCAGGCTTGCCGGATGTTCAATGACTTCGCGGTACATATCCATGATCTGCAAACAGCCATCGGGACCATTCCCATACTGCACCGGACGGAACCAGATGTCCTTCGACGCAACCAGTTCTTTGCCCGGGTCCATTCGATCGGCCGTCCAAAGAACACCGTTCGGCGTCATACGTTTTCGGTGAATGATATTGCTGCCAACATCACCGATGATCGCTGTTCCCTTCAGCTTGCTGTCCCACGCATCACCTCGATAAATCGTGATGCCCGTGGCACCTGTAAAGTAACCCGCCGGTCGACCTCCCCCTTCGACAATTCCCTTCGAAAGCCCGGAGGCACGAAGTCGAGTTCTCACGATGCGCCAGGGTTCGACGGGACTAATGCGGAACACAGGAGCCTGTCCGCCATCGGCCGCGATGCTGGCTCGCGCGGGAGCAGCCGTCGCGAGCGGGAAGCGTGAAAGGTATCGGTCGGCGAAAACAATCTGCTGCGCATGATCACTGTTCGCGCTGACGAAGCGATGGCCCCAGTCATCGAATGACATGCCGTGCTGGCCACCACCTGTTTCAGGACGCAGATCGAGCGTGATCGGGTCGAACGAAAAGTCACGTCCTCGACATTCCACAGGTGCGCGATCCGGATGTTTCGGACACGTGATGCTGCCACCGGTTGTACTTGCCGATCCGTAGATGCGATTGTCCGGGCCCCAGTGAAAGCTGTTGATCAGGCCCTGGACATTGTTTCTGCTGAAGCCCGTGAAAACGACGGATTGTTCGTCTGCCTTTAGATCACCGTTTGTGTCCTTGATGAAGAATACGTCCGGTGCCGCGGCGACAAAGATACCACCCTTCGCACTGCAAATTGCCGTGGGCCAGCTGAGCCCTTCCGCGAACAGCCGGCTGTCGTCGAACACACCATCCTGATTGGTGTCGATCAGCACTCGAACGACGCCAAGATGTTCCTTGTCCTGTTCCGAGTAATCTCGCATCTCGACAACAAACAGGCGCCCATCTTCATCGTAAGCCATCGCAACCGGGTCCGTGACGAGCGGTTCCGACGCCATCATCTGCATTTCGAACCCATCGATCACTTCGAACGTTTTGATCGCATCTGCTGGAGCTGTCGGGGCAATGCGAGGAAGTTCCAGAGCGTAGTCGGGTTCGAAGGCGTCCGGCTGGTGATTCAGAGTTCGATCCAGAATTCCGTAGACCTGCAACCGGATGTCGGCGGGAAAATCATGACCGCAGTCCGGGGTCAACAGGACAAGCTTCTCGCGAGCATTCAGAAGTGAGTACACGGAACCGGCAACGGGTATGGCTTTCCTGACTCCGTTGATATCGAAATTGGAATCTTCCACCGGCGATACGGAAACAAATGTTCGAGGTGCCAGGGCCGCAACAAGTTCGTAGAAGTCGAAAGGAACCTTGTCGACGTTGAGCTCGTACTTCGTCTTCAGCAAGGGCATGTATCGATCACTCGTCCAGCCCGTGATGTTGCCTCCGTAGTAATCTCCGAACGGACACCAGCCGCAACTGGAGACGATGGCCTTCAGCCGAGTATCAACGACACCAAGGAAGATCGCGTTGTGACCACCAAGCGAATGGCCGATGACACCAAGTTTCTCTGCATCGACAAATGGCAGGGCCGCAAGAAGGTCGACACATCGACGGTGATTCACGATCCCTTTCATTGTACCGGACACGTATTTGTCGGCAGCGAAATCGTAGGACTTCAGGTTGCCAAAGGAGGGATAGTCAGGAGCGACGACCACGTAACCTCGCTGAGCCAGCTCCATGCCGTATTGACGCCCGGCTTTACCGCCTTCACCAGCAACGATCCTGCGTCCCGCTTCGCCTGTCGGATGAAGTGCGACAATCGCCGCCGCCTTTTTGATCGAGTCTGGCAGAGGCTGAGTCAGCAGCTTGTCAGCGACTATTGTGTCAGCGAGTGCCGCGGGCAGATACAGGTCCAGCGACAGTTGATCGTCGTCTTGCGTTCGAATGTTCAAAAGCAGACGTCGGACCTTTTCGATTCGAACATCCTCGAGGATCTGCACGTTGAAATTCTGGTCAGCCACATGGTCCGCCAATGGTCCCATGGCTTCCTGCATGCCAGCAAGAATCAGCTTTCGACGAATGGCCCAGTCTGCTTCAGTTCGAATCGGCTTCGGCATCCCGTCGTCGCCAAGATAGACGCTGAGGTCAGAGTGGCGAATCGGCCCTGCAGCAGTGTTTTCCTGTTGGGCCGCATCGGCAAACGCCGCGGCTGACACGAACATGACCGTCAGCAGAACGGTTTGCGACCCAGCGCGAACCCATTGGGTTGGTGATGCCGAAGAGCAAGAAATCTTCATAACCTGCCTCAGTGGAAACTGTTTTGGCCGGAGTCATCCTGGAGATGAACGCATCGGGCGGAACAAAGATCCTTCTGCGGGCGGGAGATCGGGCAGAAGGTTGAAGCGAGCCGATCGATTAAGCGACCGTCTGCTGCTCTGGCACCGTATCGAAATTTCGGGAAGCTGTCACTTGAACGCAGCAAGTTCGTTGGGGTCTGCTGTCGTAATGGAAGCGTGGTCGCTACACTTCGCGTGGCGATGCAAGATGAAAACTGTTGAGGGAAATCAGAGCGACAATGTCGGCAGAACTGCTGGAAGAATCGGAATCACATTCGGCGTCCGTTGGAGTCGTACAGACAAAATTCGTCGAGCTGTTTCAGCCTCCGAACGTGATGAAGTTCTCGAGTGGAGAAACGCTGGGGCCGATCACTGTCGCTTATGAAACCTATGGGACACTGAATGCGGATCGAAGCAACGCGATCTTCGTCTGCCATGCTCTGACCGGCGATGCCCATGCCGCCGGGCTTCATGCGCCCGCCGACAAGAAGCCCGGCTGGTGGGACGGCTTCATCGGCCCTGGAAAAGGGCTCGACACCAACAAGTACTTCGTGATCTGCGCGAATGTGCTGGGAGGATGCCAGGGGACGACCGGGCCAGGTTCCATCAATCCGACCACAGGCAAACGTTTCTGTCTCGGTTTTCCGTTCCTCACGATTCGCGATGTCGTGACTGTCCATTCGGAACTGGTGAAGTATCTGGGAGTTACTCAGTTGCTTGCCGTTGTCGGTGGAAGCCTTGGAGGCATGCAGGTTCTGGAATGGGCCGTGCGATTTCCTGACCAGGTGCGAGCTGCAATTGTGCTGGCATCGGCACCGAAACTGTCTGCTCAGGGGATCGCCTTCAACGCTGTCGGGCGTCGAGCGATCTATGCGGATCCAGGTTTCATGAACGGCGAATACTACGAGTCAGAAGGTCCTCGCTATGGACTCGCGCTGGCTCGAATGGTCGCGCATATTACGTACCTTTCCGAAGATTCGATCGAACTGAAATTCGGGCGACGGCTGCAGGACAGTACTCAGTTTGCTTACAGCATGCAGAAGGAAACAGAGTTTCAGATTGAGAGCTATCTGCATTATCAGGGCAAGCGATTCGTTCAGCGGTTTGATGCGAATAGTTACCTGTATTTGACTCGCATGATGGACTACTTCGATCTGGCTGATGGGTTTGCGTCGCTCTCGGATGCGTTGGCGGTTTCCAAGTGCCGCTATCTCGTGGCGTCCTACGATACGGACTGGCTGTTTCCGACGAGCCAAAGTCGGGAGCTTGTGTCATCGCTGCTGCACGTGCGACGCCATGTGTCGTTTGTGGAGCTGCGATGTCCGTTTGGACATGACTCCTTCCTGATTGATCTGGCGCCGCTGACGTCGCTGGTGCAGCCGTTTCTTGAGCGGGCGTCTTAGGGAATGCTGCTGGCGTGGTGACGTCGCTGTAGGTCTGTCGCGGCCCTCCCCCGAACATCGCTGGCGCTTGTTCGACCCCTCCCAGACTTTGTCTGGGAGGGGAGGGTTTTGTGGTGCAATGACGGCTAAACCCCAATGACGGCTAAACCCAGATCATTGATGTGACAAAGCACGAGCTACATTTGCCAGTTGGTAACGACGCCGAATTCGAGGGACAGGATGAGTTCGATGATGGAGGAGGGGCTGGCGAGGATGGTGCGGCCGTCAAGAGGGCGTGAGAGTCCGTAGGCCTGGGCCAGTGTGTTGGCGTAAAGAGCGGCGAGACGTCCGGGGCCATCGGCAGCTCGGGCGACGATCGCCAGTTCACTGCGTCGCTGGCTGAGGCGATCACGAATGCTGTCCATCGTGCGAGACTCTGTCGCTGATGGATCGAGGATTGGCAATGGTGGGGATTGAAGTTTCGTGTTCATGTTGATGACCTGAGGGCGCTCCGGACGTTCGTGATTTCGAATGCCTGAGTATCCCTCACTGACGTTTCGGGTTGGGATTTGAGGGACGTTCTTCGTTGTTGGCCGATGCGAGGTGTTGCTGATCTCAACCCGTGGCGTCAGCGAGGGATCGTCGTGGCTTGTCCTTATCTCGTGTCGGGGGTCATTCAGTTTTTGGATTCGAAGCGGGTTGATTTGTTGGTGGTTCCGTGCTGCGAAGACGCCCTGCTCTGCCCGGCGGAAGAAATCCGCCTTCCAGCGGAGTGCCAATGAGCTGGCTCCAGGTTTGCTTTTGCTTCTCATTCAGCACATCGAGAATTCTGTCGTTGGCGGTCTTGCTGTCCTGGTTCTCAGGAGGCGTCGGAGGCGGTCCTGGTGGACGGCGAATCCGAGCCAGCGTTGATTCATCTTCAATCAGTCGAATCTTCTCACGCTGTTCCGGTGATAATCCCATTGCCTGAGCAACGGAATAATCCCGGAACGCCGATGCGCCTTCGAACTGAACGCCGAGTTGTCGGAGACGGTAGAGCTGTGAATGGGTCAGGATCTTCTGCAGCTCCGCGTCGTTGGCACGAGCCATTTCCATCGACTGCCGATCGCGTTCGGCGGGCGAGGAAACACCCAGTTCCTTCAGCGAGTCTGACCACTGCTGACTGACTCGGTCAGACAGACTCCTGACCTGTACTCGTTGTTCGGGAGTCAGCTTGAGTTCTTCGCGAACCTGCGGCTGCCACAGGAGAGCGAAGTAGATCTGTGACCGCAGGAGTTCGAGGTCTTCGAGGATCTCTGCGACGCGAGCTGTGGACTCACGAAGCTCAGCCTGAGTCTTGGGATTGTTCTCACTCTCTCGCAGGACTTCCTGATAGAAGTTCAAAGCCGCGCTGAGCAGGCGTTTACGGATGACAAGCAGCTCCGGTCGACCGACAAGTTCTTCTTCGCTGATGATTAACAGTTCGTTGACGGCGCGTCGGGCTAAATTGAGGCGTGATTCCGCTTCTTCTGCACGCTGCTGTTCGGCAGTGTAGGCCTGTTGGGTTCGAACCTGCTCCCGGCGCGTTCGTTCGCGTTCTGCACTCACAAGAACAGTCGTCAAGATGGAACCCGCTGTCAGAACGATCAGAAATACCGAGCCGGACAGCATGGCAGATGGATGACGTCGCGCCCACGACAGGAACCGGTCCGCAAGACCAGGTGGTCGAGCAATGATCGGCCGATGATTCAGGTAGCGATCGAGATCCTCCGCAAGGTCCTGAGCAGTCGCGTATCGGTCTCGAGCATCTTTCTGAAGAGTCTTCAGAAGAATCGTCTCAAGATCAACGGGGATTTCAGAAACAATCGCTCGCGGTGATGGCGGAGGCTGCGTCGAAATCTGCTGGATCAGTTCATGTCGGTCCGTACTGTTGAATGGCGGACGCAGCGTGAGCAGTTCGTAGAGCGTGGCTCCCAGGGAGTAAACATCGCTGCGCTGATCCACAACGCCGCGACGCCCGGAGATTTGTTCGGGGCTTGCGTACCGCAGAGTTCCCAGGAGCTCACCGGTAAACGTCAGGCTGCTTTCATTGGCCACCTGAGCCAGTCCAAAATCCGTGATCCAGACTTGTCCCTGAGAGTCCAGCAGAAGATTGGCTGGCTTGATATCTCGATGAACCACGCCAGTCTGGTGAGCATGTTCGAGAGCAATCGCCGCCTGGCGTCCCATGCGTGCAACCAACTCGAACCACTGGGAAGTTCGAGGTTTGCCTTCCGTCATGATTCGGCAGGCCGGAACCGTTGATGCTTCTGTTCGATCGTCCGCTGGTTTGCGGAAGTCGCTGATCAATGACGCGAGGCTCTGGCCATCAATGAACTGCATGGCGTAATAATGCACGCCACGTTCATGGCCGACAGCATGGACTGAGACAATGTTCTCATGCCGCAAATGCGCGGCCGCTGCAGCTTCGTTGCGAAACCGCTGAAGCTGCCGTGGATCCAGCGCTGCTGCGAACGGAAGGATCTTGAGTGCAACTCGGCGGGCAAGTGAAATCTGTTCCGCTTCGTAGACGATCCCCATGCCGCCTCGACCGACTTCGCGAATCAGCCGGAAGTCTCCCAGACGACCACGTTCCGGATCCGCCGGTGTCAGTGAGGGTCCCTGATCCTGTTGCTCATCACGAAGCAGATTCCCGAACCACTGCAGACGTTCGCGCTCTTCAAAGAACAGCGTCAGTTCATCATGCAGGTCCGGGTGAGCATTCAGCACCGATTCACGAGCCGGCGTATTTCCGGCCTCGCAGGCTTCCACGTAGTTCAGCAGAATTTCGTTGAGCCGTTCCGACCGTGAGTCGTCGGCCGAAGATTCGGAACCCGTCGCATTGGTTGATTGATTCGGTCGCTGTTTCGGAGACGGTTCAGCTTTGGAATTCATGCTGGGGCCTCCGTCTTCAGCAGGACTCGCAGACGTTCCATCGCACGAAAGATCAGACCCATCGCAGCGGCTCGCGTCTTGTCCATCTTCTGAGCCACATCAGCGATCTGCAGACCCTTGAGGTGGTGCAGTTCGATAGCCGTTCGCTGATCATCGGGCAACTGCATGATGGCCTTTGTGACGCGCAGCACTTCTTCAGTGCGAATTGCTACGGTGCTTGGTGAAGACCGATCGGATACCAGCATGCGTTCCAGTCTGGCCGACGAACGGTTGATCTCATCTTCGAGCGAGCGTTCTTTGGAGATGTCCCTGGCTTCCGTGGAGAACTCTCGAACCGAAGTGGCAAGTATGTTGGCAAGGATCGATCGGAGCCAGCCGAGCCATTCTGCTTCGGTGATGCCACGGTATTGAGATCGACGGCTGTGAGCCATCAGAATGGTCTGTTGAGCAATGTCGGATGCGTCCAGTTTCCCCTTCAGAGCAGGCGAAAGTTGCAGCCGGGCCATCAGGCGCAAGTAGTCTCTCCAGACCTCAATCTGAGGACTGTGTTGAGCAGCGGGCTGCGAGGTTTCTGGCATGACGGGGGCAGTTCGGGTGAACATCAGATGTGGAGGCTGGTCAGAAATGCAGAGCATTTGCCCATAAGAAGACAGATGCGACAGATGTTCTCGTGAAGCGCGGAAAATTTGAGATTTGTCTGGTACATTCATAATTCTCAGGTGTTTGCTGCAATGTGTGCGGTGGCAGAGTGCGAAAATGACCCTGTCCGATGTCCCTTCAAGAAACCGGAGTTCGTTATGACTGATCGTCGAACATTCCTGCGACAGGCCGCCTGGTTTGCCGCCATGTCATACTCATCCAGTCTCCTGGCGGAAGAGCTGGCAAAGACACCTCGAACAACGGAAGGTCCCTTCTATCCGGACAAGCTTCCGCTGGATACGGACAATGACCTTCTGATCATCACGAAGAATATTGATTCCGCGGTTGGCACGGTGTCGCACGTCACGGGGCGAGTCCTTGGCGTAGACGGCGAACCACTGCGCAACTGTCTGGTCGAAATCTGGCAGTGCGATAATTCCGGGGCGTACCTCCATTCCGGCAGTTCAAACGCTGACAAGCGTGATAGCAATTTCCAGGGTTACGGTCGGTTCTCCACCGACATGGAAGGACGCTATTACTTCCGAACCATCAAGCCAGTGCCCTACCCCGGCCGAACGCCTCATATTCACTTTGCAGTCTCACGGGGCAAGGATCGCCTGTTGACGACTCAGTTGTTTGTGAAGGGTGATCCGGGCAACGAGAAGGACGGAATCTACAACGCGATGGGAGATCGCAAAGACGCAGTCACATCTGAATTCGCACCGGTGAAGGATTCGAAGATTGGCGAACTGGCCGCGAGCTTCGAGATTATCGTCGGTCATACTCCTGAAGAGCCTGATCAGAATCAGGGCCGACCGCCTCGACGTGGTTAGTGCGTCTTCAAAAGGCGTTCTGAGATGTCGTGGATCTTGCTAAAGATCCCCGGCCGCAGCTCTTTGCGCAAGGTCCACGCTCCGAAATTCAAAGCTTGGCGAAGCACTGGTGCCGATAGGACCTTGAGCGAGTTCCACTACGCCCCGGTGTCCCTGCCAGCTCGCTCCAGCTCGCTCAGCGGTGATGAAACCGGAGGGCTCGCGCCCTTCCGCTACTTGGACGATGCGCACGCAAGACTCGGGAGAATGGGTTCGCTAAACTTCGGAATGTTTACGTTCCGCTTTGAAGCGAAGTTTGAGGCCGTTGGGAACAACGGCTCTATTCTGGACTTCCGACCCATTCCCACCTGAGTTTTCTTGAGGACCGCAGGCATGAACTGCTCTCCCGTTGCCAAGTTGACCATGTCGATTCCTGGACGTTTTCGATGCTCCGAAATCTCCCGAGTCTTTGTCGCAGTCCTTGGCATCATTGCGTTTGCCGGTGTCGGCTTTACGGATGCAGCGGCTTCCGATCGCGTTAACTGGCCGACTCGTTCCGGCCCGACTCGCAACGGTGTTGTCGCTGATGCGGATGCTGCAGGATTACCGACAGAGTGGTCTGAAGAGAACGGCAAGAACGTTGCGTGGAAGATTGATCTGGAAGGCTTCGGGCATTCTGTTCCGATCGTCGGCCATGGCAAAGTCTGGCTGACGGCGGCCACCAAGGATGGCACGAAGCAGTACGTGTATGCCATCGATCAGGCCAGCGGCAAAGTGCTGTTTCACAAACTACTGTTCGAGAATCCTGCACCTGAGCCTCTGAAGAACGAAGTCAACACGTACGCTTCACCGTCGTGTGCTCTGGAAGATGACGCCGTCTATGTTCACTTTGGAACGTACGGCACCGTTCGCATGAACCCCAACACGTATGAAATCGTCTGGACGCGACGCGACATCAACTGCCGTCACTTCCGGGGCCCAGGGTCGTCGCCGATTCTGTGGAACGACTTGTTGATTCTGACGTTTGACGGCATTGATGCTCAGTTTGTTACCGCGCTGAATAAGAAGACCGGTGAGACCGTTTGGAAGACGGATCGAACCACCGACTACGGTGACCTCGACGAAAACGGCAAGCCAAAGCTTGAGGGCGACCTTCGCAAGGCTTATGGCACACCGAACTTCGTTGAAATGAACGGTAAGACCCAGATTGTTTCGGTTGGTTCCAGAGCGGCATTTGCGTACGACGCAGAAACCGGCAAGGAGCTGTGGACGATTCGGCACGATGACTTCAACGCCTCTTCGCCACCGCTGTTTTTTCAGAATCATGCCATCATCAATACCGGATCACGAAGTTCCAACCTGGTGTCGGTGAAGCTGGACGATTCCACGAAGGGCGATGTTTCGACATCACATGTGGTTTGGAACCGCGACAAAGGCAATTCGGACCTGAGTGCTCCGGTCATCCTGGGCGATCGAATCTACAGCACCGCCAACAACGGTGTCGTGTCCTGTGTGAATGCAGCGAATGGCGAAGAACTGTGGAAGGGGCGAATCGAAGGCACGTTCACAGCATCGCCGATTGTCGCGAACGGGTTGCTCTATTTCTGCAGTGAAGAAGGCGACAGCTTTGTTGTTCGGACGGGCGATTCCTTTGAAGTGGTCGCGAAGAATCATCTGGCGGAAGGCATGCGAGCATCACCATCGGCAGCAGATGGCACGTTGTTCCTTCGAACGTTCACGCATCTCTATGCGATTCGGCAAAAGTGATCGAGTTGATCGTTTGTGTTGCAGGACAAGATCGCTGGAGAACAGAATGAAGATCACGGGAATTGAAACGCTGGTTTGTCATGCTCGCATGCGAAACTGGATTTTCGTCAAAGTGCTGACGGACCAGGATGGCCTGTTTGGCTGGGGCGAAGCAACACTCGAATGGCATACTAGAAGTGTCGTGGCAGCTGTCGAAGACATCGCGCAGTTGCTCATCGGTCAGGATCCGACTCGCATCGAGTACCTTTGGCAGATGATGTATCGCCAGCACTTTTGGCACGGGAACGGCATTGTTCGAGCCACCGCGATTGCCGGCATCGACCTCGCGCTGTGGGATATACTTGGCAAAGTGACGGGGCAGCCGTGTTCAAAGCTCTGGGGCGGTCCGGTTCGCGATCATGTTCGGACTTATTGCCATTTGGGCGGCGGTCGCATGGAGGACTTTTACGAAACGTCAACGGAAGACGCGAAGCGATTTGCGGACCTGGCACAGAAGGCCGTTGCTGACGGCTTTACAGCGTTTAAGTCAATGGCTGTGCCGCCCACGCTGCCGCTTGAAGGTTTGAAGCCCATTCGAACTGCAGAAAAAGCTGTTGCTGCCATGCGCGAAGCAGTGGGGGAATCCATCGACATTATGGTCGATTGCCACGCGCGACCATCGCCGGCGATGGGGCTGCAGTTTGCGAAAGCTCTTGAGCCGTATGGTTTGTACTTCCTGGAAGAACCCTGCTGGCCTGAGAGCGTTGATGGACTGGCGGCGATTGCAGCGTCAGTGTCGACACCGATAGCGACGGGTGAAAGAGTGACAAGTCTTGCGGCGTTTCGAGACCTGTTCGCCGCGCGAGCCTGTTCGATTTGTCAGCTGGACATCACGCATTGCGGAGGGCTCTCGGAGGCTCGTCGTATCGCGGCATTGGCGGAAGCATGGCGATTGTCACTGGCGCCTCATAATCCACAGGGCCCCGTCAGTACGGCAGCATCGCTGGAGTTTGGGTTTTCACAGCCGAGCTACATCATCTGTGAAACTGTGCATGAAGATGTTCCCTGGCGGCAGGATGTTGTGCAGGAAGGATTTGTCGTCGAGAAGAAGGGGCGAATTGTTCGACCGAATACTCGACCAGGTCTTGGCATCACCATCAATGAAGACGAAGTCCGCAAGCATCCGTTCGAGCAGGAGCTGCTGCAGCGAGTGTTCTACTCGGACGGCAGCGTGGGCGACTGGTGATGTGGAATGCGATTCGTGAGCCGCAGGCGCTAGCCGCGGGTTATGAACTCATGATGGAATTGCCGCGGATTCTGGAAGTCACCGGCGGCTAGCGCCTTGCCGCTCACGTTCTGTTGGCCCATCCCGGACAACGGAAATAAATCTCGCCGCCTGATGTTGACAGTTGACAGCAACTGGCATATTCTTCGGCCGACGGTGGCGGATCGGGATGAACCCGTGGCACGTTGGTGATTGGGAATCAAGGAGCGAAGCATGACTTCCGTCGGACAAAGGATTCGGGAGATCCGCAAGAGTCGCAATTTGACTCAGCGTGAACTGGCGGACAAAGTGGGGATTAACTTTACGTATCTCAGCCGCGTGGAAAACGACCGGCTCGATGACGAGCAAACACCTCGCGAAGAAACACTGCAGAAGATTGCCAAGGCATTGGATGCGGATCCGGATGAGCTGCTTCTGCTGGCTCGAAGGATTCCGGATTCGTACCGAGATCGTATCCTGTCGCGGCCTGGTGTTTTTCGAAAGCTGTTGAATCTTCCGGATGCAGCTCTGGAAGAACTGGTCAGTCAGATTGAGCGCAAGCCAGCAAGATCCGGGAAGTAATTCACGAGATCCGGCGGCCCGGAATCAGTGCCGTCGACGCGTCAGTCACGAAGCTCAAGATCGAGTTTCGTTCTTCGCAGGGAGTGTGAACCATGAGACGTCATGACTTGACCAACATGCGGACTCGTACGATCGATGCCGTCACTGCGATGCGCATTCGGCAGTATGAGCAGCTGACGGGCGAACCGGTCACCTTTCCTGTTCCCGTCGAGAAGATTGTTGAACGTGTCCTTGGGCTGGATTTTGACTGGGTCGACATTGAGGAACAGCCTGGCGAACAAATCCTTGCCGGGTTGATTCCTGAAGAACGTCGCATCGTTTTGAACAGTCGGCATCTGGACCTGTTTCAGCAGAAACCAGGGCTGGAACGAAGCACGATCGGGCATGAAGCCGGACACTGGGACATTGATATTGATCGCACGAGTCTGCACCATCCACGCTTACCGGGCTTTGAAATGCAGACGAGTGTGGTTCGTCGTCAGGCCGCTGACCGCCATGTGCTGGTGGAGGTTCTGAATCGAGCGGCCTACGACGAGCGGTATTTTGAGTTGTATCGGGAACTGACAGCGGGCCAGGATTCTCCTGAAGTGCGCAGTGCCGTAGACCGGTACCAGTCGTCACTCCTGATGCCCGACTGGCTGATTCGCGCGGCGGTCAAAGATGTCGACGTGACCTCATGGCCCGCGTTGTATGAACTCGCCGAACGTGCACAGGTGACGATCTCGAATCTGGTCGTGCGGCTTCAGAGGCTGGACGTGATCTACGTGCCCGAGGGGACGAAGGATCTCTACGCCGGTCGCGATGCATTTCTTGGTCAGAAGCATCTGTTCTGATCGGGTTCATAGTTCTGATGGAGCACTAACGGCAGAGGACAGACCTCTGCCTTCTTTTTGGAAATCTGATTTACAGTTACTGTCAACAGGAGGTTGTCATGCTGGTATTGTCTCGCAAGCCACAGGAACAGATTGTCATTCCGGGATTGAACATTCGCCTGACGATTTTGAGCGTCGGGACGAATCGTGTGCAGGTCGGAATCGATGCACCACCGGAAGTTCAGATCACTCGCCCGGATGCTCATCACGTTCCGGTCGTTGAAGATTCCACGCTGATGGGCCGGCTGCGTCGAAGGAAGGGATAGGATCGAACGCAATGGACCATAGTGTTCCGTCAGGGCAACAGAGGGGAATGACGGTGCAATCCCAAATGTTGGTTTGGCAAACCATATGAGCTGGACTTGTTCTGCTTTTGAGTATCTATGGGATTCCGGCTGGCAGAAATCCGATCGATGACCAGGATACGCACGAGTCGAACTTTGTCAGTCCTTAACTGGTTTGCATACCGTGAATCTCCCGACGTCATCATCATCTGATTCATCGAAGAAATCGCCGCGATCACTGGAACTGCTGGCTCCTGCTGGTGATTTCACGTGTCTGCGGGCCGCCGTGGAGAACGGCGCGGATGCGGTCTACTTCGGGCTCGACTGCGGATTCAACGCACGGGCTCGTGCGGAGAACTTCGGACTGGACAATCTGTCATCTGCCATGGAGTTTCTGCATCGTCGCGCGGTGCGTGGCTATGTGACTCTGAATACTCTTGCGTTCACCAATGAACTGGCATCGGTAGAAGACATCGTACGTCGCTTGTGTGACGCAGGTGTCGATGCATTGCTGATTCAGGATCTGGGCGTCGCACGGCTGGTGCGGGAGATTTCTCCGGATCTGGAGATTCACGCTTCGACTCAGATGACCCTTTCCAGTGCGGAGTGCATTCAGGTTGCTGAGCAATTGGGAATTGTACGAGTCGTTCTGCCTCGTGAGTTGTCGATCGATGAGATTCGGGAAATACATTCTCAGACGAACATGGAACTGGAAGCCTTTGTGCACGGCGCCTTGTGCGTTGCGTATTCGGGGCAATGTCTGACAAGCGAATCACTGGGCGGACGCAGCGCGAATCGTGGTCAGTGTGCTCAGGCCTGTCGTCTTCCGTATGAAATTGTGTGCGACAATGAACTTCGAAACTTTGGCGATCAAAAGTACTTGCTGAGTCCTCAGGACCTTGCGGCCTTCCCATTGATTCCTGAACTTGTGGACGCGGGCGTTTCGTCGTTCAAGATCGAAGGGCGTCTGAAGACTCCAGAATACGTTGCCAACATTACTCAGCATTACCGCGAAGCCATTGATGCTGTCGTTGCAGGGCGACCTGTCGAACTGACACGGCGACAGATTCAGCAGATGGAGCAGTCGTTTTCCCGCGGCTTCTCCCCGGGCTGGCTGAACGGCTGTGACCACAAGATGCTGGTACCAGCGACCAGTTCTGCCAAGCGAGGCGTTCTGCTTGGCAAGGTGACGCAGGTCCTGTGGGATCGGATCCGAGTTGAGCTGGAGTATTCGATTCAGGCCGGTGATGGAATCGTATTTGACGGGGATCGGTTCCATGGTGAAGAACAGGGAGGACGCGTCTTCCATGTGTATCGCAACGGCGAAGCGTTGAGTGAGCCGGTGGATTCCGGCATTGTTGAACTCTCGTTTGGTCGAGATGCGTTCGACTTTTCAAAGATCTTTCCAGGCCAGCAAATCTGGAAGACCGACGATCCTCGACTGAACAGCCAGCTTCGTCGAACGTTTGAAAATGCCGATCCTCAGCGCAAGGTCGGGCTTCGATTGAAGGTCCATGCCGAGACCGGACGGAAGCTGCACGTCGAAGGCGTTGCAGCCAACGGTTGCCGATGTTCGGTGGAATCAGAGTCTTCACTTCAGACCGCAACGAAACATCCTGTGACGCGTGAAGTGCTTGAAGAGCAGCTGGGCCGTCTGGGCGGATCCGTCTTTGAGCTGTCGGACCTGGAAGTGTCGATCGCTGGCGTTCCGATGGTCCCCCACAGTGTGCTGGGGAAAATTCGAAAGCAAATGCTCGAACAATTGAACACATCGCTGCCATGGCTCGAGCGTGCTCAGTCAAGTCCCGGTGCGTTGCAAAGACTTCGTACACTGGTGGCGGACGATGGTCCCGCACTGAATGAAATTCGATTGCACCTTCTCTGTAGAACGCTCGATCAGCTGAAGGCGGCCGTTGAAGTGAAGCCCGATTTGTTGATCGCGGACTTTCAGGATCTGCGTGAGTATCGGGAAGCGGTTGATGTATGCCGCACGGCGGGACTCACTTTGTTGTTGGCACCGCCCCGCATCCAGAAGCCCGGGGAAATGGGGCTGTTCCGAATGATGCTCAAGGCCCAACCGGATGGAGTGCTGGTCCGTAATCTGTCGGGGCTTGCATTCTTCCGAGACCATGGTGTCAGTGTCGTCGGAGATTATTCTCTGAACGTGACGAATGAACTGACGGCACAGTTTCTGAAATCGCAGGGACTTCGCTGGTTGACGCCGTCCTACGATTTGAACCGTGATCAGTTAAGCGATCTGGTTTCGCAGGTCCCCGCCTCATGGCTTGAAGTCGTGATTCATCAGCATATGCCGATGTTCCATATGGAGCACTGTGTGTTCTGCGCGATGTTGTCGCCGGGGACGAACAAGACGAACTGCGGACGTCCGTGTGATGTTCATCTTGTAGAACTGCGTGACAGAACGGGTATGGACCACCCGCTGATTGCGGACGTTGGATGCCGGAATACTCTGTTCAACGCGACGCCTCAGAGTGGTGCTGAACTGGTGCCTGAACTTCTGCAGAAAGGCGTTCGTCGCTTTCGAATTGAACTGCTGAGAGAATCGGCTCATGACATTCAGAAGCTGATGGTTCTGTACCGTCGACTTCTGGATGGCAGCGTGACGGGCGAGCATGTCTGGACGTCGCTGCACGCGATGAATCGAGTCGGGATTACACGCGGGACTCTGGAAGCACGGCGTAATCCGCTGGCGATTTTGTGATACGGGATTGCGCTTCTTCGTCGCTGAGTGCCGCACGTTGACGGCCCCCTCCCGATCTTGCTGGCGCTCGATCGACCTCCCCCAAACGGGGTTTGGGGGAGGAGGTAGTGGATCTTGCTAAAGATCCCTGAGCTGCAGCGTCCTTCGCAAGGTGCTCGACCAGAAGTTCAAGCTTGACGTCAGAAGTTGAACATTTACGAGTATGCGTCCAGGTTCCCGCCGACGCGGGAATGACGGGGCAAGCGGAGAAGGTGATTTTGCCAACCTCTAATATTGTCCGCTGTGTGCCGGGGGTTTGGTCGGTGGCTTCAGAGTCCACAGCTGCAGCATCTCGACGATGAACGAGAACGACATCGCGAAGTAGACGTAGCCCTTCGGTACGTGGTGATCGAATCCTTCGGCAACCAGCAGCACGCCGATCAGCATCAGGAAGCTTAGAGCCAGGATCTTCACTGTCGGATTGCGTTCGATGAAGACGACGATTGCCTTGCTGAAGATCAGCATTCCGATCACGGACAGAATGATGGCGGTGACCATGATAGGAATCGGATGAGCCAGTCCTCCGGTCATCCCGACTGCTGTGATGACGGAGTCGAGAGAAAAAACGACGTCGATCATCAGGATCTGCACCAGCACCGCGGAGAGTGTGCTGACTTTTGGTGCGGCACTATGTTCCGACCTGGCGTCCGCCATCTTGTGATGGATTTCTTTGGTCGCTTTGAAGACAAGGAAGAGGCCACCGAAGATCAGGATCAGACTCTTTCCTGTGATTGCGGATCCACCCATGCGAAACAGGACCTTCGTCAGGCCCATGACCCAGCCGATCGCCAGAACCAGCATGATGCGGGAGACGACGGCCAGCAGCAATCCCATTGTTCTGGCTCTGTCGCGATCCTTTTCAGGAAGTCGTCCGCAGAGGATGGCAATGAAAATGACGTTATCAATGCCAAGGACTAGTTCCAGCGAAGTCAGCGTCAGCAGCGCTGCGAGCGATTCGCCGTTGAAATACTCTCCCATCGTCACGTCCCTGGATCACCGGTGTTATGCGTTTGATCGAATCTGAGGTTTCATTCGGAGCCCAAATGGAACCGGCAGGATCGGCCGTCTGAAGGCACCGGATCTGCAAAACCAGGCTTCTGGCAGCGTATTCCATCCTGCACTCGAAGCATATGTCGTCATCAGGGAGTGCCGGAACTCGAAAACGCTGAAATTTGCCAGCCTTTCTTTCCGAACGATGGATTCAGCGGATCGGAAACGAGGATTTTGCCGATCCGGTCTTCAAACCCGTTCTGTCGGGACTAAACTCAGCGTAACTCTTTCTACGGGATCATGATAATGCGAAAAACACTGGCTCTTTGCATGCTGGCGACTCTGGGTCTGTCTGTGGGTTGTGGCGATTCAACGACTGATGTTGTGGCAGACAAAGGCATCACGGTCGTGAACAAGGTCTGTCCGATTATGGGTAGCGAGGTGAAGGCTGATGAACTGACGCCGGAACTCACTCGGGACTTCAACGGCAAGAAGGTTGGCTTCTGCTGTCCTCCGTGTCTGGAAGACTGGGATGAAATGACGGATGCAGAAAAGACCGCCAAGCTCGAGAAGCCAGGCGACGGGCACGCTCACTAAGCTTCAAACGAGCATGTGACTTTCCCGTGCAGATCTTACCAGAACGTGACTTAGCACCACTTCGTAACCCGAAACGTCAGTGAGGGATCGAATGCCTCGAGTATCCCTCGCTTACGCAGCGGGTTGGGATGAATCAAGAAGCTGGAGCGTTGAGTAGTGCATAAGCCGTGATCCACCGGGATGAACCCGGTGGGGTATGGCTCGTTGAGTCCACAAATGAAAAAGCCCGACTGGATTTGGATCCAGTCGGGCTTTCTTTTTGGCCGAGTGAACGAACGGCAGTGTGAACGACCACCAGAGCGTCGTCGCTATTAACCGTTCTTAGTACTCATTGTCCTCAGCAGTTGCAGTGACTGATACCGGCGCCGCTGTGGGCTTTGGAATTTGGCGAATCGTTCGACCGTCTCGTTCCTGAACCAGTTTCGCAATCGCATCATCCAACGTCATCACTCCCCGATCGCCGTCGATACGACAGCGAACAGCAACCGAATTCGTTTCCGCTTCATTTGGACCAACGATCAGCATGTACGGGATCAGGTCCATCTGTGCTTCACGAATCTTGGCCTGAACGCGAGCACTCTGAAGATCCGTGGAGACTCGGAATCCGGCAAGCCGCAGTTTCGCCGCGACTTCCGTGGCGTAGTCATCCGACTTCTCGCTCAATGGCAACACGCGAATCTGTTCCGGTGCAAGCCACAGAGGGAAAGCACCGGCAAAGTGCTCGATCAGAACGCCGCAAAATCGCTCCATTGAACCGAATGGTGCACGATGAATCATGACGGGACGGTGAGGCTTGTTGTCCGCACCGGTGTATTCCAGCTGGAATCGTTCAGGCAGGTTGTAGTCCAGCTGAACGGTTCCCAGCTGCCATTCACGGCCCAGGCAGTCCTTCACCATGAAGTCTGTCTTCGGACCATAGAATGCCGCATCACCAGGCGACTCGACGAAGTTCATGCCTTCTTCAGTCAGCACTTTTCGCAGAGTTGCTTCCGCGTTGGACCACAGTTCGTCGCTTCCAACATACTTGTCGGAATTCGGATCGCGTGTTGAGAGCTGAACGCGATAATCGTCCATGCCCACAGACTGAAGAACGAACTTCACCAGTCCGAGCGTTTCCTTGAACTCCTTCTCAACCTGTTCCGGCGTGCAGAACAGGTGAGCATCGTCCTGAGTCAAACCTCGAACTCGCAGAAGACCGTTCAGTTCGCCCGATTGCTCGTAGCGATACACCGTCCCGAATTCTGCAAGCCGCACGGGCAGGTCGCGATAACTTCGCGGCATCGCCTTGTACATCTGCACGTGGTGTGGGCAGTTCATCGGCTTCAGCAGGAAACGTTCCTGAGTCTGTTCCCAACGACGAAGTACTTCACGCTTCTGGTCGTTCGAACCATTGACCGGGAAGTCCTTGACATCAAACCCCAGGACGCGAGCTGCTTCCAGAAGCTTTCGTTCATCGTCTGGTGACGGTGGAGCGGGTTCTGCTTCACGCGGATCGAGACATCGAATCCAGTAGTCGACCAGTTGCCCGGCCGTATGACCAAAGATGGGTGAGAACTGCGAATCACGGTAGTAGGGAAAGTGTCCGCTGGTTTCGTACATCTCGACGCGCCCGATGTGCGGCGAGTACACCGGCTGATAGCCTCGACGAAGCAGTTCGGCCTTGATGAACTCTTCCAGCGTCGCGCGAATCGTCGCACCCTTGGGCAGCCACAGGCACAGTCCCGGACCGACGTCGTTCGTGATGGTGAACAATCCAAGTCGCTTACCAAGGACGCGGTGATCGCGTTTTCTTGCTTCTTCAAGCTGCTCCAGATGCGTCTTCATGTCCTTCTTGTCGAAGAACGCGATGCCGTACAGACGCTGCAGGCGAGGACCTGCGGAGTTGCCTTTCCAGTAGGATCCGGCAACGCTCGTCAGTTTGAATGCCTTGACCTTTCCCGCGTGAGGAATATGCGGACCTCGACACAGGTCCACGAATTCTCCCTGGCGGTAGAAGCTGAGAGTCGGATGATCGGCAAGACCCGTTCGGATGTGCTCAGTCTTCAGAGTCTGTTTGAGATCTGAACACAGCTGAATCGCTTCTTCACGATCGGCAACGAATCGTTCAAAGGGTTCGGCGGCATCGATGATCTTCTGCATCTCCGCTTCGATACGGGGGAAGTCATCTTCGCGAATCGGAGTCGCCAGATCGAAGTCGTAGTAAAACCCCTGTCCAGTGGTTGGACCGAACGCGAGGCCAACACCTGGGAACAGTCTCATGACAGCGCGGGCCATGATGTGAGCGCAGCTGTGACGCATC
>JAEUII010000004.1 GCA_016795145.1 Planctomycetaceae bacterium
TCCGGGATCAGGCAAGTTCGAATTTGTTTTGACGGGTCGACATGTCACTCGGCGAGTCGATGGAGACTCCGTCGATGGTGCAGCCTTTGGTGGTCCGATCTTCTACGGACATGCTGCAGGGGACTTCAACGAAGCACCTGATCATCCGGGGAATGTGTACTGGTATCAGGCAAAGCGAGCGAATGAACTGTTCAAAGCTCTGGACGAGAAGCAGCGCAAGATTGCCCTGCGAACGGATGCTCGTGAAGAGCAGCAAAAGGCCACAGTGGCTCTTCGAATGCCCGGCCAGTTTGCCGGCCTGCCTGTTTCTGAAATGTCGGCCGACCAGAAGAACCTTGCGAAGGAAGTCATGAAGGATGTACTCGCTCCATTCCGCAAGGCGGATGTTGAAGAGAGCATGAAACTGATCGAGGCAGCCGGCTTCGACCAGTTGCACTTTTCCTACTACAGCAACATGGATGTTGGCAACGATGGCATATGGGATGTCTGGCAGGTCGAAGGACCGAATACCGTCTGGTATTTCCGCGGCGACCCACACGTTCATACGTGGGTCCATATTCGCAAGCCCGCGTGAGTATTCGACTTTGCAGTCAAAGCGGATGTGATTTTGATTGCCGCCTCATGTGGATTATGTTGAGCCATCAGAGTGGTTCAAGGCGTTGTTCTGTCTGAGAGGGGTTACAGTGTTTAGCGATCAGGAACGATCAGTTGTCCTTCGGTTTTCCGTGACGTTTTGTCTGCTCGTTTGCCAGGGCTGCGGCGGGACGGAGGAAGACACATCTAACGCAGCAGATCCTGGGGCCATCGACATGGGCGCCGTGGAGTCCGCAGCGGAGGATTCTGGGGTCGATCCACAGATTGTAGCCAAGCTTGTCGCCGCGGGAGTCAAGGCGGAGAAGATTGGGCCAACGTTTGTTTATGCGTCAGATTCGCAGATCACTGACGAACACCTGAAGTTGTTCGCGACGATGCCTGAGCTTAAGACGTTGTCACTGGGAAAAACGAAGATCACCGGCAGCGGACTGAAGGATCTGAATTGTCCAAAGCTGCGTAGCCTGCTGTTGTTCGACACGCCGGTGACAGACGCTGAGGTCAGTCAGCTTCCATCGCTGCCGGCGCTGGAGACTTTGTCACTGGCAGGCACCGCAATCGATGGAACGTGTCTTGAGAAGGTATCAAACTACTCCGCATTGACGGCGCTCGAATTACACAACACAAAGGTCAGTGACGCGGCGCTGGCTCCGCTGAGCAAGTTGAAGGCTCTCTCCAGACTTGAGTTGCAGGACACCGCCATTACGGATGCAGGTCTTCAGCCGCTACAGGATTGTCCGGAGCTTTATACACTGAATCTTGCGAACACCATGGTCACTGATGACGGTGTCATTGCACTGACGCAGAAGGTTCAGCTGTTCAACTTGAACCTCAAGGGAACGGGTGTCACCGACAAACTCATCGAGAATCTTGTTGGAGATGCCTCCCAGAAACTTTGCATACTGCGCTTGAAGGGGACGAAGCTGACATCTGCATCAGTGGCGTTCCTCGGGAAGTTGCAAACGCTGGAAGAACTCGACGTCCGGGACACCGGCCTTGCAGAATCGGACGTTGCGTTATTGCGTGAAGGGCTCGAGTCTCTGCGTGAAATTAATAAGCCAGAGCCATTTGAAAAGTAGCCAGCCCTGTTTCGTCTTGAACGCTCTGGACCGTAGAGGAACTCCCTAGAGTTCCGACCTGCGGCAGTGCTTCGAGGACTTTTGATTCATGGGTCGTGGATGTTGGGGACGGCGCTGAAACTCGGGGATCTTTGGCAAGATCCACTACTTCCAAACAGAGCCTCCGTGACTCGCTGCTGGCGCAACGGATTCAGATTGCGCGCCACTGGGAAAAGCGAGAATTCCTTCTGGATGTTCGAATCCACTGGCAACCATTCTTCTGGATGACGCGGAAGACTGGTTCGGAGCAGGGGGAAATGCATCCGGGCGAGCCCGCATCGGTCGCGCAGTCGCTGTGCGTAAGTCGTTCTCCAGAAAATCTTTACGATTTTCTCAGTGAGATTTTTCCAGCACACGATTCAGGCATGACGTAGGAAAGATCCGGCAGCGACTGGCACGGCCGTTGCTCTCTTCCGGTGACTGTCAATTTTGCGCGATTTCGGCCTGAACGGTCAGAGATCCGGCGCTCCGTCCAGTGCATGGTTTTAGCGGCAGGGCGCGAGCCCTCCGGTGAGTCAGCGAGATGGATTCACCGGACGGCTTGTGCCGTTCCGCTAGAAAATCCTGGCAGCAAAT
>JAEUII010000010.1 GCA_016795145.1 Planctomycetaceae bacterium
ACGCGATGCAAACCCTCTCACCAACAAAGCTCGACGTGGCGGTGCTCTGTTCCACGACGGCCAGTAAGATCAAGGCACAACCAAACGTCGCTGGTCGCGGCGAGGCCGCGAAGTGCCGCTCGGCAAGCGGCACAGTAGGTCCTTTCTGCCGGAAAGGACTTTCGCCGACAGGCGAACCACGTTCTGGCACACACTTGATCCACACACTCTCGCCAAGAAGCTCGACGTGGCGGTGCTCTGTTCCACGACGGCCAGTAAGATCAAGGCACAACCAAACGTCGCTGGTCGCGGCGAGGCCGCGAAGTGCCGCTCGGCAGGGGCACAGTAGGTCCTTTCTGCCGGAAAGGACTTTCGCCGACAGGCGAACCGCGGTCTGGAACGCACGCGATGCAAACCCTCTCACCAACAAAGCTCGACGTGGCGGTGCTCTGTTCCACGACGGCCAGTAAGATCAAGGCACAACCAAACGTCGCTGGTCGCGGCAAGGCCGCGAAGTGTCGCTCGGCAAGCGGCACCTACAGAAACGACTTCCGTCCCTGCTTCTCCAACTGCGTCAGGACTTCTCGAATGCGTTCTGACTGCGCAGCATCGGCGACAAGAGTCGCATCGTCCGTGTGCACGATGATCAGATTTCGCAGGCCCAGGGTCGCGACGAGATGATCGGACGTTGTTCGCACGATACAGCCCTGAGTATCAACGCCGCAGAAGGGACCGTCGACCGTGTTTCCTTCGGCATCCGTTCCGTTCAGACGCGGCAGCGACAGCCAGCTTCCGACATCGTCCCATTGAAACGGCGCTTCAACGACCACGACATCCTGAGCGCGTTCGAGCACCGCGTAGTCGATCGAGATGCTCTTCAGCTTTGGAAACTCGGATGCAATCGTTTCTTCGCGACGACCAGCTCGAATGCCGTCACGAATCTTCATCAGGCCGGCGTGAAGGTCCGGCTCATAGCGTTCCAGAAGATCGATGATCGTCTGAGCCTTCCAGCAGAAGATCCCGCAATTCCAGAAGAACCGACCTTCGCGAAGATATTGTTCGGCAAGACTCTGATGCGGCTTCTCACGGAACGCGCTCACGCTGTAAACGCGAGGCGAGCCATCGGCAATCTGTGTGCCTCGTTCAATGTAGCCATAACCCGTCGCCGGAAACGCCGGAATGACACCGAAGAGGGCCAGGCAGCCTGGGTCTTTCTCGACGATCTCAATGGCGCGACGAGCACCTCGGGCGAACGCTTCGACCGGTTGAATGACATGGTCGGCCGGCATGACAAACATGATGCCATCCGGATCGCATTCCAGGATCTCGATCGCTGCCAGTCCCACACACGGAGCCGTATTTCTTGCAGCAGGTTCCACCAGCACATTTGCTGCCGGAAGTTCCGGAAGCTGTTCGCGAGTCATTTCCGCCTGCACATCATTCGTAACGACCCACGCGCGCGACGCGTCGACCCATTCGCTGCAGCGATCCAGAGTCTGCTGAATCATGGTTCGATCACCGGCCAGTCGAAGCAGCTGCTTCGGCATGCGCTGACGGCTCTGAGGCCAGAATCGAGTCCCACTGCCACCGGCCATGATCACGGCATGTAACATGAATGTCTTCCTGTGCAGGCGTTCTTGCCCAGTCTGTGACGCCAGACCGGAAGTTTGTTCGCCGTCACAGTTTACCACGTGTTTACCGACGAGCGGGAGAGGGACCCGGCATTTCGTTCCCACCGAAGATCCTCACAGCCGTCACAGCCGGAATATTCTGACCGCTGGGACAAACAAATCCCCCAAGGCCTCCCACGCTATTCCCGCTCAGGCGCGAACCCAGCACGCAATTCGTAACCGTGGATAAATGCCGATCTACGAGGTTAGGGCAACAGCGTTCATTCGTGATGCCCAGCATCCGCTTCCTGCTGTTGCTTTTATGAGGACGTATGTGAATTTATACTGACGTGCTTATGGAACAACTACCTACGCCACACAACAACTTCTTTCACTTTGCTTTGTCCCATTTGCCCAACGCAAGGGGGCTCATTGAAACACAACTCTCTCCTGCAGCTCTGGCGGAACTGAATCTCGACACACTGCAGCTGGAGAAGGGCAGCTTTGTTGATCCCGATCTGCGTGAGAAATTCTCGGACCTGTTGTTTTCGGTCGAACTGACCAATACACCTGCAGATGCGACCAGCAAGCAGGCGTTGGTCTATTTTCTGTTCGAGCATAAAAGCCAATCCGATCCGCTCACAATGTTGCAGGTCCTGAGCTACATGGTGCGAATCTGGGAGAAGCGAGTGCGAGACGGCGAGTCACTTTGTCCAATCGTGCCGCTGTTGGTCTACCACGGAGAAAACGCCTGGTCCGCAGCAAGAAATCTTGAGGGGCTGATTCCAACCCCGGCGGCTCTGGCTGAGTATCAGATTCACTTTCAGCCGCCGTTGCTGGACCTGAGCCGCCTGGATGATGCGGAGATCAAGGGAGAATCCGTTTTGAGGAACACCTTAAGACTGTTAAAATACAGTCGAAGCCGACATCTGGTCGAAATACTGCGTGAGATCCTCGTATTGATCGGCCGGGCATTGCCTGCTGCTAGTTTTGCAGAATGGGCCAAAGCAATTGGAGTCTATGTCATGACGGTCAACAAGAACATCGACGACGAGGACTACAAGCAGACACTCGCGAGTATCCTGCCCACCAAGTTCGTACCTGGTTCGCTCGCCGACCGACTGCTGATTCAGGGTCGTGAAGAGGGTGAACTCATCGGCAAGATTCAGTTGCTCGAAGAGTTGCTGGGTTTAACGGGGACAGAAAAATCGGCATTGCTTGCTTCCGATCTGGAAACGCTGCGGGACAGAGTCTCTGTCCTGCAGACGGAACTTCGCAAACGAACCAACTGAGTTGCCGCTGCACAGAAGGACGTAACCGGACGGCTTGCGCCGTTCCGGTAACTGGAGGTCTCACTGCCATGCCTACTTCCGTGGCTTGCGAGCAATGATGCCGACTCGAGTCAGCTTGGCCGGAAGATGAACCAGGCTCAGTTTCGTGAAGGAGACTTCGCAGCCTTCTTCTCGCAGTACGTCCTGCATGACCGACAGAGCAATGTTGGAATAGTGATAGCGTCGCGACACGAATCGACCGGACGGACTCTCGTTCATCTCGATGTTGATCAGCGTTCCGCCAGGAGCCAGCATCTTCACCATTTGCCGAATGCTGGCTTTCGTATCATCCGAATAGCCAACGACCGCACCGATGCAGATGATGCTGATCGATTCATCCGCCAGTGTTTCTTTGGTGCCGTCCAGATGAGTCAGCTCGTTGGGACGCGTGATGTTCGCAACGCCCGCGGTGACGCGTGAGGAACTGATTCCTCGAGCGTCCGCGTTGGCCAGAGTCGTCGTCAGGAAGTTCGGCTCCAGGTCCGTCGCAATCAGCTTTGCTTCCGGGAATCTTTCCAGCAGATGCAACCCCAGAACACCCGTGCCACAACCGGCATCCAGGATGCGGATGGGCCCCTCATAATCCAGCGCCAGACTGCGAAGGAAACGATCCAGACTGCGTTCGTAACCGAGCGACTTCATAAAGAAGTCATAGACTCGACTGCTTTTATAGAGCTTCGGGTTCAGCATGGTGTTGCATCAGGCAAGCAAACAAATGTGGCGACAACGAGCCATTCGAAAGTTAGCGGAAGGGCGCGAGCCCTCCGGTTATTGCGAGACAGGACGGCTTACGGGCTTTCCGCCTTCACGAACTGCTCATAGGCTTTCTGTGGCTGAGCAGCTTCCGCGTCACCGTCATGGAAGTACATCGCATATCGCAGGCGAAGAGATTCACCGGCCTTTAGATGAACGGGAGCGGCTTCGCTGGCACCATTCGTGTAGGCCTTTTCTCCGAACGGACTGATCGAGAACAAACCGTAGTCACGCACATGATAGCGGGATGGTCGGAAATTTTTCGGATGATCCATGATCGTGACGCCGACCGTCTTTCCATTCACTTCTCCGCTGTAGTCGATCCACGGAAAGGCTTTACCCCAGCAGTTGGCCGTTGTCTTCGTTCCGTCACTCGCGACGACTCGACCGCCATTTTTTTCCTTCATGGACGGAGCAACACGGAAGCCGAACAGGCCTTCTTTGGTATCTTCGAAGACCACTTCATGACCAGGAGCAGTAAACGTCATGTCGTAGATGATCAGACGATTTGGAAAGAAGGTGATCATCGCCTTTTCGATGACTTCCGGCTTTTCAGTCTCCGGATTCAGCCACTCGTTGGTGGCCTCGAGGGACGCCGATGCCGCATCGGTCGAATGGACGACCACCTGAGTATTGCGGATCACGCCTTTCTCCGCCCAGAACTTCACACCGTTGACTTCGTCGATCGCATTCCACATTCCCTTGTGATGCGGATGATCGGCGTCGGATGGATCCCCGAGTTCTCGATTGATGACGACACCGGCCGCCGTTCGAACAGGCAGCAGATAGGGCTTCGGCAGCGTTTCGCCGTAGTTGTAGACGGCAAATGGCTGGCCATTGATCGTGACATCCAGCGTCGACGATTCGCCCTTGCGAATCTCCACCTTGTCACCCGCCTGCACCGACGCCGTCAGGAAACACAACGCGGTAACAGTCAGGACAGCACAACGACGCCACAAGATGTTCAGGCGGGACATTTGAAGACTCCGTCACAGGAAGGATCAAACTCAGCAGACCCGCATGCTACAGGTTCCGGCCATCCCACGAAAAGTGACGGAGCAAAATTGCGAAGTGGCCAATCAGGCAAGCCCTCCAAATCCCTCCTCTCCTTGACGAAGTCGGGGAGAGGCCGAGCGAGCGACAGCAAGCTCGGGAGAGGGCACCGTGGACAGCGGGCAGTGGAGACCAGCTGCAACAAGAGGCGTGTGAAGAAGATGACGGGTGGCTCAGTCTCTATTCAGTCGCATCATCGATCCCTTCCTCGCACGTCAAGCGCTTTCTTCGCCACTTCAGGAAAGCGCCTGCAGCGCCAAGTGACAGCAGAACGAAGGATCCAGGTTCCGGAACAGCGGCTGGTCCGGAGAGAAGACTCACTGATCCCCCGGCAAATTGAACGTCTCCGGTAATCAGAAGGCTATCGCCATTGGAATCGAAGAAGTCATCAAACAGAGGCTCAAATGTGCCGGCAAGAACATCGACGTCTGTGTTTGTTCCACCAGGAGCCACAGCATTGAAGACAAGCGATGCGATAACAAACTCACCGGGAGCTGAAATTCCTGGTCCAACTGCTCCGCCGTCAAATCGCAGCAGTTCGCCGTAATCACCGATCGGAGCAAAGCCCGTCCCGGCGTTCTCCGTGAATGGATTGCTGAAATCAATCTCATCAAATCCTGGCGGAGGAGTTTCTGCACGAGACACAAAGTTCAGTTCATTCGTGTCGAATCGCAAAGAAAACCCGTAGGAACTGAGAGTCGTGGTGCCCGTCAACTGAAGGACAAGATTGGCGGTGATGTTGCTTCCTGCTGAAGTCAGTATGTCCGACTGAATGCCGGCCGCACCGGGATTCCAGTCCACGCTCAGGATAACGCCGGACTGAGCATGCGACAGAAAGAACAGACAGGCTACCAGACCGGACACACATCGAATGCACTGCGCCATGTTGTCACCAAAATAAGAGAGTCAGATCATCGCGATCAGAAACACGGGGGCTCAGAATTGCAGAAGCACATTGAGCCGACGTCGAATTTCGTTGAAGTCGAAGACTCGGATCAGCCCCACTCCCTTGTAGTCGAGTTCTCGTCGATAGCCCGCCTGACCGGCTGATTTCCCGTAGGCCTGCGTGAACTGTGAGTAATCGTTGCTGCCGACGATTCCATCACCATCCAGATCACCGAATCGAGCAAAGAACTTGTCGGTTGCGACCGAGCCAAACGCATAGTCTCCGCCTTCGTCGCCATCCCGATTGCCATCAAGCAGTGACGCAAGACCAACGCGATGAACTTTGCTGCCGTCAATGACCAGCGTGTAATATCCATCGACCAGAGTGCCAAAGGCATCTCGAGTCATCGCGCCGGAGAAGGTGATCGTTGCAACGGTCCTGCTATTCACCACCTGAGTGGTAAAGGCTGTGGTCACAACGCCTCCCGCCATGCCGTTGCCGTCTCGTCGTGTGACCGTCAACGCTCCGGGGTCGATGTTCACGATATTGTCAAAGCGAACGGACAGTTGCTGAACCATGGAGCGTTGTGCTGTACCGTCGCCAGTAACAGACTGCTCAACCTCAAGAAGGTCATTCACCGTGACAATCAGCGGCTGCTCCACACTGTTACGCCCTGAGTCAGTCGCGCGCACTCGAATCTGGTATTGGGACTTGAGTTCGTAGTCCGGCTTCACATTAAGAACCAGTTGATTTCCGCTGATTCGAAAAAGCCCGTTGTCAGCACTTCCTGCACCTGAAACCAGTTGCATCACCTGTGCATCAACCTGGTCGACGTCAATCGCGGTCAGGCTTCCAACCTGAGTCCCCGCACTGCGATTCTCGTTGACGTTTGCCGATGAGAGTGCTGGTGCTTCAGGAGCACTGCCAGCGAGTCGCTTCGGTGACGCAAAAGTGCTGCCAACCTC